>NZ_JANZKW010000004.1:0-300000 GCF_027257935.1 Chitinimonas sp. BJYL2 | reverse complement strand
ACAGCCTGACCCTGCGGCACAACCGACATGGTGTCAGCCGCCGGCAGTTTGAAGCTCGTTTGACCAATAAAGCCTTTATGCAACGCTGGCCACGGCTGACCGTGGCGGCAGACTGAAAACGTACCTAGAGATCACCACCATGTCGCTGACCCATCTCGCTCCTGAATACATCCGCGCGATTGCACCCTATGTGCCCGGCAAACCCACCTCGGAACTGGCACGTGAACTGGGTCTGGACGAGGCCAGCATCGTCAAGCTCGCTTCCAATGAGAACCCGCTGGGAATCAGCCCCAAAGCCAAGGCCGCGATGTTGGCTGCGATGGATGATTTGTCCCGCTACCCGGATGGCAATGGTTTTGAACTCAAAGCCGCCATCGCCCGTCGTTTTGGTGTGGCCCCCAACCAGCTGGTGCTCGGTAATGGTTCCAACGACATTCTGGAGCTGGCTGCCCGTACTTTCCTGACGCCGGCGGATACCGTGGTGTATTCGCAATACTCGTTTGCCGTGTACCCGCTGGCCACACAGGCCGTCGGTGCGAGGGGGATCGAGGTGCGCGCGGTGGAGTATGGCCATGATCTGGATGCCATGCTGGCGGCGATCCAGCCCGATACCAAGCTGGTGTTCATTGCCAACCCCAACAACCCCACCGGCACGCTATGCCGCCCCGGCGATGTGGTCGAGTTCCTCGAAAAATGTCCGCCGCAGGTGCTGGTTGTGCTGGATGAGGCGTATACCGAATTCCTGCCCAAGGAAAAGCGTCTGGATTCGATTGCGCTGTTGCAGCGCTTCCCCAATCTGATCATCAGCCGCACTTTGTCCAAGGCATACGGGCTGGCTGGCGCGCGCATCGGCTTTGCCATGGCTTCACCCGAGGTGGCCGATCTGATGAATCGTGTGCGCCAACCGTTCAATGTGAACAGCCTAGCGCAGGCGGCGGCGGTGGCGGCGCTGGATGATCTGGATTTCCTGCGCGAAACCGTGCGTATCAATGCTGAGGGCATGGCACAGATCACGGCGGCATTCGTACGCCTGGGTGTGCCCTTCATTCCCAGCTATGGCAACTTCATCACCTTCCATGTGG
Organism: Chitinimonas sp. BJYL2; assembly: GCF_027257935.1. Classification (NCBI taxonomy): domain Bacteria; kingdom Pseudomonadati; phylum Pseudomonadota; class Betaproteobacteria; order Neisseriales; family Chitinibacteraceae; genus Chitinimonas; species Chitinimonas sp. BJYL2. The sequence continues at coordinate 298,918 of NZ_JANZKW010000004.1, read as the reverse complement.
GTGATGGCCCGGCACTGAATCGCTACATGCTCGAACAAGGTGTCATCATCCGGCCGCTGGCGAGCTATGGTATGAGAGACAGCCTGCGCGTTTCGATCGGGCTGCCGGAAGAAAACGCACGATTCATCGCGGTACTCGAAGCAGCGCTCGACGGCTGACCAAGTTCTGTCAAGCCGGGCAGGGCGCGGAGGGAAACCATGATCTACGCGCTCTGTTTTGATACCAACACCGTCTATTGCTTCCGCAGCGAACGCGAAGCCAGTGCTTATTGCCGGGAGCATGCGGGCGACTGGCAGCTCTGCGATGAACGCGGTCAGGCCATCTATCCGCCCGGTTTCAGCCCGCGCATGCAAGTGGGGCTACTGGCGGCACATGTGTTCTTGGCCGATATGCACGAGTCCGGCAACAGCCAACCCAGCTACGCACCGGATAGCCTGTTGCCTGCGGGTAACGCGTAGGCGCTTGTCAGCCCTTGTCGCCCAGTGTTTGCGTCGCCAGGACCAAGTCCTGCCAAGCCTTGGCTTTGTCGGGCAGATTGCGCAGCAGATACGCCGGGTGATAACTGACCACCACCGGAATGCCGCGGTAATCGTGCAGTTTGCCGCGCAGGCTGGAGATGGTGGCTTCGCGCCCCAGGATGGTCTGCACGGCAAAGCGGCCAACGGCGAAGATGAGTTTGGGCTGGATTAATTCGATCTGGCGGTGCAGGAAGGGCGCGCAAAGTGCCAGCTCGTCCGGTTCAGGATTCCGGTTCTGCGGTGGGCGGCATTTGAGCGTATTGAGGATGTAGACATTTTCGCTGCGGCTGCGATCGATGCTGGTCAGCATGCTATCCAGCAACTTGCCTGCCTGGCCCACGAAGGGCTCGCCTTGGCGGTCTTCTTCCGCTCCTGGTGCTTCGCCAACCACCAGCCAGTCGGCTTGCGGATTGCCAACACCGAACACAGTCTTGCTGCGGGATTTGCACAGCCCGCAGGCGGTGCAGCCACTTACCTCGGTTTGCAGCGTCGCCCAGTCCAACTGCGCAATCCGGGTTGCCCGAGCGCGGTGGTCTAATGCTTTGGCGGTGTCCTCTTCTACTGCAGCATCGGGCTTGCCGGGCGGCGCAATGACGGCCGCGGCGGAAGAGAGGCTACGCGGGGCAATCGTCGGCGCGGGGTCAGGACGGGACGCGATGATCTCGGTGATGGCGGCGGGGGGGGCTGACGCGCCAGCGGTCGCCGCTTCGTCAGCTTGTGCCAGTAGCTCGCGGCGTACCCATAGGGGCAGTAGATCCAGCTCTTCGAGTATCTGCGGGGTATGCTCGGTACTCATCGTCCACCTTCGTCCAGCGTCAAGGCCATCAGGATCGCATCTTCGCGGCCTTCGTGGGCACGGTAGTAGCCTTTGCGCTGACCGGTCTGCACAAAGCCAAGGCGCCGGTAAAGCGCCTGCGCGGCCTGATTGCTTTTGCGCACCTCCAGCAACAGTATGGCAGCGCCGTTCTCGGCGCCGTAGTCCATGCACAGTTCGACCAGCTTCCGTGCAATGCCGCGACGTTGCCACTGGGGATGGACGCCGATCGTGAGTAGCGACAGCTCATCCAGGACCAGATCGACCACCGCATAAGCGATCACCATGCCCTGTTCGGTTCCGACCCAGGCCTTATGCCCGGCAGTCAGCGAGCTGGCGAACTGCATCGCGGTCCAGGGAAAGGCTTGCAAGGTGGTCTCGATTTCCGCCACGGCAGGCAGATCAGCCGCTTGCAAGGGGCGGTATTCAATCAGCGGATTCATTGTTTTCCAGTAATCTGCAATATTCACATCTTCTGGCCTGAATTTACCCGCTCGGCATAAAGCGAGGCGAGCATAATCGGCTGGTCTTCCTACGTTCCTGTGCAACACACCATGCCCAATCCTCAGTCCAGCATCGGTATCGTGATCAATCTGGATTACCTGTGCCTGCCTTATGACCTCTGCCGCAAGCTGTGGACAATGGTCGAAGGGGCTATGTTGAGTGCCGGCTTTGTGCTCGATGGGCGTGTCTTTGTTTCGGGCACGAACCCGGATGTCGTCCAGCGCGCGCGCGATGTAATGAAGCGCCTTGAGCCGGCGTTCGAGGCGTTGGGGGTGAGCCAGTTCGAAGCGATCAGGGACTTCTACTCCTTTGATCTGTCCACTCGGGTGGACCTCAACATTGTGGATTCGATCTCCTCGGTCGAAGTCTACGAACTCCCGGTCTGATTCCCTGGCGCTACGTGGGCAGGTCTAGGCTTTCATGCCCTGTGCCACGCGCTCGCTGGTCTTGAGGGCTACCTTGTCCCGGATATACACCAGCTCCAGTTGATCCGCAGGCTTGGCTAGGCCGGCTAGAAACTGCGGCTCCGCCAGCGCGAGCACCCCGCGGGCATGCGGCAGTTGCGCTGCATCCACACCGGAAAGTGCCGCTTCATAGCGCTGTGTCAGCCTCTCCGCATGGACCACAAAGCCGCTGCCGACACCGAGCCAGCGGCCATCAGGCAGATCAGGTAGATCAGGTAGATCATCGGGCCGGCAGACGCGGGTGGTGACGCGTTCATCCCATCCCTCGGCATTACGGCAGAATGCCGCCAGATATAACTCGCCCATCCTGGCATCCAGTGCCACCAGCACCGCATCTTCATGCCGGTCTGCGGCCATGGCGGCGAGGGTGTTGACACCCAGCGCCGGGATATCGAGCCCGAAAGCGAGGCCTTGTGCGATGCCGCAGCCTATCCGCAAGCCGGTAAACGAACCGGGGCCGACCGATAGTGCAATGCCATCCAGTGCCTTCAGGCTGGCACCGGCATCGGCGAGCAGGGCCATGATTTCAGGCAGGGCCAGCTCGGCATGGCGCTGCTGTGCCTGCCATTCACGGGTGATGAGCTCCCCCTTGTAGCGCAAGGCAAGCGAGAGGGAGTCGGTCGCGGTATCGAGAGCTAGCAGGTTCATGGTGGGCATCGCGAGTGAAGACCCGATTCTAGCATGCGCCCCATGGGCCACCCGGCGCTCACCCATACACGGGCACGGCGCGCGAGCATGGGGGACGGCAATCAGCGACAATACGGCCCGTGTCTAACCTGCCCAAGCCTGAACGCCGAGCCCGATGAATGTTCTGATTGCCTGTGCCGGCAGTGCCGGCGATGTTCACCCGTTCATGGCAATAGGCCAGGCACTGCGACAGCGTGGCCATCATGTCACCCTGTTTGCATCGCCCTATTTTCAGGACCGCATCCTGAGGGCTGGCTTACGCTTTGTACCCATTGGCGACTTGGCCGATTATGAAGCGATTGTCGGTAACCCAGACCTTTGGCACCCACGTCGCGGTTTTCCCCTGATCTGGGCGGCCATGCAGCAACAGCTCGAAGCCTGTTACCACGCCCTCACTGCACATCTGGGGCCTGACACCATCCTGATAGGCAGCACCCTGGCCTGGCCCGCGAGACTGGTACAGGAGACTCATCGCGTGCCGCTGGCGACGATCCATCTCTCCCCGGCCAACTTTCTCTCGGCGATGGCGCCGCCCGCATTGCCCGGACTGGCCTGGCTGGCGAGCATGCCAGCCTGGTTCCGCCGCGTCGCCATGGCGGCCGTGAGCCGGCTGGTACTCGACCGGATGATCAAGCCGGATTTCAATGCACTGCGCGCGCGCCTGGGCTTGCCGCCAGCAAGCAATGTGATGGGAAGCTGGATGCATTCGCCCGACTGCGTCATTGGCGCTTTCCCCGACTGGTTTGCGCCGGTGCAGGCCGACTGGCCGGCGAATACCTCCTGTACCCATTTCACCATGTTGGCGGCCCCGCCCGGTGCGGTACTGGACCCCTTGCTGGCAAGATTCATCCAGGCGGGCCCCGCACCCATTGCCTTCACTCCGGGTTCCGCCATGGCCCACGGCCGTGCATTCTTTGAACGGGCCATCGAGGCTAGCCATGCACTGGGGCGGCGAGCCATCCTGATCACGCCCTGGCGTGAGCAGCTGCCTGATCCTTTGCCCAAACATGTACGACATGTCAGCTACGTGCCGTTTGATCTGCTCATGCCCAAGGTGGCAGCCTTTGTCCACCACGGCGGGATCGGGACTCTGGCCCAATGTCTTGCGGCGGGTGTGCCACAGCTGCTTGTCCCGTTTGCTCATGATCAGTTTGACAATGCGCGACGAATCAGCCGGCTGGGTGCAGGCCTGACCGTATCGACCAGAGACAGTAAGGCAATCTGGGCCGAGCGGCTGATGACCTTGCTGGAGAGCCGGGAGATACAGCACGCGTGTGCCGATCTGGCTGCGCGCATGCCGCGAGAGCCTGTCAGCGAGGTCTTGCTGGCCAGACTAGAGGCGATGGCCTCGCCGCAGGCGCGCTAAGGAGTGTTTGCGCTTGTCCATACGACTTAGGGATGAGAGGAATATCGTACGTTAGTACCGTGGACTGCTTGGTGGTCGGCATGGGCGGCTCGTACAATAGCGCCTATGTAATACGAGACCGGCAGGGTGCTGATCGGGCGTCTAGACTATCTGGATGAACCCGTCCCGGCCGGCAAATAACGATAAGCTGACGCCGCACGGGAGAGAAGGAAAGCCATGGATCGCAACGACATATTGAGCGCTACGCGAACCGAGTTCCTGCGCGGCTATACGGAGGCCTTGCGGGCAGTATTTCCAGTCAGCACCCAGCGCCTTTACGAGAAGGCGGACAAGTCGACCTCTTCCAGGGATCAGCGCCGCTATCTTGAGGCGCGCGCCGCGCTGGGTCACCACGGCAATACGATACAAAGCCAGGCAGTGCAGAGCATGGAGCAGCTGCTCAATCGGGCTTTCCGCACCGCTTTCAGTAATTTCCGGCCCACGTTCAGTGCGCCGATCTCCCAGTCGTCTCTCTCGCTCGTCGACGCCAATGTGGTTGAGGGCGAGTTGCATATCGGGCAGGTAACCCAGCGCTACCGCAATGCGGCTGAGGAATCGCTGCGTGATCTCAATATCCGCGTGGCTTTGCTGTTTGATCAGGAAAACATTCAGGAGCGAGAGAACCCGTTCCGTCCTTACCTGATTTCGCGTGCCTTCTTTACTGCGGTGGAGCAGCTGAGTCTGGATGAGGAAACATCGACCACGCTGATTGATCAGGTTTGTGAGGATCTGGTCGAACCCGTCAAGCGTCTCTACGCTGATCTCAACGATATTCTGGCGGACTACGGGATTGCCGTGGAGCTCAAGACCCGGGTGAGCCACACGCCGGCCCCGCGCAGGCAGTCCGCCCCAGCCGGCCCCTTGGATGAAACGGCATCGGGTGATCAGGACATGTCCGGCCCGGTGGATAGCTATCCTCAGGGTAGCGTGGCGGGCAGCCCTTATGGACAGGCACAGGGTGCCATGGCCGCGCAATCCGGTGGTGGACAAGCCGCCGGCCCCTCGCAGGCGGGCTTCGGTGGTCAGGTAGACAGGCTGATGCAGATGGTGCGTCGTCCGGGCTATGCCTTTGGCCATGCCGATGCCGCTACGGATCAGGGCAGTGGATCAGGTGGTGCGGCATCGATGGAAGCGAATGTCGGCGCCCAGGCGACCTCGTCACCTGGCCCGGCGGGTGGTTTTACACAGATGGCGCGTTCGGGCTGGCTCGCGGGTACGGAGCGCGTCGGCAATGCACTGCGCGGTTTCTTCCGCAGTGGCAGGGCGCCGGAGATCGCCGGTAGTCCCCTGGAGGGCAGTACCCAGGCCCGTCAGGTGCTCACTGCCTCGATCAGCGGCATGCAGCGTCATGCCACGCCCAGCGTGGATGAGATGTACGGGGAGGATGGTGAGGTCCGTAATCTCATCATGGAGAATCACGCCAGCCTGACCGAGATGGCCAAGGGCGTGAACGAACAGATGATCATCGACGTGGTGGCCATGCTGTTCGAGTTCATCCTGCGTGATGATCAGGTGCCGGCCGAAGTACGTGCCCAATTGGGCCGCCTGCAGTTCTTGGTGCTCAAGATCGCGCTGATGGACCCGGCGATGTTCACCCAGCATCACCATCCGGCTCGCGTGCTCGTCAACCGTATCGGTTCGATCTCGGTAGGTCTGGAAAAGGCCGGCGCCAATACCGAGGCGATGGCGACCGAAATCCGTCAGATCATCGAGCGCCTGCTGGCCGAAGAGCACGAGAATGTCGGTCTGTTCTCGAAGATGCTCGACGAGTTCGATACCTTTATCGCGCGTCAGCTGCGCGCCGCGGACGAGCAGGTTGAAAAGGCGGTGCAAGCGGTGGAAGCCGCTGAAAGCCGTACTCTTCAGTTTGCACGCACCACGGCGGCGATTGCCGACACCCTCACCGGCCTCACCCTGGACCCGTATCTGCATGATTTCCTGATCAATGGCTGGGCACACGCTATTGCCCATGCCGAGCAGAACGATCCGGCCAAGGCGGGCCGCTTCTGGATGCTGATCCCGGATCTGATCTGGAGCATTGCGCCCAAAATGAGCAAGCCCGAGCGTGATCGCTTGCTTGGCCAGATTCCTACCCTGCTCAAGACGCTCAAAGAAGGTATCGAACTGATCGGCTGGACCCAGCCGCAACAGCAGGCTTTGCAATCGTGGTTGATCGATGCCCATACCCATGCCCTGCGCACCAGCCAGGTGGCAGCGGTGGTGCCCTCGATCGAGCAGATGCGCGAGCGCTTTGGTGCGCAGTCTCCCGTAGACCCGAATGCCATGGCACGTGTCTCGCGTGGCGAGGTCAATCGGGATGTGCTGGATCAGACCATACGCGAGCTGGAAGTGGAGCTGAACCTGCTGGATCAGGTGCTGGATCAGACCGGCGAGATGGCCGCCGAGACTGGCGGGGCGCTGGCAAGTGTGATGGCAGGCGCAGACGGCGCGGAGCTGGATCCTGATGCCGAAGCCATGGCGCGACTCAAGAGCGGGGTGGCCATCGAGATCAATCTTGCCGGCAAACCCAATCAGGCTCGCCTCAACTGGATCAACCCCTCGGAAACCAATCTGGTGCTGACCATCGAAGGCGACAGCAAGCCGGCCATGGTGACAGTGCGTACCTTCCTGCGCCTGATGCGTACCGGCCGCGCCCGTTTTGTGGAGGCCGCGCCGCTGTTCGAGCGTGCCGTGCAGTCGCTGCTGACTTCGGCGGACCAGGTTGATCGTGGCGAAGTCCCGCTGGCCGCAGCGGCTTGAGGTTTGTCTGGTCATTCAGTTTTTCAGAACAATCAAACCAGTTCATTTCGCTATCCCTGCCATGATGGTCGCGCAACAATGGCGACCATCAAGCTGATCATCTGATCAGAATCACTGAAAGGGATGGCGTCATATGGAAACCACATCAGCCAAAACGGTGCAAGCGACGACCCCAATGGCGAATGCCAAGGCGGGGCAGACCCGTGAGGTCGAGCGTATTGCCAACGGTATGCCGACTTCGGATGGCGCGGGCGTCAAGCTGCTGCGCGTACTCACCCCCGATCTGCAGCAGCGCCTCGATCCCTTCCTGATGCTCGACTACTTCGAGAGCGATAACCCGGATGATTATCTGGCCGGCTTCCCCGATCACCCGCATCGCGGCTTCGAGACCGTGACGTACATGCTCGCTGGCCGCATGCGCCATCGTGATAACGCGGGCAATGAGGGGCTGCTTGGTCCCGGTGGCGTGCAATGGATGACGGCGGCTCGCGGTATCGTTCATTCGGAATTGCCCGAGCAGGAAAACGGCTTGATGCAAGGATTCCAGCTCTGGGTCAATCTGCCCGGCCGCAGCAAAATGGGCGAACCCGGTTATCGCGATATCCCGGCCAGCGAGATTCCTGAAGTAACCATGCCGAATGCACAGGTGCGGGTAATCGCGGGGCATTTTGCCGGCGTCGATGGTGCGGTACAGAAGGGCGACACGGAGCCCGTATATCTGGATGTCACGCTTCAGCCCGGATCTACCTTTGAGCACGTGTTGCCATCCAACTACAACGCCTTTGCCTATGTATATGAGGGTGTGGCGGCGCTGGGTGCGCGTGGACAAGTCGTCAAGCCGAGGCAGATGGCCATCTTTGACAACCGCGATGGCCACGATCTGATCCGTGTGGCAGCGAGCGATATGTTGACCCGTTTTCTACTGATCGCGGGCAAGCCGCTACGTGAGCCGATCGCGCAATGGGGACCCTTTGTCATGAATACCCGTGAAGAAGTCATCCAGGCAGTGGAAGATTTCCGCGCCGGCAAATTTTGAGAGGAGTGACGCATGTCCATCCTGCATTTGCTCAAGCCGCATGAGAAAGACATAGGCGGCTTCTCAGTTAAGCGCCTGTTACCGTCATTGCCTGTGCAGGCAGTCGGCCCATTTATCTTCTTCGATCATATGGGGCCGGCGGTCTTTGCGCCGGGGCAGGGCATGGATGTGCGCCCGCACCCGCATATCGGCCTCGCCACGGTGACGTATCTCTATGAAGGTGAAATCTTCCATCGCGACAGTCTGGGCAACGAACAGGTCATCCGACCGGGTGATGTGAACTGGATGACAGCAGGTCATGGCGTGACTCACTCCGAGCGCACGCCGGACGATGTGCGTGCCAGCGGCCAGCGTATCCACGGGATTCAGACCTGGTTTGCGTTACCGATGAAGGATGAGCAGGCAGAACCGGGCTTCTGGCACCATCCCGCAGCCAGCTTACCGCTGATCATCACGCCGGGCGTGCAGCTGCGCGTGATTCTGGGCCGTGCCTATGGGCAGCTCTCTCCCGTGCACACTTACGGCGATACCTTGTATGTTGCGGGTGAACTGGAGGCGGGTGCACAGTTCGAGATCCCGGCTGATCATGCGGAGCGTGGCGTCTATCTGGCCAGTGGCGCCATCGAAATTGATGGTGTCGCTCTGCTGCCTGGACAGCTGGCGGTTCTGCAACCCGGTGTCACCGTGACGGTCAGCGCGCAGCAGGAAACACGCTTGCTGGTGCTGGGCGGTGAGCCGCTGGATGGTCCGCGCTTCATCTGGTGGAACTTTGTCGCCAGCCGGCGCGAGCTGATCGAGGCCGCCAAGCAGCGCTGGAGTGAGGGTGGGTTCCCCGCCGTGCCTGGCGAGACCGAATTCATACCGCTGCCTGCACGCTAAGCGGGTAAAGCGCAAAACAAGAAAGGGCACCGGTTGGTGCCCTTTCTTGTTTGCAGCCGGTTACCCGGCCACGTGCGGTTTATTCAGACTTGGTTTCCACCATTACCAGCGGCTCTTGCGAGGCCGGCGTGGCAGCCAAGTCCGGCTTGACCTCGCTGCGACGACGACGTGTCGGCAGCTCGACCGGTGCCACATCAACCGGCTCGAAAGCCTTGGTGCTGACTTGTACCAGACCGACGGCTTCCGGGCTGGCAATTTCCGGTAGCTTGGGTGCAGGTGCAGCGACAGGCGCCACCTCCGCGACGACCTTCGGCAGGGGCTCGGCAACCGTCTCGGCTTCTGCCATGGCCACAGGGCTTACCTCAGGCGTCGGCACGGCCGGTGCCGGTGCGACTTCCGCCTGAACCACCGGGGCAGCTTCTGCGGCTACAGGTGCAGAAGCGACGGCCTCCACAGGGGCCTCGCTGACCTGGGCAGCAACTTCTGCGGCTTCTGCGACTGCAGACGCGACCGGGCTGACTTCTTCGGCAGCGGGGAGGGTCACTTCGGGCACAACTTCAGCGCGCTCGGCGGGCGCTGCTACTGGCACGGATACCGGCGCAGGTGCGACGGCCTCCACGTTACCCGTCTCGACGCTGGCGGCTTCCGTCCCCAGATCAAGGCCTTCACCCTGTTGTGTGGCTTGCGTACCTTCGGCATTGCGCTCACCACGACCGCCACGACGACCGCGACGGCGACGACCGCGACCTTCGCTGGTCTCGGCGGCTTCAGGCGCCTGGCCATCGGCCGGCAGCAGATTCTGTTGCACTGGCAGTTCACCTGCCTCGGCTGCTGCAGCGGCGGCTGCCTGACGTGCCTCGGCTTGCGCCTTGCGTGATTCATTCTGCTGGCGTGGCTCGCGTGGTTCCCGCGGCTCGCGCTCGGCACGCGGTTCACGTTCTGCCCGGCCCTCACGCGGCTCACGCTCGGCGCGGGCTTCGCCGGCCTCACGCGGTGCACGTGGCTCACGGGGCTGACGCGGCTCACGGGCTTCGCGCGGCTCGCTCTGGCGCGATTCATTCTGCGCCTGACGATCCCCACGGCCTTCGCCGCCACGTTCGTTATTGCGACCTTCGCCGCGTTCGCGACGACCTTCGCGCTTTTCGCGTGGCTGTTCGTCTTCCTCGATACGTGGTTTGCCACCACCGCGGCCTTCGTTGCGACGGCCTTCATTGCGCTGTTCGTTGTTGCGCTCGCCGTTACGATCGCGACGGCCACCTTCACCGCGACGATTGCCACCGCGCTCGCGACCAGTCTTGTTGGCTGGAACGGGGCGCTTGTCGGCTTCTGCTTCTTCGCCCTTGAACCAGCTGACGATGCGAGCCAGCAGGCCCGGCTTGGCTTCGACGACGGGTGCCTTTTCCTGTGCGATCGGGGCGGGCTGCGACGGGGTGATACCCTTGACAGCCGCTTCCTGACGCGGCTTGGCATCGGCTTCGGGCTTGCCCTTGCCGTGGTGGTGCTCTTCCTCTGGCGGGGCTTCAACCATCTTGTACGAGGGCAGCACTTCGTCGATCTGGTTCAGATCGTCGTGGCGCAGGCGGATGATGCTGTAGTTGGGTGTTTCGAGGTGCATGTTCGGAATCAGCACCACGTTGACCTTGAGGCGCGATTCGATCGAGAAGATGTCGGCACGCTTCTCGTTGAGCAAGAAGGTAGCTACATCGACCGGCACCTGTGCGTGTACGGCGCCCGTGTTTTCCTTCATCGCCTCTTCCTGGATGATGCGCAGGATGTGCAGGGCCGACGATTCGGTACCGCGGATGAAGCCGGTGCCATGGCAGCGAGGGCAAGGCTGGTGAGCGGTTTCGCCCAGGCTCGGTTGCAGGCGCTGGCGCGACAGTTCCATCAGGCCGAAGCGCGAGATCTTGCCGGTCTGGACGCGGGCACGATCATGGTGCAGGGCTTCGCGCAGACGGTTTTCCACCTCGCGCTGGTTGCCGGCCTTTTCCATGTCGATGAAGTCGATGACGATGAGGCCGCCCAGGTCGCGCAGGCGCAGCTGGCGGGCGATTTCGTCGGCGGCTTCGAGGTTGGTGCGCAGCGCGGTCTCTTCGATATCGCCGCCCTTGGTCGAGCGCGCCGAGTTCACGTCCACCGACACCAAGGCTTCGGTGTGGTCGATCACGATGGCGCCGCCTGATGGCAGGGCCACTTCACGCGAGTAGGCTGTTTCGATCTGGTGTTCGATCTGGAAGCGCGAGAACAGCGGGACATCGTCCTTGTAGAGCTTCACGCGGTTCACGAAACCGGGCATCACATGGCTCATGAACTGCTTGGCCTGATCGCAGACGAACTCGGTATCGATGAGGATTTCGCCGATATCGGGCTGGTAGTAATCGCGGATGGCGCGGATTACAAGGCTGCCTTCCTGATAGATCAGGAACGGGCCGCTTTGCGAACCGGCGGCGTTTTCAATGGCGCGCCACAGTTGCAGCAGGTAGTTCAAGTCCCATTGCAGCTCTTCGGCGGTGCGGCCGATGCCGGCGGTGCGGGCAATGATGGACATGCCGCTCGGCACGTCGAGTTGGTCCATGGTAGCGCGCAGTTCCTGACGCTCCTCACCCTCAATACGGCGCGATACGCCACCGCCACGCGGGTTGTTGGGCATCAGGACCAGATAACGGCCTGCCAGCGAGATGAAGGTGGTGAGGGCGGCGCCCTTGTTGCCGCGTTCGTCCTTTTCAACCTGGACGATCAGCTCCATGCCTTCCTTGAGCGCATCCTGGATGCGCGAACGGCCATCGGCGCCGTCCTTGAAGTAGGCGCGGGCAACTTCCTTGAAAGGGAGGAAACCGTGGCGGTCGGTACCGTAATCGACAAAGCAGGCTTCGAGCGAGGGCTCGATGCGGGTGATGGTGGCTTTGTAGATATTGCTCTTGCGTTGTTCTTTGCCGACGGTCTCGATGTCGAGGTCGATCAGTTTCTGACCGTCAACAATGGCGACGCGCAGCTCTTCGGCTTGCGTCGCATTGAACAGCATGCGTTTCATGTTTCGTTCTCCCGCCGCCGGACAGGCACGGGCGAACACACCGACGGGGGTAAGCCGTCAGGGAAGACTCAGGCGGTAAGGCGTTGCGGTGTGATAGGCAAGGCGGTGAATCCTGGGTTGCTTCAGGTCGTCGCGGCCGAAAGTCGTCGCCGCGCACGGGTGTGTTCTTGGTATTAGCGGCTGATGTCTGCAAGAAACATCAGCCTGCGGTGTCCGGTCGTGCGTTTTGTCACAGTGTCGTCGTTGCTTGCCGGTGAACGACGTTAACCGCACCGACTGGTCGGCGATGCCGAGGCTCTCCCGGGTGCGGCGCATGAAGCGCTTGCGTCTGCCTTGCGCGCTGGGTGACCACGTTGATGGACACGGCAAGAGAGAAAAAGACGCGGGGAAAGAGCGGGCAAGGCCGCGCGAGTCGGTCGCGCGTGAGATAATCCGTCGCTTTACAGAACCGCTGGTGCTTTTGACCCCGCGGTATTAACGGACGATCCTTCAAGCCAGACGGGCCAAACAATACCGGTCTGCCTAGGTTTCAGGACGTCGTGAGTATATGCCAGATGGACACCCCTAGCAAAGTCTCATACCTGACCGTCACGGCCGAAGAAGCAGGCCAGCGGCTCGACAACTATCTGGTCAAGCATCTCAAGGGCGCGCCCAAGACGCTGGTCTACCGGATCATCCGCTCCGGAGAGGTCCGCGTGAACAAGGGCAGGGCCGATGCCACCTACCGGATTGCCGATGGTGACGTCATCCGTGTGCCGCCGATCCGCCTTTCGGAAAACGCCGGCAAGACGGACCCGGCCGCCGCGCGAGGCCCTGCACTCCCTGTTCTATACGAAGACGACGCGCTTCTGGTGGTCAACAAACCTGCAGGCCTGGCCGTACATGGCGGGAGCGGTGTCAGTTTTGGTGTGATCGAGCAGCTGCGGGCGCAGCGTCCCCAAGCCAAGTTTCTGGAGTTGGTACACCGGCTTGATCGGGAGACCTCGGGCGTATTGATGATTGCCAAAAAGCGCAGCGCACTGGTCGCGCTGCACGAGCTGCTGCGCAACGATCGCGGTATGGACAAACGCTATCTGGCGCTGGTGAAGGGCGAGTTCCCCGATGGCCGCCGCCACGTGCGTTTCAAGCTGAACAAATACGTGACCGAAGACGGCGAGCGACGGGTATCGGTAACGCCCGACGGTATGGAGTCGCACACCATCTTCAATCGCCGCGCCCGTTATCGTGGTGCCACCTTGCTGGAGTGCGAACTCAAGACGGGGCGGACACATCAGATCCGCGTGCACTGCGCCCAATCGGGCTTTCCGATTCTGGGCGACGAAAAGTACGGGGACTTCCCCCATAACAAGCAACTCGCGCGGGAAGGGCTCAAGCGCATGTTCCTGCACGCATGGCGCCTTAGTCTGAATCATCCATTGACAGCTGAGCCACTGGTATTTGAAGCCGAGGTGCCAGCCGAGTTGCAGACTTATCTCAACAAGCTGGAGTCGCTGGCATGACGCGCCGCTTTGATCTGCTGATATTCGACTGGGATGGCACGCTCGCCGACTCTACGGCGCTGATTACCAGCTCGATCCAGCTGGCCTTTGCCGATGCGGGCCTGCCGGTGCCCAGCCGCCGAGATGCCAGTTTTGTGATCGGCTATGGCCTGAGTGATGCCATGCAGCATCTTGCGCCGCAGGCTAGCACCACCCAAATCGCCCGGATTGTAGAGGCTTACAAGCATCACTATCTGGCGCGAGACGGTGAAATCGCCTTGTTCGAGGGCGTGCAGGATGCGCTCGCACATTATCGGCAGGCTGGCTACCAGCTCGCCGTCGCCACGGGCAAGTCACGCCGTGGACTGGATCGTGTGCTGGATCAGACCGGCTTGGGCGTCTGTTTCGATGCTACCCGCTGTGCCGACGAGTGCCACTCCAAGCCTCATCCCCAGATGATCGAAGAATTACTTGAGGTGCTGGAGGTCGATACCAGCCGGGCCGTCATGGTGGGTGATACCACGCATGATCTGCAGATGGCCGTGAATGCCAACACCGCCTCACTGGCCGTGAGCTACGGCGCCCACCCCAGAGAGGATCTAGCAGCGATGGCCCCTCTGGGCCTCTTTGACAGCTTTACCGAGCTGGACAGCTGGTTGCGCAAGCATGGCTGATACACCCTCGCGCAAGTGGCGCATCTGCGCCTCGGCGGATTTGCCAGAAGGTGGTCTGGGGAAGCGATTCGATGCCGAATGGCGCGGTGTCCCCGCGCCGGCGTTTGTGGTGCGCTGGGGAGGCGAGGTCCATGCCTATCTGAACCAGTGCGCCCATATTCCGATCGAACTCGATTTCAACGAAGGTGATTTCTTCGACCTAAGCCGCAGCTATTTGATCTGTGCAACACACGGCGCTTACTATAGGCCGGATACAGGCTTGTGCCTGGGCGGACCTTGCAAGGGTGCGAGGCTGACCAAGCTGGTTGCGGTGGAGGAAGCGGGCGAGGTGTATTTCCTGCCTGATGCCCCGCTATCAAAATGATAAGAGAGCAAAGTAATGAGTGAACAGAACGAACCGCAGTGGGAACGCCAGACGCTTGAGAAGGTGTTGATGACGGCCCTGAAGGAGCAGCGCAAAGGTCGCAACTGGAGCATTTTTTTCCGCTTTGCCGGTCTCACCTGGCTGTTTCTGGTGCTGGCCATCATTGTGACCTGGCGTAGCCATGATGGTGCCGAGACAGCAAAGACCCTGGGCCCGCATACCGCGCTCATTGATCTGGATGGCGTGATCGCCGCCGGCAGTCCGGCCAATGCCGATACCATCAATGAAGGGCTGCGGAATGCCTTCAAGGACAAGAACACCAAGGGCGTGATCCTGCGGATCAACAGTCCTGGCGGCAGTCCGGTGCAAGCCGGCCAGATCAACGACGAGATCAAGCGCCAGCGCAAGTTGCATCCGGATATCCCGCTCTACGTGGTGGTCGAGGATATCTGTGCCTCTGGTGGTTACTATGTCGCGGTGGCGGCCGACAAGATTTTCGTTGATAAGGCCAGCCTGATTGGCTCTATCGGTGTTTTGATGGATGGCTTCGGCTTTACCGGTACCATGGAAAAGCTGGGTATCGAGCGTCGCCTGCTGACCGCGGGTGATAACAAGGGCTTTCTGGACCCGTTCTCGCCCCAATCGCCCGAGCAGGTTGAGTTCGCCAAGCAGATGCTGGGCGAAGTGCATCAGCAATTCATCGATGTGGTCCGCAAGGGGCGTGGCAAGCGTCTCAAGGAGTCGCCGGACATGTTCTCTGGCCTGATCTGGAGCGGTGAGCGGGGTGTGCAGCTGGGACTGGCAGATGGCTTCGGCAGTGCAGATGTCGTGGCGCGCGATGTCATCAAGGCGGAGGATATTGTCGACTTCACGCCGCGTGAAGACTGGGCGCAACGGTTCGCCCGCAGTATTGGTGCTGAAGCAGGCGCCAAGCTGGCGAGCAGCTTGCAGCTGAGTCTAAAGTAAGGATTGTGAACCACAGGCCCGGTTCGTCCGGGCCTGTTTCCTTTGGGGCGGGGAGGCATCGATGGCGCGCAAGAAACGGCCGGAAGAACATGAAAACCACGAACGCTGGCTGGTGTCCTATGCGGATTTCATCACCCTGCTGTTTGCTTTTTTTGTGGTGATGTATGCCATTTCCCAGGTCAACGAGGGCAAGTACAAAGTGCTCTCCAACTCCCTGACGGTGGCATTCAACCCCGAAAGCAGCACGGATTCCTTGATCAAGACCCAGGTTGGCGGCGCCAATCAGACCTTGATCGCCTTGCCCTACAAAGATCGCCGCGAGGCTGCCCAGGCTCAGCAGATCATCAAGGAGCGGGCGCAGCGGGCGCAGGCCATGAAGGAGATGGCGACCGACCTGCGTGAGGGACTTGCCCCCTTGATTGATGAAGGCCAGGTGCGGGTTAGCGAGAGCAGCCGCGGCATCACGATCGAGGTGAATGCCAGTCTGCTGTTTCCTGTGGGCTCTGCAACCCTGGATGCGAAGTCGTCTGAATCGCTGGTTGCCATCGCCCGAAAGCTGGCACCAAGCCAGAACCTGATCCAGATCGAAGGCCACACGGACAACGTGCCGATTGCCTCACCACAGTTTCCATCCAACTGGGAATTGTCGGCGGCCCGTGCCGGTACGGTGGTGCGCCTGTTCGAAGCCAGTGGCGTTGGTGCCAAGCGGCTTGTGGCAATTGGCTACAGTGACAATCGTGGCATGGAGTCCAATGAGACGCCAGAGGGCCGGGCCAGGAACCGTCGGGTGACCATCCAGATTCTGGCGGATGACAAAGATGCGGTCGCCACCTTGCCTGCACCACAGACCTGATCTGATCGATAGCCAATCAGCCTTTGTTCGGACTGTTTAAGGTCAGCGTGACTCGACAAACTTCAAGCCGATGATGCCAGCCACGATCAGGCCCAGGCACAACAGGCGCGGGGCGCTGGCACTTTCGCCAAATAGCCAGATACTCAGCACTACGGTGCCCACGGCGCCAATGCCGGTCCAGACTGCATAGGCAGTGCCCAGTGGCAGCGTTCGCATCGCAAGACCCAGCAGCGCAATGCTGCCGGCCATGGCAACTACCGTGGCCACACTGGGCCACAGGCGGGTAAAGCCGGCAGAGTACTTGAGCCCGATGGCCCAGCCGATCTCCAATAGTCCCGCCAGCAGCAATATCCACCACGCCATGATGCTTTCTCCTGGGCTGAGCTTGTTTTGCCGACGATAGGGGTGGTGCCTAAACCTTGCCCAGTGAACCGCTTGGCCGTGAAAGGCGGGGCTGGCCGTAGGCATCGTACGAGAGATTGGCTTGCTGGCTGGCCTGTAGCAGGACCATGAGCTGCTGGTTCTGTTGTTGCCGGGTCGCGATCAGTTGCCCGTTTGTATTGTTGAGCGCGCTGGCCTGACGGGCCGCCTGAATGATATTGACCCAGATGCTGGCAATGGGCGCCAACAACTCTGGGGGCAACAGGCGTATCGCGGTCATGAGGTGGGGTGGGTCGTCCGACAAAGTGACACCATTGGCAACGAAGAGCCGCTTGCGATCCTTGGCCAGTGCTTCCAGCGTCTGTGCGAGCGCCGCTTTCTGCTTGGTGAGTGGATCAAGCTCCATCAGGGTATTGGCAATCAGCGATGCCTGCTCCTGCTCAAGCAGGGTGACGAACTGGCGGATGTATTCCAGCTCGGATTCCAGGGCTGTCTGCAGTGCAGTCGCGGTCATGGTGGGGCTTTCTGGCAGGGCGGGTCGTATCGACGGTGGAGCAAATGCAAAACGCCGGCGGCCGGGTTAGCGGCGGGCCGGCGTTGCAGTGAAGTATGCCGCGTTGTGCGACAACCGTCAGTGCTTGTCGGAAAGCAGTTCCTTGACGCTCGCGATCAAGCGGTCGGCAATGGCTTCGGCCTGAACACTGAATCGCCCTTCGCTGATGGCTTTGCGGATCTCGGCTACCTTGGCTTCATCCACGGCGGGTTGGGTCGAGAGGGCGGCCTCCAGAGTGGCGAGGCGGGCGCTGAACGACTTGATATCAACGCTGTCGGACTGCACCTCGGTGCTGGCCGCACTATCCCGGCCCTCACCTTTCGCAGCGCGCGCGTCGCCTCGCGCATTGACTGCGCCTAGCGGCTTGCCTGTGTTGTCGATTTTCATGGTTTTGCTCCTTGACCCATCGAGGGGTCAGGTCCTGTCTATGGTTTGCGCGATATATCGACAGGCTTAAGCGGAACTTTAGCGCGGATTGCAAAAAAATATCGGGACCATTCGTCTGTCCGCAAGGTGCTTGGCGCTCACCATGGATTTCGGCTAGATTCGCTGCAACTTGAACCGTCAGGAGTTCCTCATGCAGCTGGTCACCCCCCGTTTTGGCACGCTTGAGATTGATGAGGCCTCCATCATCACTTTCCCTTCCGGCTTGCCCGGGTTCGAGCACTGCAAGCGTTTCAAGCTGCTGCATCAGGAAAGTCCTGATCCGGTCGTGATGTGGCTGCAATCGGTTGATGATACGGCGGTAGTACTCAATGTGCTCGATGCAAGCATGCTGGGATTGCCCTACAAGCTTGATCTCGACGATGCGGAGAGCGCACTGATCAACTGGCAGGAAGGTTGCGAGATCCTGCTGCTGTTGACCTTGAGTCGGGATACTGGCGAAAGCGGAATTCGCGCCAACATGCAGTCGCCTATCGTTCTCAATGCCTCAGCAAAACTGGCATTCCAGAAGACAGGCGTGCAGCCGGAGTTGGTCTTCAATCCCCGTAATTGAGGGGTTTTCTGCCGGACGGCTGCTTGAACGGGTGGTTTGTCAATCTTGCGGGCTTTGCAGGTTTCGCCATAATGGCGCGACTTCGCCGGATACCCGGCGCCACTGGAGCGCGTGATTCACGCGGCCTGCCGTCAGCATGAAAACTACTTTTCTTGATTTTGAACAACCGATTGCCGAACTCGAAGGCAAGATCGAAGAACTGCGTTTCGTCCAGGATGATTCTGCGGTCGATATCTCGGTTGAAATTGATCACCTGCGCAAGAAGAGCCAGGAACTGACCAAGACTATCTACGCCAAGCTCACCCCATGGCAGATATCTCAGGTTGCTCGCCACCCGCAGCGGCCCTACACGCTCGATTATGTTCGCGAGCTGTTCACCGACTTTGAAGAGCTGCATGGTGATCGTGCCTATGCGGATGATGCCGCCATTGTGGGTGGCATGGCGCGCCTCAATGGCCAGCCCGTCATGGTCATTGGCCATCAGAAGGGCCGTGACACCAAGGAAAAGATCTATCGTAATTTCGGGATGCCCCGCCCTGAGGGGTATCGCAAGGCGCTCCGTCTGATGCGCTTGGCCGAAAAATTCGGTATGCCCATCTTTACGTTTGTGGATACACCGGGTGCGTATCCCGGTATCGGCGCCGAAGAGCGAGGGCAATCCGAGGCCATTGGCCGCAATCTGTTCGAGATGGCCAAACTCAAGGTGCCGGTCATCGTTACCGTGATTGGCGAGGGAGGCTCGGGTGGCGCGCTGGCGATCGCGGTTGGCGATGTCGTGCAGATGCTGCAGTACTCCACCTACTCGGTGATCTCGCCTGAGGGCTGTGCGTCCATCCTGTGGAAGAGTGCAGAAAAGGCACCCGAGGCCGCCGAGACGCTGGGCATCACGGCCAGCCGGCTCAAAACGTTGGGGCTGATCGACAAGGTGATCAATGAACCTGTCGGTGGTGCTCACCGTGACCCTGAATCGCTGATGGCTTCCATGCGCAAGGCACTGACCGAGGCGCTCAAGACATTGCAGGAGAGGCCGCCGGAGCAGTTGCTGCAAACCCGCTTTGATCGATTGATGAGCTATGGCCGCTTCAAGGAAGTGGCCGTCGACTGATCCTGCGCAGGGTCTCTATGATCGGCTCAAGGCGCGGGTCGAGGCACAGGGCCTGCGTGATACCCGTGTAGTCATTGGCTACTCGGGTGGTCTGGATTCGACGGTCCTGTTGCATCTGTTCAGCCGCTTGCGGGCGGAGATCCCTTTTGATCTGCGGGCTTTCCATGTCCATCACGGCCTGAGCCCTCATGCAGATGACTGGCTGCGTCATTGTGCATCGATCAGTGCGCAATGGCAGATACCGTTCATTCATCAGCATGTGACGCTTGATGCGGCTGCCGCAGAAAGCCTGGAGGCGCGCGCGCGCGCGCGCCGTTACGCAGCCTATGCGAGTCTGGATTGTCGCTGGCTGGTGCTTGGCCACCACATGGACGATCAGGCAGAAACCCTGCTGTATCGTTTGGCTCGCGGTGCGGGCGTGCACGGGGCGGCGGCCATTCCGCCGCGTCGCAACTTGGGGCCTGAGACTGCCGTCTGGCGGCCGCTGCTGCAGGAGTCGCGCCATACCCTGCTGAGCTATGCAAGTCACCATCAGTTGGTCTGGGTGGATGACGACAGCAACGCAAGCCTGACATTCGACCGCAACTGGATACGGCACGGCGTGCTGGCGCCGCTGAGCAAGCGCTTCCCTCATGCGGCGGCCTCCATGGCAAGGGCTGCAGGGCATTTTGCGGATGCGGCAGATTTGCTGGATGAGCTCGCCGCACTGGATGCTGGCGAGGCTGCGGGTGGCACACCGGCGCTACGGTTGCCGCTGGCGAGAATGGTGGCTTTATCGCTACCGCGTCGACATAATTTGTTGCGGTGGTTTCTGGCACGCCAAGGCGTGCGTCCGGATGCCGCGCAGATTGTCGCGTTAAGTCAGTTACTGCTGGCTGCGCCCGATGATGCCCAGCCTTGCCTGCGCTTGGCCGATCGATGTGTGCGGCGTTTTCGCGATCAGGTCTGGGTGTCGGGTTTGCCGGCGGCACCCGTGGCGACCTTGGTCGTGCCGGGTGTCGATGTCGAATTGCCGGCTTGGCGTGGCCGTTTGCATTGGCGGCGGGGCGAGATTGACCGGTCGGATGGTCGGGTGGACGCAACCGCAATCTGGATGGCAAAGCCGCGGCAGGGGGGCGAGCGCCTCCGGATGCGCCCGGGCGGTCCGTCTCGCCTGATCAAGCATCTTTACCAAGAGGCAGATGTCCCGCCTTGGCTGCGTGATGCCTGGCCCCTGATCTGGCGGGGAGAGCAACTTGTTGCAGCGGCAGGTTTCCCAACTTCCGACCCTGATGCGCTGTCGGGTTGGTTACCTATCTGGTTGCCCGATGACTGGCCGGACTGTCCCTTGGGTGGCGACCACTCCGAGGGGTAGTGATCGAACCGACAATACTGGCTTACTTGGGGGTCGGGGTTTGCAGGATGGGTGTTACCCCTAGCTCACGCAGGCGGCGCATGATCATCTCGGCCTCAGCCTTGTCCCGGAATGGCCCAACCTGAACGCGCGTTTCAATGCGCGCCGGTATGCCTGCAGCACCTAGGCGCGCGATCAGCTTCTCGGCATTCTCTCCGCTTTGAAAAACCCCGGCCTGTACCGTGTAGCCGCGGCTACCTACGGGTAGCACGCCTGCCGCCAGTGCGGCGATAGTCTGTTCGGGTGTGGGTGGCTTGGTTTGCACGGCGCGAGGTGGCGGCGCGAGTACCAGGGCGGGTTGTGCCGCTGGAGCCGGCGGCGCAGCCGATTTGCTGGCGGCGGCATGAGTTTGGGGCGTTGGGGTGCGGCTGGATACCGGCGGAGCGGCCGGCTCGGGCGTGGCGCGAGATGCCTCTGTGGCTTGGCGGGGCGGGGCGGGGCGCGGGGTTGCGGGTGCTGGCGTGGCGCCAGGTTGCTGTGGCGCAGTGATCACCGGTTTTTGCTCTGCAGGGCTGGATGCTGCGGGCGCCTGCGCCTGTGCTGGCGCGGTCGCCGGTCCGGGCCCGCTGGCGACGGGCTTGTTGACTGTGCTGCTGGCCTCGGGGTCGGGCTCTGCCACGGCCTCGATGGGCTTCTCGTTCGTGGTTGGCGGCGTTTCTGTCACGGGTGGATCTGCGGGCTCGGTGATCGTCGTGGCCGGTGCCGGTGGCGTGGTGGGCGCTGCTTCAGTTCTTGCGGGGCTTTCTGCCTGAAGAGGATTGATGCTTGGACCTTCGACGTCCAGTTTCGGGTCGCCTTCGAGCCGGTTAAGCAGGCTGATGGCGATAGCCACGCCGACGATCAGGCAGATTGCGATAACCAGCCGCTGGATGAGGCGCTGGCGGATTTCGTTCTGCTCGTCAGTCTCGGCAGCCGAAGGTGGGCTGGCCGGACGATTCGGACTCGGGCGGATGGCGCTCAATGCTTGATCGCCGCTGTGCGGCGCTCCTGTGAAGTTGGGACTGCGTGCAGCTGGTATGGCTTTTGCACGGGTGGCGACCAAAGCTGTTAGAATATTCGGTCATTTTTGTGCCGACAAGCCGCATTCGGGCTCAGCCCCGGCTTGTTGCCGAACTTTCGGTTTTGCTTTTCTGTCTAGTTGAAATTTGCGGAGTCCTCCATGGCTATCGAACGTACCCTTTCCATTATCAAGCCTGACGCAGTTGCCAAGAATGTTGTCGGCCAAATCTACAGCCGTTTTGAAGGTGCTGGTCTGAAGATTGTTGCTGCCAAGATGAAGCACCTGTCGCGCGCTGAGGCCGAAGGCTTCTACGCCGTTCACAAAGAGCGTCCTTTCTTCAAGGATCTGGTTGATTTCATGGTCTCCGGCCCGGTGGTTATCCAGGTTCTGCAAGGCGAAGGCGCTGTGCTGAAGAATCGTGACCTGATGGGCGCAACGGATCCCAAGAAGGCCGAGAAGGGCACGATCCGTGCTGACTTCGCCGACAGCATCGATGCCAACGCCGTCCACGGTTCGGACAGTGCCGAGAACGCCGCGATCGAGATCGCCTACTTCTTCCCGGCTTCCGAAGTTTACGCCCGCTAAGTCGAGTCCAAGGCATGTCCGTCAACCTGCTCGATTACGATGCTGAACGCTTCGCTGCCTTCCTTGCGGAACGCGGCGAGAAGCCATTTCGTGCCAAGCAGCTGATGCGCTGGATCCACCACTTCGGTGTGGCGGATTTCAGCGCAATGACGGACATTGCCAAGGCAACTCGCGAAAAACTTGCCGCCGAAGCTGTCATCGCCCCACCTGCCCTGATGATGGAGCAGGCCAGCGAAGACGGTACGCGCAAGTGGTTGCTGGATGTGGGTACCGGCAACGGTGTGGAGACGGTTTTCATCCCGGAGGATGATCGGGGCACCTTGTGTGTTTCGAGTCAGGTGGGATGCGCACTGGATTGCACGTTTTGCTCTACGGGCCGGCAGGGCTTCAATCGCAACCTGAGTACCGCCGAGATCATCGGCCAGCTCTGGTGGGCGAACCGCGCCTTGGGGCGTGATCCCAAGGGTGATCGCATCGTCTCCAATGTGGTCATGATGGGCATGGGTGAGCCCCTTGCCAATTTTGACAATGTGGTTGCTGCCATGCGGCTGATGCTGGACGACAACGCCTATGGCCTGTCGCGCCGCCGCGTCACGCTGTCGACCTCGGGCATGGTGCCGCAGATGGATAGGTTGCGCGAAGCCTGCCCGGTGGCGCTGGCTGTGAGCCTGCATGCACCGAATGATGCGTTGCGCGATGAAATCGTGCCCATCAACAAGAAGTACCCGCTCAAGGAGCTGATGGCGGCATGCCTGCGCTATTTGGAGAAAGCGCCGCGTGATTTCGTCACCTTCGAATATGTGATGCTGGATGGTGTCAACGATACCTTCGAGCATGCCAAACAGCTGGTCGCCTTGGTCAAGGATGTGCCCTGCAAATTCAATCTCATCCCGTTCAATCCTTTCCCCAATTCCGGGTACCATCGCTCGCGACCTGAGGCGATCCGGCGTTTCCGTGATCACCTGATCCAGGCGGGTTACATCGTGACCGTGCGCCGGACCCGTGGCGATGATATCGATGCCGCCTGCGGCCAGCTTGCCGGCCAGGTGCACGACAAGACCAAGCGCACCCTGCGTTTGGCGGCAGAAGGCAAGACCACCAAAACCATCCAGATAGTCAGGGAGTAGGACATGAAGCAGTGCCTTGTTGCTGTGCTGTTGTTCATCACTTCGCTGGGGGTCATGGCGTCGGACGAAGACGACCGACGCACGGAAGTGGCGCGTATCCGGACCGAACTCGCTGCCAATTACTATATGCGTGGCTTGCACGCCGTGGCGCTGGATGAGCTGAAGACAGCTTTGTCTGCAAAGTCCGATTATGCGCAGGCGCACAATGTGCAAGGGCTGGTCTACGCCGATCTGCGCGAGTTTGAATCGGCCGAGCGTAGCTTCAAGCGTGCACTCGATATCAACGAGAAAGACCCGGATATCAATCACAACTTTGGCTGGTTCCTGTGTAACAAGGTCAACCGCCCTGCTGACGCACTGCGCTATTTCGCAGCCGCACTGCGGAACCCCTTGTACAGCTCGCCATTGAAAAGCCAGCAACAGGCGGGTTTGTGCGCTACCAAGGCCGGCGATCTGAAGGCGGCCGAGAACTATCTGCGTCTTGCTGATCGCGCGCAGGCAGACAATCCCCAAACTTTGATGGGGCTGGCGGAGCTGGCCTACCTTCGGGGTGAGTACGACAATGCGCGCGTCTTGCTATCACGGCAGGCACGCATAGGCACACCGCAGGCAGATGCCTTGTGGCTCAACGTCAAGACCGAACGCAAGCTGGGTAATCTTGAGGCTGCCGAAGGCTTTGGCAAGGAATTGTCCCGCCGTTTTCCCAACAGTGAAGAGACTCGCCGGCTTACGGCGGGTCAATATGACTGAATCGATGCGCCAGACCTCACAACGACTGCAGACCTCCCGGCATGACGCCTGACATGAGCCAAGACACCGCAGATATTCCGATTCTGCCTGCCGATGATGAAGTGCCGGCACCCAGCACGCCCGGTGCGATTCTTGCCACCCAGCGGGAGCAGGCCGGTTTGACCGTGGCCGACGTGGCGCACAAGCTCAAGCTTTCCAAGCGCCAGATCGAGGCGTTGGAGGCTGATGACTTCACCGTGCTGCCGGGCAATACGTTTGTCCGCGGTTTTGTCCGCAATTATGCGCGGCTGCTGTCTCTGGACCCGCAGCCTCTGCTGCATTTCCTCGACAGCCATCTGCCCAAGGAAACGTCGCAAGCCGTTCTGCCAAGACTGCGCGATGAGGCTTTGCCGGTGCTGCGTCCGGCAGGGCAGGGCAATCGCCCCGGCTTTTTTGCCGCCATGTTCCTTGGGATCGGCGCGGCTCTGCTCCTTGGTGGTGGGGTGTTCTGGTTTCTTACCCAGTATGGTGGCTTCAATGCCGAGCTGATGATGGCGCAGCCTGAACCAGCCAACGCCATCGTTGAAACAGCTGCGCCCGTACCGGCGACGCCTGCCGAACCGGAACTGATTGTGCCGGCCGTTGAACCGACGTCGCCAACAGTCGATCAGGTTATTGCGGCGGAGACAACCGACGCTGTGCCTGATCCGACCGTGCTAACCGCAACGTCCGCCAAGCCCGATATCCCGGTTGCCACACCATCGGTAGGTAAGCCGGCAGTATCTGCCGTGTCGGGTGCGCCGGCCCCGATGCCAACGGCTACACCTGTGCCCAAGCCTTCTGTCGAACCGACCCCGGCTACTCCTTCTGCCGCGACGCCCACCGCCGTCTCCCCGCAGGGTGAGGTGCGGGTTGTTGCCAAGCAGGATAGCTGGGTGCAGATCGTTGACAGCACGGGTAAACGTCTCGTCAATGAACTGCTGCCTGCCGGTGCGACACGAGCCGTCAGTGGCGCGGCTCCGTACCAGGTGCGTATTGGCAATGGCCGCCATACCTCGCTCTACTACAAGGGCAAGCCGACTGATCTGACGCCCCACATCAAGGTTGATGTGGCCAATCTTGAATTGAACTGAGTTTCACCCATGAGCATGCTCCCTCGGCGCCTCGCGCGCAGTGTGCGTATCGGCCATGTCACCGTCGGTGGTGATGCGCCGGTTGTTGTGCAATCCATGACCAATACCGATACCGTGGATGCTGCCGGTACTGCACAACAAGTCTTCGAACTCTGGCAGGCCGGTTCCGAGCTGGTTCGTATCACGGTCAATTCGCCCGAAGCCGCCGCTGCGGTGGGCGAAATCCGCCGTCGCCTTGATGACATGGGCTGCAATGTGCCCTTGGTCGGCGATTTCCACTTCAATGGCCACAAGCTGCTGCAGGCTTATCCTGATTGTGCCCGTGCGCTTGCCAAGTACCGGATCAATCCGGGCAATGTGGGCAAGGGCACCAAGCGTGACGAGCAGTTCGCCGCAATGATCCAGGCGGCGATCGATTACGACAAACCGGTGCGCATCGGCGTCAACTGGGGCAGTCTCGATCAGGCCAAGATGGCGCGGATGATGGACGAGAACCATCTGCGCGATGTGCCGCTGAGCGCCGATGCGCTGATGCGCGAGGCGCTGATCCAGTCCGCGCTCGAAAGCGCGCAGCAGGCGGAAGAGCTGGGCTTGCCCGGTGATCGCATCATCATCTCCTGCAAGGTCAGCAATGTGCAGGATCTGATCCGCGTTTATCGCGATCTGGGTAGTCGCTGCGCGTACCCGCTCCATTTGGGTCTGACGGAAGCCGGCATGGGCTCAAAAGGCATTGTCGCCTCGACCGCCGCGCTTGGCGTACTGCTGCAGGAAGGTATCGGCGACACCATTCGTGTATCCCTGACACCCGAGCCGGGCGAGCCCCGCACCAAGGAAGTCGTGGTGGCGCAGGAAATTCTCCAGACCATGGGTATTCGCTCGTTCACGCCACTCGTGACGGCGTGCCCTGGCTGTGGCCGAACCACGTCGACCTATTTTCAGGAACTCGCGCAGAAGATCCAGCGCTACCTGCGCGAGCAGATGCCGGTTTGGCGCAGCCAGTATCCGGGTGTCGAAGATCTCAACGTGGCCGTGATGGGTTGCGTGGTTAATGGTCCTGGCGAATCCAAGCTTGCCAACATTGGCATCAGCTTGCCCGGTACCGGCGAGGTGCCGGTGGCGCCCGTATTCGTCGACGGTGAAAAAACCGTGACGCTCAAGGGCGACAATATCGCTGAAGCGTTCCAGGATATCGTCGAGACCTATGTACAGACCCACTATGCAGAAGGCGGTCGCCTGCGTCGCGCCGGCAACCCCAGCAAGATCATTCCGGTGAAGGCCTTGTAATCCAGATGGCGGACAAGTTTCAGAGCATCAAGGGTTTTTACGACATCCTGCCCGGTCAAACGGCGTTGTGGCAGCGTCTTGAAGACACGGCCCGCAAAGTGTTGAGCCAGTATGGCTATCGCAATATCCGTCTGCCCATCGTCGAGCCGACGGGGCTGTTCGTGCGCGGTGTCGGTGAGCACACCGATATCGTTGAAAAGGAAATGTACGCCTGGGAAGACAAGCTCAATGGCGACAAGCTGACCCTTAGGCCAGAGGGCACCGCGGGCTGCGTCCGGGCAGTGATCGAACACAGCCTGACCTACAACGGGCCGCAGCGGCTTTGGTACATGGGGCCGATGTTCCGTCATGAGAATGTGCAAAAGGGCCGTCAGCGCCAGTTCCATCAAGTTGGCGCCGAAGCATTTGGCTATGACGGCCCGGACGTTGATGCCGAACAGATGATCATGCTGGCTCGCCTGTGGCGCGAACTGGGCATTGCCGATGTTGAACTGCAGATCAATACGATAGGTGATGCCGACGAGCGTGCCGCCTATCGGCAGCAGCTGATCAGCTACTTCGAGCAGCACACAGACCTGCTGGACGAAGATGCCAAGCGTCGCCTCCACACCAATCCGCTGCGCCTGCTCGATAGCAAGAATCCCCGCATGCAGGCCGTGATCGAGGCGGCACCCAAGCTGTTCGACACGCTGGGTGATGAGAGCCGGCAGCATTACGACAAGCTGTGCGCGCTTCTTGATGATGCGGGTGTTGCGTATCGACTCAACACTCGCCTGGTGCGAGGTCTCGACTACTACAACCGTACCGTGTTCGAGTGGGTCACGACCCGGCTGGGTGCTCAGGGTACGATTGCCGGCGGTGGCCGCTACGATACCCTGGTAGAAACCTTGGGGGGCAAACCCACGCCAGCGTGCGGCTTTGGCATGGGCATGGAGCGCGTGTTCCTGTTGATGCAAGAGTATGAAGTCACGGCCAGCGACGCCCCCCAGATTTATTTCGTCAACGCTGGCGATGGAACGGAACGCCTAGCCGCCAAGCTGGCCGAAACCCTGCGCGATAACGGTTTGACCGTGAATGTGCATGCCGGTGGTGGCAGCTTCAAATCACAGATGAAGAAGGCCGACGGTTCAGGCGCTCGCTACGCCTTGATTCTGGGCGAGAACGAACTGGCCGCAGGCCATGTTGTCGTCAAGGATCTGCGCGAAGGCGGTGAGCAGCGCGTCGTAACTTACAGCGATCTGCCCGACTTTCTGGGACGCTGATCCATGGCTGCCAAGCTCAAGCTTTCGCGCAAGCTGTTTGTACTCGATATCTTCGGCGCCGTGCTGGCCGGTCTGGGTATGCTGAGCCTGATGGGTGAGGGGGCGCAGGTGCATCCTGTTCTGGCTGATCCCGTCATCGGCGGTGTCTTTGTGGTGATCGGCGTGGGACTGATGGCTTGGTTCATGCTGGATGTATTGAAACGCATTCGTGCTGCTCGTATGGCACGGGGCAATGATTGAATCTCTAACGGAAACATACGCAGATGGCTGCTTTTGATTTGCAGGAACAGGAACAGATCGCCGAACTGAAGGCTTGGTGGGCGAAGTGGGGCAAGTTGCTGGTTACCGCATTGGTGGCAGCACTACTTGGGTACTTCGGCAATATGGGCTGGAAGCATTGGCAAAAGTCGACTGGCGAATCGGCCGCGCTGGCCTTGAATGAGGTCGAAAAAGCCTTTGAAAGCAAGGATCTGGCCAAAACACGTGCGGCCGCCGATGCGATGGTCAGCACCGTTCCTGATCATGCACTCACCTCGCGCGCCATGCTGCTGGTTGCGAAACTGGCCTTCGATAGCGAAAAGCTTGATGACGCAAAGTCTGCGCTTGAGTGGGTAGTAAGCCATGGCAAGGAAAGCGCGATCGTCGATATCGCTCGATTGCGTCTGGCTGCCGTATTGATGGACCAGAAGCAATACGATGCCGCGCTCAAGACGCTGGATCAACCCAAGAGCGACAGCTTTGCACCACAATTTGCCGAATCGCGTGGCGATGCCCTGGCGCTCAAAGGCGATGCCGCTGCTGCCAAGCAAGCCTACCAGGCAGCACTGACTGCATTGGAGGCGGATTCGCCAGCCAAGAACGTGGTTGAAACCAAGTTGTCGGCACTGGGGGTCTGATGAAGCCTTTCGCCAAGCACACGCTCGCACTGGGTTTGATGTCGATACTGGCAGCCTGTGCCGGCACCGATAACACGCCCGAACCCAAACCCTTGGCCGAACTCAAGAACGGCATCGATATCCAGTCAAGCTGGCGTGTCAATGTTGCAGGCAGCAGCCTGTACCGTTTTGCACCCGATGTGACGGGCGAGGCCGTGTATGTGGGCAGTCCTGATGGCATCACGGGCTTTGCCAGTGCCGACGGCCGCAAGCTGACTGAAGTGCGCAGTGACAAGCCACTTGCCGGTGGCGTTGGTGCGAGTGCGGGCCTGATTGTCGCGGGTACGATCAAGGGCGAAGTGTTCGCCTGGGAGACGGATGGCAGCTTGCGCTGGGGTTCCCGCGTGTCGAGCGAGGTCGTCTCGCCTCCGGTGGTATCCGAGGGAACCGTGGTTGTCCGCTCGGTAGACGGCAAGGTTTGGGGCATGGATGCCAAAGATGGCAAGGTACGCTGGCAGTTCCAGCGTAGCCAGCCATCCCTGATCCTGCGCAACTACGCGCCGGTAGCGGTTGTGGACGGTGCTGTGTACGTTGGTCTGGCCTCGGGCAGACTGGCTTCGTTGTCGCTCAATGATGGCCGTGTGCTGTGGGAATCCCAAGTTGCCCAGCCCAAGGGTGCTAGCGAACTGGAGCGCATCAGCGATGTGACCTCCGCGCCAGTGGCGGATCGGGCTGCCGTGTGTGCGGTGGCTTTCCAGGGGCGTGTCGCTTGTTTTGCACCCAACAACGGGACCCTGCTTTGGGCTCGGGACGTCTCCAGCTACGCTGGGCTGACCATGGATGCGGATCGCGTCTATGTCGCCGATGAGGCCGGTAATGTTCAGGCCTTCGATCGCACGGGCGGCCGCAATGTGTGGCGGCAGGAGGCCCTGCAGGGCCGACGCCTGAGCGCGCCGGCCGTATTTGATGGTCGGGTGGTTGTCGGTGATTTCGAAGGCTATGTTCATTTCATGTCGCCCGCTGATGGAAACATCATCGCGCGCATGGCTACGGACAAGAGTCGTGTGCTGGTGGCGCCCAAGGTGATCGCCGGCAAGCTGATGGTACAGACCGAGAGCGGCAATCTGCACGCGCTGACGGTAAACTGAGTAAACAATGAAACCCACTATTGCCCTGGTCGGACGTCCCAACGTCGGCAAATCCACGTTGTTCAACCGCCTGACCAAGACCCGCGATGCGCTGGTTGCGGATCAGCCGGGGCTGACACGCGACCGTCACTATGGCCACGGCAAGGTGGGCAGCAAGCCTTATCTTTGTGTGGATACTGGCGGCTTCGAGCCAGTGGCGGACGATGGCATCCTGCACGAGATGGCGCGGCAGACGCTGCAAGCCATCGACGAAGCCGACGCCGTGATCTTTCTCGTCGATGCGCGTGCGGGCCTGACACCACAGGACAAGCTGATTGCCAATCGCTTGCGACAGCTGGATTGCCCGGTACGGGTGGCGGTGAACAAGGCGGAGGGCTTGGCGCCAGCCGTGGTTGCCGCCGAGTTCTATGAACTGGCTCTGGGCGTGCCCTACACGATCTCGGCCAGTCATGGCGAAGGCGTTCGCACGGTAATCGAGGACGTGCTTTCTGGCTTTGCCGTTGAGCCCGAGGACGAGAACCAGGATCACCCGAAGTTCGCCATTATTGGCCGGCCCAATGTAGGTAAATCCACGCTGGTGAATGCGATTCTGGGTGAGGAGCGTGTGATCGCGTTCGATCAGCCTGGCACGACACGTGACGCTATCCATATCGATTTCGAGCGTAATAACCGCAACTACACGATTATCGACACGGCTGGTGTGCGCAAACGCGCCAAGGTCAACGAAGCCATCGAGAAGTTTTCGGTCGTGAAGACCATGCAGGCCATCGAAGACGCCAATGTCGTCGTGCTGGTCCTTGATGCGCGCCAGGACATTGCCGATCAGGATGCGCACATTGCCGGCTTTGCGCTTGAGGCCGGCCGCGCCATGGTGATTGCCGTGAACAAGTGGGAAGGCCTCGACGAATACAGCCGTGACATGATCAAGCGCGATATTCACCGCAAGCTGGGTTTCCTCTCGTTTGCGCGCCTGCACTTCATTTCGGCCTTGCAGGGGCAAGGTGTGGGTGAGTTGTTTGCCAGTATTGATGCTGCTTACAAGGCCGCTATGGTGAAGCTGCCTACGCCACGGCTGACCCGCGCCATGCAACTGGCCACCGAGAAGCAGCAGCCACCCCGTGCGGGTCTGGTGCGACCCAAGATCAAGTACGCACATCAAGGGGGCATGAATCCTCCCGTGGTCGTGGTGCACGGTACGGCACTCGAACATATTCCGGCCAGTTATTGGCGCTACCTGGAACATTCCCTGCTCAAGATGTTCAAATTGCAGGGAACCCCGCTCCAAGTACAGTACAAAAAGGGTGATAACCCTTACGATGCCAAGCCTGAACCCAAGCGTTTGCCGCGCATTGCCATGCGCGACAAGCCCGCAAAGACGAAGAAGTCCTGAGCCTGTTCAGAACAATTCCTTTTTGTGCTGTGCACTAAAAGCTGCTAAAAGTGGTGACTGGACTCGGAGAGTTATACCGGGGCGGGATTTGCGGCGGAAAACGCCGGACTTTTAATTTCAAGAATACGACTGTGGAGAATTACCAATGA
The DNA here is from genome assembly GCF_027257935.1 of Chitinimonas sp. BJYL2. NCBI lineage: Bacteria > Pseudomonadati > Pseudomonadota > Betaproteobacteria > Neisseriales > Chitinibacteraceae > Chitinimonas > Chitinimonas sp. BJYL2. The sequence goes on along the minus strand of NZ_JANZKW010000004.1, from coordinate 267,374 downwards.
GCGCAAAAGGGCAAATGCTACAAGACCCGTTTCTCAACATACTGCGCAAGGAACACGTTCCCGTGTCGATTTATCTGGTCAATGGCATCAAGCTGCAAGGCCAGATCGAATCGTTTGACCAGTATGTTGTGCTGCTGCGCAATACCGTGACCCAGATGGTCTACAAGCACGCCATTTCCACGGTGGTGCCTGCTCGTCCGGTCAGCATTCCCTATGACAAGCCTGAAGGCGCTCCCGCTGCCGAAGCCTGATTCAGGCCAGGTTCCAGATCGGGGCGCATTGGCGCCCCGTTTTGCTGTTGGGCACCGCTTGCAGCGGCAAGCCCGGAGGTAATACCGCGTGTTTGAACGCCATCAGGGCGGCGATAAAGCCGTTCTTGTCTGTCTCGATTTTGGTGAGCCGGACTATCTCGAAAATATCGAAGAATTCAAATTGCTCGCTGAGGGTAATGGCTACCAGTGCGTGGCTGTTATCCAGGGCAAGCGTCAGCGGCCCGATCCCAAGCTGTTTGCCGGTAGTGGCAAGGTGGAAGAAATCGCCGCAGCCGTACTCGCAGGTGAGGCTCAGACCGTACTTTTCAATCACGCTTTGTCGGGGGCGCAGGAGCGCAACCTGGAGCGCGCGCTGAGCTGTCGGGTGTCTGATCGCGTCAGGCTCATACTGGACATCTTCGGTCGCCGTGCCCGTTCCAATGAGGGCAAGCTCCAGGTCGAGCTGGCTCAGCTGCAATATATGTCGACCCGCCTTGTTCGCGGCTGGACTCACCTTGAGCGCCAGCGCGGCGGTATCGGTGCGCGTGGCGGTCCCGGTGAAACCCAGCTGGAGATGGACAAGCGCATGATCACTGAGCGGGTCAAGCGGCTGAAAGACAAGCTGGGTGACCTGCAGCGCCAGCGTGATACCCAGCGCAAGGCCCGCGAGCGGGGCAAGCAATTCTCGGTATCGCTGGTCGGTTACACCAACGCCGGCAAGTCCACCCTGTTCAACGCGTTGACGCATGCCAATGCCTATGCGGCCGACCAGCTGTTCGCCACGCTGGACACCACGAGTCGCAAACTGTTTCTGGATGTCGACCATTCGATCGTCCTGTCCGATACGGTCGGTTTCATTCGCGACCTGCCCCATGGTCTGGTGGCTGCGTTTCGGGCGACGCTGGAAGAAACCATTCGTGCTGATCTGCTGCTGCACGTGGTCGATAATGCCAGCGATACACGGGAGGCACAGATTGCCGCGGTCAATGATGTGCTGACCGAGATTGACGCCAGTGATATCCCGCAGATACTGGTTCTGAACAAGATCGACCTCAAGGATGGCGAGCCAGGAGTCGAGCGGGATGAGTATGGTAGGATTCGCGCCGTCCGCATCAGTGCAAAAAATGGCCTCGGGCTGGATATTTTGCGTCAGGCACTGGTCGAAGCTGTCGATCAGAAACGCCAGCCACTTGAATCTGCGCGTTCCAGCGCAACCTATGACCCGTTAAACACGGATTGATCATACCTATGTCCCAAGACCCCAATTGGGGCCGCCGCGGTAATGACGGCCCGCCAGATCTGGATGAAATCCTTCGCCAGTTCGGCAACAAGCTCAAACAATTCTTCGGCGGCAAACCCAGCCGTCCTCCACAGGAGCCGCAACCCCTGTCTGCGCCTGACGGGAAGGCGGTATTGGGTGGCTTTGGCATTGCTGTTGCCGTGCTGGCCGTGATCTGGGTGGGTAGTGGTTTTTACGTGGTGGATGCCCGCGAGGCGGGCGTGATTACCCGTTTTGGCCGATACCTCGAAACCACCGAACCGGGTCTGCACTGGCGCATGCCTTGGCCACTGGAGCGTGTCGAGATCATCAAGATGTCGGAAGTGCGCTCGGTGGAAGTCGGCTTCCAGGGCAGCACCAAGAACCGCTTGCCGATTGAATCGCTGATGCTGACCCAGGATCAGAACATCATCGACATGCAGCTGGAGGTCCAGTACGACGTCAAGAACGCCAAGGACTTCCTGTTCAACAATGCGTCCACCGATGCCGACGCCAAGGATATCGTCAAGCAGGCCACCGAAACTTCGATCCGAGAGATTGTGGGTCGTAACAAAGTGGATTTCGTGCTCAATGAGGGCCGTGGTCAGGTTGCAGCCGATGCAACCCGGCTGATCCAGACCCTGCTCGACAACTATGGCTCCGGCGTGCGCATCAGCCGCGTCAACATCAACGATGTGCAGCCGCCCGAAGAGGTGCAGGCTGCCTTTGCCGATGCGGTCAAGGCTGGCCAGGACAAGGTCAAGTCGACCAACGAAGGCCAATCCTACGCGAACGACGTGATTCCCAAGGCACGTGGTACCGCCGCGAGATTGCTGCTGGAAGCCGAGGGCTACAAGCAGCGCGTGATTGCGGAAGCAGAAGGTAACGCCTCGCGCTTCAAACAGATCTCGGCAGAATACGCAAAAGCCCCCCAAGTCACCCGTGATCGCATGTATCTGGACACCATGCAGCAGATCTTCAGCAATACCAGCAAGGTGCTGGTGGATCAGAAATCCGGCAGCGGCAATCTGCTCTACCTGCCGCTGGACAAGCTCATGCAGCAAGTGACGCCAGGTGCCCAAGCGTCACCGCCAACTGGTGATGCGCCGGCCAGTGTGATGGAGTTGCCTGCCGCTCGCGCTGCGCGTGGTGATGTCTTCAATCGCGGCGAACGGGAGGGTCGTTAACATGAACCGCATCATTCCTTCGCTGATCTTGCTGCTAGTCGGCCTGCTGATTTTCAGCATGAGCGTGTTTTCGGTTGACCAGCGTCAGGCCGCGATGATTTTCCAGCTTGGTGAAGTCATCCGCGTGATCGACAAGCCGGGCCTGAACTTCAAGATTCCCCTGCTGCAATCGGTACGTTATTTCGACCGCCGCATCCTGACCATGGATGCCGAAACACCCGAGCGTTTCAACACGATCGAGAAAAAGAACGTACTGGTCGACAGCTACGTGAAGTGGCAGGTCATCGACGTGCAGCAGTATTACAAGAGCGTGGGTGGCGATAGCCGTACTGCCGCCGCACGTCTGCGCAAGACGGTCAACGACGTGCTGCGTGGCGAGTTCGGCAAGCGCACGGTGCAGGATGTGATCTCGGGCAAGCGTGACGAAGTCATGGCTGACGTGGCGCAGGTAGCCGACGCCGATGCACGCAAGATCGGTGTGCGTATCATCGATGTGCGCCTCAAGCGCGTGGATTTCCCCGATGAAATCAGCACGGCTGTGTTCGAGCGCATGATCTCCGAGCGCAAGACGGTGGCCAGCCAGTTGCGGTCCGAAGGTTCGGCCGATGCTGAAAAGATCAAGGCCGATGCTGACCGTCAGCGCGAAATCATCATCGCCGATGCCTATAACAAGGCGCAGCAGCTGATGGGTGAGGGTGACGGTAAAGCCGCCAGCATCTACGCGGCCAGCTATGGCCAGAACCCCGAGTTCTACGCTTTCTACAAGAGCCTCGAAGCCTATCGGAAGACCTTCAAGTCCAAGTCCGATGTGATGGTGATCGAACCGAACTCGGCCTTCTTCAAGTACATGAAAGACCCAAGGGCGAAGTGAGCAGCTTGTGGGATAATGTTGCCCTTGCCGTGGCCCTCGTGCTGATAGCCGAGGGCCTCTTGCCGTTCTTGTCTCCCCGTCGCTGGCGGCAGTTTGCCGCCCAACTGAGTGCGATGCGGGATGGCCAGATCCGCTTTGTCGGCCTGCTGCTTGTGGTGGCAGGTCTTACGCTGTTGGCGATCGTCTGAATGCATAACTGGATACTTCCCGAGAACATCGCCGATGTTCTTCCGCCCGAGGCGCGTCGGCTCGAAACCCTGCGCCGTGCCTCGCTCGATCTGCTGGGTCGCTACGGCTATGAGCTGGTGCAGCCACCGCTGATCGAATACGTGGATTCCCTGCTGGTGCGCGAAGATGCCGCGCTGGATCTCAAGACCTTCAAGCTGACCGACCAGATGAGCGGCCGTCAGCTTGGCCTGCGTGCCGATATCACGCCGCAGGTGGCACGTATCGATGCGCATCTGCTCAATCGCCAGGGCGTGACCCGCCTGTGCTATGCCGGCGCAGTCGTGCATACGCAGCCTGACGGTATCATGGCCGCGCGCGAACCGCTGCAGCTGGGTGGCGAGATTTACGGCTATGCCGGCGTGACGGCCGATGTGGAAGTGGTGGAATTGATGGGGGAGTGCCTGCGTCTTGCAGGTGTTGGCCATGTGCACCTGGATGTGGGGCATATCGGTTTGTTTTTGGCGCTGGCGGATGAGGCGGGTCTGGTTGGTGAGCAGCGGGAAGCGATTTTCCATGCAATCCAGCAAAAGGATGTGCCCACGGTCAGCAGCCTGACGGCCAGCTTGCCGGAGTCGCTGCGGGCCGGTCTTGTGGCGCTGCCGGGCTTGTATGGTGACAAGAGCGTACTGGATGCGGCAGAACGCGTTCTGCCCGCGCTGCCGCGCATCGTGGCGGCCCTGCGCGCCTTGCGGGAGCTGTCTGCCGCACTGGCCGCCCGTGGCATTGAGCCGAATTACGATCTGGCCGAACTGCGTTCCGGCTATTACCACACCGGTCTGGTGTTCGCGGCCTACGCCGAAGGCTGGCCCAATGCCGTGGCCCGTGGTGGCCGTTATGATCATGTGGGTGAACACTTCGGCCGCTCGCGCCCGGCAACGGGCTTCAGTCTTGATCTGAAGGAGCTGGCCTGGCGCCTGCCGGAAACACCGGCACGTCGCGCGATTCTTGCGCCCGATCTGGCGGATCCAGCACTGACCGATACTATCCGTGCCTTGCGTGCGGCCGGCGAAACCGTGGTGGTGCGTCTGGGAGACATCGTGGATCTTGAGGAACTGCATGCCGATCGTCAGCTACTCGCCTGCGACGGGCAGTGGCAGGTCGTACCTGTTGCCGTCTGACCAAAAGGCGGCGTGAGCGCTGCCATGGGGACGAGCAGGGTCTATTCTGGGTTTTATCTCGTCATGCAAGTGGCGACCAAGCAATCTGAAATGAAGGAAGTTCCATGAGCCGTAATGTGGTGGTGATTGGCACCCAGTGGGGTGACGAAGGCAAGGGCAAGATCGTTGACTGGCTGATGGACCATGCCGAAGGCGTGGTGCGTTTCCAGGGGGGCCACAATGCGGGCCATACCCTGGTGATCGGCGGCAAGAAGACCGTCTTGCGCCTGATCCCGTCGGGCATCATGCATCCGGGCAAGGCCTGCTTCATCGGCAATGGCGTGGTGATCTCGCCCGAGGCGTTGCTCAAGGAAATCGACGAGCTAAAGTCCGCCGGTGTGGATGTGGAAAGCCGTCTGACCATTTCCGAGGCCTGCCCGCTGATCCTGCCGTATCACGTTGCGCTGGATCAGGCTCGCGAGGCGGCCAAGGGTGACAAGAAGATCGGCACCACGGGTCGCGGTATCGGCCCGGCTTATGAGGACAAAGTGGCGCGCCGCGCCATCCGTATCCAGGACCTGTTCTTCCCGGATCGTCTGGCGGCCAAGCTCGGTGAAAACCTGGCTTACTACAACTTCCTGCTCAAGGAATACTTCAAGACCGAGCCGGTTGATTTCCAGAAGACGCTGGAAGATACGCTCAAGTACGCCGAGCGCATCAAACCCATGGTGGGCGATGTGTCGCGCACCCTGCACGACATGAACAAGGACGGCAAGCCGCTCTTGTTCGAGGGTGCACAGGGCACGCTACTTGATATCGACCACGGCACTTACCCCTATGTGACCTCCAGCAACTGCTCGGCCGGTGCCGCTGCACCGGGTGCCGGTGTGGCACCGCAGATGCTCCAGTACGTGCTGGGCATCGTGAAGGCCTATACCACGCGCGTGGGCTCTGGCCCGTTCCCGACCGAGCTGTTCGACGATGTCGGTGCCGGTCTGGCCAAGCGTGGCAATGAATTCGGTTCGGTCACCGGCCGTCCGCGTCGCTGCGGCTGGTTCGATGCGGCTGCGCTCAAGCGTTCGATCCAGATCAATGGCGTGACAGGGCTGTGCGTCACCAAGATGGACGTGATGGATGGTATCGATGTGATCAAGCTGTGTACCGGCTACCGCATCGATGGCAAAGAAGTGGATATCCTGCCGGTGGGCGCCGATGAGCTGTCGGGCTGCTCGCCGATCTATGAGGAACTGCCGGGCTGGTCGGAGTCCACCTTTGGCGTCAAACGCTATGAGGATCTGCCGCTGAACGCGCGCAACTACCTCAAGCGCATTACCGAGGTGACTGGCGCACCCATCGACATCATCTCTACCGGACCGGATCGCGAAGAAACTATCGTGATGCGTCACCCCTTCGATCATTGAGTCAACCCTGAAAACGCCCGGACTACCGGGCGTTTTGCATGCAAGTAACTGAAATGACTGTACTTTCCGTAAACGTCAACAAGATTGCCGTGCTGCGTAATTCCCGCGGTGGGCTATTGCCCAGCCCGCTGGCCGCGGCCAAGGTGTGTCTGGCCGCCGGGGCAGGGGGCATCACCGTGCACCCGCGCCCGGATCGTCGCCACATCACGCCGGAAGATGTGTATGAGATCGCAGCCTGGCTCAAAGGCCAGCAAGCGGAGTTCAATATCGAGGGCAACCCGTTTGCGCCGCCGCGAGAGGGCTATCCGGGCCTGCTGGCCCTGTGTGAGGCTACACGGCCAGCCCAAGCCACACTGGTGCCTGATAGCGACGGCCAGATCACCTCGGACCATGGCTTCAACCTGCGTCAGGATGGCGAGCGCCTGCGACCCTTGCTGCGCGAACTCAAGGCCATGGGGTGCCGGGTGAGTCTGTTCATGGATGCCGATTCGCCCGATATCGAGCTGGCTGCCGAGCTCGGCGCGGACCGGATCGAGCTGTACACCGGCCCGTATGCCGAAGCCTGGGATGCGGGTGACGCGTCCGCAAGCCTCACGCTGTGCGCACAGGCTGCCCTGCGGGCTCGTGAAGCGGGCATGCAGGTCAACGCAGGGCACGACCTCAGTCAGGCCAATCTGGGCGCGTTTCTGCGTGCTGTGGCTGGTGTAGAGGAAGTTTCCATCGGCCATGCCTTGATCGGCGAAGCGGTCTACGATGGATTGGCAGCAACGGTTGCGGCGTATGTCCGCGTGATAGATGGTGTCCGCCAGCCTTGATTGAGGCCGAACAAAACAAAAGACCGGCGCAAGCCGGTCCTGAAAGCAACAAGGCCGACGCTTTCGCATCGGCCTTGTCTTGGTATTGGTGCCCAGGAGAAGACTCGAACTTCCACGGTATTGCTACCGCTAGGACCTGAACCTAGTGCGTCTACCAATTCCGCCACCTGGGCTCTACAACTTGCTGCGTGTTGCAGCAGCGCGTCGAAGAGATGCGCATTATAGAGAGCAAAAGCGCTGTGTCAACCACGAACAAACAAAAAAATCGCATTCCCAAAGCTGCGCTGCAACTGCGTAAGGCAGATCCCTTTTACGAACAGGAACTTGCGCGCTATCCGCAACCCATGCCGAGTCGCGGCTATCTGCTGCAGATCCTGACTGAACGGGGGGCGCCGATGCTGCCTGAAGAGCTGGTGGCGCTCTTTGCCGTGCAGCCGGAGGAGTCGGAATTCTTCAACCGCCGTCTGGCCGCGATGGCGCGCGAGGGCGAGATCGTCATCAACCGTAAAGGTGCCATCTGCATTCCCGACAAGCTCGATCTGATCCGTGGCCGGGTGCATGGCCATGCGGACGGCTATGGCTTTCTGGTGCCTGAGGATGGCAGTGCCGACCTGTTCTTGGGGCCGCGCGAGATGCACAAGGTGCTGCACAAGGATCGCGTGCTCGTGCGCGAGGTGGGTGTAGACCGGCGCGGTCGCCGTGAAGGCAAGATTGTCGAAGTGCTGGAGCACATGACCAGCCGGCTGGTGGGGCGCTTACAGGTTGAGCGCGGTGTGCGTTTCGTGCGCGCGGAGGACAAGCGCATCACCCAGGAAATCCTGGTCAGTCCGGAGGGCAGCCTGGATGCTGAAGCGGGCCAGGTCGTGATGCTGGAGCTGGTGACCCAGCCGAGCAAGTATGGCCAGCCTATCGGTCGCATCATCGAGGTACTCGGCAACTATGCCGACCCCGGCATGGAGATCGAGATTGCCCTGCGCAAGCACGATCTGCCTCATGTGTTCTCGGACGAAGCTGAGGCGCAGGCCGCAGCCACCTCACCCAAGGTACGCAAGAAGGACTGGAAGACGCCCGAAGGCTTGGAGCGGGTCGATTTGCGCGACCTGCCGCTGGTGACCATTGATGGCGAAACAGCACGTGATTTCGACGACGCCGTGTTTGCTGAACCCGATGGCAAGGGCTGGCGTCTGGTTGTGGCGATTGCCGATGTCAGCCACTACGTGCGCCCGGGCGATGCGCTGGACCAGACTGCTTTCGAGCGTGGTAATTCGGTTTACTTCCCGCGCCGCGTTATCCCCATGCTGCCCGAGGCGCTCTCCAACGGTATCTGCTCGCTGAACCCCGATGTGGAACGCTGCTGCATGGTGTGCGACATCCGTCTGGGTGCCAAGGGCAAGGTTAAGAAATACAAGTTCTACCCGGCCGTGATGCGTTCGCATGCGCGGTTCACCTACAACGAGGTGTGGGACATCCTCCAGCAGCCCAAAGGGCAGGCTGCCAAGGCGCGCAAGAAGCTCGTGCCTGGCCTGCAACACCTGTATACCCTGTTCCAGTTGCTGGCCGGTCAGCGCAAGCAACGCGGTGCCATCGATTTTGAAACCACCGAAACCCGGATGGTGTTTGACGATGCCGGCAAGATTGCCCGTATCGAACCGGTAACGCGTAACGATGCACACCGGCTGATCGAGGAATGCATGCTGGCTGCCAATGTGTGTGCGGCGGATTATCTGGGCGAGCATCAGCACACCTCGCTGTACCGGATTCATGAGGGGCCGACCGAGCGCAAGCTGGAAAACCTGCGCCGCTTCCTCAATCTGCATGGCCTCTCGCTCGGGGGTGGCGATGAACCCACCACCAAGGACTACGCCGAGTTGATGGACACCATCAAGCAGCGCCCCGATGTGGAGCTGCTTCAGACCATGATGCTGCGTTCGATGCAGCAGGCCGTTTATAGCCCCGAGCGCAGCGGCCACTTCGGGTTGGCTTATGACGCCTATACCCACTTCACTTCACCGATCCGCCGTTACCCGGATTTGCTGGTGCACCGCTGCATCAAGGCGGTACTCAAGGGCAAGACCTACAAGCCGGGCAAGTGGGAGGAAATCGGTGCGCAATGCTCGATGACCGAACGCCGTGCCGACGAGGCCACGCGCGATGTCGAGAACTGGCTCAAGTGTTACTACATGCGCGACCGTATCGGCGAGGTGTTCGAGGGCGTGGTATCGGCCGTGACCAACTTCGGTCTGTTCGTCACCCTCAAGGCACTGCATGTGGAAGGGTTGGTGCATATCTCCGAACTGGGTGCGGACTATTTCCAGTATGACGACGCCAGCCACAGCCTGCGGGGCGAACGCACCGGCAAAACCTATGGACTGACTGACAAGCTGACCATCCAGGTGGCGCGTGTGGATCTGGAGACCAGCAAGATTGACTTTGTGCTGGCTAATCGCGACACCAGCGATGGAGTCGGCAAACCGGAAAATCGGCGAGCTGATCAGGGTGGTGGCAGGCGTCGCGATCGCAAGGCCGCTGCAAGTGCTGCGACGACCTCTCCAGTCGAGACGACGGCTACGCCGTTGGCGGATCAGGCCGAGCCCCCCGCGCCGAGTGCGACACCCAAGCGTGCGCGCCGGCCGCGCAAGCCTGCCAAACCGCCGATGGCGGCTGACCGTGCGGCCAATCCGCAGCCGCCTGCCAGCACGCCGGCACCACCCCGTCAGCCTCGGCGTAAGCCCAAGGCTTGAGCATGACGCCACTCGCTTGGTCCAACCTCGCCGCCTATGCTTGGCTACCTGCGCCGACATGGGTGTATCAACCGGACCGGCACTGCATTCGCTGGGCCAATGAGGCAGCGCTGGCGCTATGGCTGGCGGACGATCTGGAAGAGCTGTGCAGCCGTGATCTTTCCGCACTCTCTCCTGCAGTTGCAATGCGTCTGGATGATCTGGTGCGGCGCATTGAGCGCGACGGCGTAACCCGAGCCGACTGGACTCTCTACCCACGCGGGCAGCCGGTGCAGGTGGGCCTGACGGCCGTGGCCATCACCTTGCCCGAAGGCGGCTTAGGCCTGTGTTTCCAGGCAGTGCCGCATGCCCAGCAAACCATTGATGCGGCAACCTTGCGTGGCGTGGAAGCGGTACTGCATTTTTCCCTCGCGGTCGTGATGTTCGATCTGGAGGGGCGCGTCCTGATGCGCAACCCTGCTGCAGCCCGCGTGTTCCCCCAGCTCGCCCGCGAGGAGATTGCCGACTTCGCCAGTCTCTTTGATAGCCCCGAGGTAGCCGCCCAGGTTTGGCAACGCGCCCGGGATCAAGGGCTGGATCAGGCTGAGCGCCAGTTTTCCGGCGCTCAGGGCCGGCGCTGGCATGCCTATACCCTGCACCGTGTGATTGATCCTGTGAGCGGCGAGATGGCGATGCTGTTCGCGGCACAGGATGTCACCGAGCGTGTTCTCTCCGAGCAGAAATTCCGTGTCCTGTTCGAGCAGTCGGCCACGGCCATGCTGTTGTTCGATCCAGCCACCATGCGCGTGGTCGATTGCAACCGTGCATCCGCCCAGGCGTTAAGGCTGGCGAGCCGGCGTCAGTTGATCGAGTCACCGCCCGAGCGCTTCTACCCCCGCTTGCAGCCGGATGGTCGGGAATCGCTTCCGCAAGCGGACGAGGCGGTGGCACGCGCGCTGAAGACGGGCTGGCATCGCTTTGAATGGTTACTGATACGGGCCGACCAAAGCGAGCTGCTGGTTGAGGTCACCCTGTCGCCGGTGCAGCTGGATGACCGTCAGCTGCTGCTTGCAATGTGGTACGACCTCTCCCTGCGTCGCCTGATTGAGCGTCAGTTGCTTGAGGCCAAGCAGGTTGCCGAAATGGCAAGTCGCACCAAGAGTCAGTTTCTGGCCAATATGAGCCACGAGATCCGTACGCCGCTCAATGCCATTATTGGCGCTACCGGGCTGCTGCTGGATAGCGAGCGGGACGAGGCGCGCTTGCGCTGGCTCAATATGATCAAGTTCTCCTCGCAGGGCTTGATCGAACTCGTTGGTGACATCCTGGATTTTTCTCGCGTCGAGGCCGGCAAACTGTCGGTGGAGTCGCGGCCGTTCGATCTGCGTGCGCTGGTCGCGAGAACCAGTGAACTGTTGCGCTTTAGCGCAGAGCAAAAGCAGCTGACCTTGCAGTTGGGGATGGATGCCAGTTTGCCCCGTTGGGTGTATGGGGATGAAAGCCGTTTGCGTCAGGTGCTGATCAACCTGCTTGGTAATGCGATCAAATTTACCGAGCAGGGCAGGGTGAGCCTGCATCTCGGTGTGCTGTCCTCCCTGCCGGATCGGGTGGAGGTTGAAGTAGTGGTCAGCGATACGGGTATCGGTATCGAGGCCGAGCAGATCCAGCATATCTTCGAACCATTTGCACAGGCCGATGACAGTGTGAGTCGTCGCTATGGCGGCAGTGGTCTGGGCTTGACCATTTCGCAGCGGCTGATTGAGGCCATGGGCGGACAGCTTGGCGTGCAAAGTACCCCCGGAGTTGGTAGCGAGTTCCGCTTTTCACTGCCCCTGCTGCTGGCCGAGTCGCAGGACGAGGTGGCCGATGCGCAGGCTACGCCGGATCGGGCCTTGCGCATCCTTCTGGCGGAAGACAATGCGCTGAATCAGGAGCTGGCCTGCGCCCTGCTCACCCGGGATGGCCATGAGGTGGTAGTGGCAAACCATGGTGGCGAGGCGGTGGATCTCTACAGCCTTGGCGAGTTTGACTTGATCCTCATGGATATCCAGATGCCGGGCATGGACGGCCTGACCGCTACCCGGATCATCCGCGCGCTGGAGGGTGAGCGCAGGGTACCCATCGTGGCCATGACGGCGAATGCCCAGCCCGAGGATCGTGAGGCCAGCTTGGGGGCCGGGATGGATGATTTCCTGACCAAGCCGATATCCGATGCCAAATTGCGGGATTTGCTGACCCGGCTGGCCGCCAGCCCGGTCCAGACTTCACAGTCGGTTGACGAGGCGACGGCATCGTCGCCGCTATTTGATGTGGATGGCGCGCTGGACGTCTGCGGTGGCAATGCGCGTTTGCTGGACCAGTTGCTCGGTTTGTTCTGCGAAGAATGGCCAGCCAGACAAGCCGCGCTGCGGCGAGCACTGCAGGCGGGCGATGCTGCGCAGCTACAGGAGCTGGCACATACCCTCAAAGGCAGCTTTGGCGCTTTGGCGGGCAGTCCCGGCCAACAGGCGGCCTGGCGGCTGGAACAGGCCGCACGTGCCGGCCAGGTGGATGCGGCAGCCTGTGAGGCGCTGTGTGCATTGGGCGAGCAGTTTGTCGCGCTGGTTCGTCAGCGCCTTGATCGTTCAGCCCACGCCGCGTAGCAGGCCGTCGAGCTTGTTCCGGTACTCGTTGCTGATCTCGGTGAGCTTGAGACCGGTGCGGAATTCACCCATGGAGCCGACCAGCGAGGAATAGATCGGTTTGCCCTCGACTTCCACGTACGACACGCTGATATGCATCGCATCCGGAATCTGCAGGATGACCCGGTAGGTAATGTGCGGGAACAACTGTTCCTTGCAGAACAGGGATATCCCTTTCTGGGCGACTTCGGTGGCGGCGCTCTGGATGATCTTGTCGGGCTGATTGAGCGGAATGACGGCAGCTTTCCAGCGAACGAGGCGTCGGCCCGAGGTGCGTTGGTCAAACATGCGCTGCCCTTGTCGTTGTGATGAATGCTTGCCTTGATTCTATGCGATGCCCACCGGGCTTCATAGCGCCCGCTGGGGCCATGCTATCCTGACCCTGCTTAAATCAGGAGAGTCTCATGTATTTCGTCGATCGTTCCATTGCGGTGATCAAGCCCAAGCAACCTTTTCTGGACTGGCTCAATAAACTGCCCGAAAACGAGGTCACCCTGACACTCAACGATATACGCAGCGACTGCACGGTCCTGATGATCCCCGAAGTCAACGAGCAGGAAGACGGGATTGCCTATATCGACGAGATGGCGGATCGCGTATTCGAAATGGAGTTGTCCTCGTGGACGCAGGACACCAAGCTGTGGCCCAAAAGCCGCAATCTCAAGGCATTCTGGGAGTGGTTCGATGTCGAGATTCACACGGTGCTGATGGACAGTGTGGATCAGGATATCCATAACAGCCCGACCGCGGATCACGGCCTGCACTGAAGCGGGTTCATTCGGGATTCAGCCAGGCGGGCCCAGACTGGGCCCGTTTTCACGACAAGGATGATGTTCATGCGAGTTGCCCTTCCTTACGCGGCCCTGCTCATGCTGGCAGGCCTTGGCCAAGCGGCCGAGCAGCCCCATTACAACGTGGTCAACCTGCAGGCTGAAGTGCGTCGTGCCGTGCCCAATGATCTGGCCCAGGCATCCCTGTATGTGGAGTTCAGTGACCCCAGTGCCGCGGTACTGGCGGACAAGCTCAACCGGGCGGCAGCCGATGCCCTGCGCATTGCCAAGGCCTATGGGGCCGTCAAGGTGAGTATGGGCGGGAATCACGTGTACCCGCTCTATAACAGCAAGAACAAGGCCGAAGGCTGGCGAGGCAGGGCGGAGGTCCGAGTCGAGTCCAAAGATTTCAAGGTCCTTGCCGAGTTGATCGGCAAACTGCAGACCCAGATGCAACTGGGCGGCATGAGTTTCTCGGTCGCGGCTGACACCCGGGAGAAAATGGAAACGGCGCTGATGGGCGAGGCCATCAATGCCTTCCGAGCCAGAGCCGATGCGGCGCAACGCAGTCTCGGCGGCAAGGGTTACAAACTCGTCAATATCAGCATCAATACCAGCGGTAGCTACCCACAGCCAGTACAACGTGCACCGATGCTGATGGCAAAGAGCATGGTCGCGGAGATGGCGCCGCCACCGATGGAAGGTGGTGAAAGCGAGGTTGTCGTGGGTGTGGCCGGGAGCGTGCAGATTGACTGAGCGGGGCGCAAGCTGAGGCGTGTCCGATGCCGAGACTCAGGCAAGTCCCCGCATTGCACCTTGCGTTTAGTCCGTCCCGGATCGAACGCAGGTTGATGATCGCACTGCATGGTGTAGTGGCGCTGGTATTGCTTGCCATGCCCATGGCGTTGCCAGCCCGGCTTGCCGGGCTGGCTTTGCTGTTGATCAGTGCCGGTTTGCAGCTTAGGCGTGCGCCAACGCAAGGGGCGCTGGTATTGCAGCCAGATGGTAGCTGGCACCTCACCTTGCCGACCGGGAGCAGTGAGGTCGTGCTGACCGGCCGGCGCCTGGTTACCCCTTGGCTTGTCGTGATGAGGCTTGCGCGGGGGGCCCAGGCCCCCGTGACACTGGTGCTTTGGCCAGACAGTGCGCCAGCCGATGTCCTTCGACACCTGCGTGCGTGGCTGCGTTGGGGCCGTACGGCCGATCAGCGATCCTGACGGCCGGCCAGGATGGTGTCCTGCGTGCTGGCGTGTTGCGTAGGGTAGTCACGGCTGAAATGCAGCCCCCGGCTCTCCTTGCGACCCTGGGCCGAGCGTACGATCAGATCGGCAGTATCAACCAGATTCCGCAGTTCGATCAGATCGTTACTGACGCGGAAGTTGGCGTAGAACTCATCGATTTCGCTACGCAGCAGGTTGATGCGATGCGCGGCGCGTTCGAGGCGCTTGTCGGTGCGCACGATGCCCACGTAGTCCCACATGAAGCGCCGCAACTCATCCCAGTTATGGGAAATCACCACTTCTTCATCGGCGTCCGTCACCCGGCTTTCATCCCAAGCGGGTGGTTGGGGCTGGACGGGTACGGCGGACGCCTTGATGGCCAGTGCGGCTTCGCGGCCGAGCACCATGGCTTCGAGCAGGGAATTGCTGGCCAGCCGGTTGGCACCATGCAGGCCGGTACAGGCCGTTTCGCCAATCGCATAAAGTCCGGGAATGTCGGTACGCCCGTTCAGATCCGTGATCAGGCCGCCGCAGGTATAGTGCGCCGCCGGCACCACCGGAATCGGTTGCCGCGTGATGTCGATGCCCAGCTCAAGGCAGCGCTGATGCACGGTGGGAAAGTGCTCGCGGATGAACTCGGCGGGCTGGTGGCTGATGTCGAGATACACGCAATCCACGCCGTGACGCTTCATTTCAAAGTCGATGGCGCGTGCCACGATATCGCGCGGGGCCAGTTCGCCGCGCTCGTCGTGCTGGGGCATGAAGCGTGTGCCGTCGGGCAGCTTGAGCAGACCGCCCTCGCCACGCACGGCTTCGGTAATCAGAAAGCTCTTGGCGTGAGGGTGGTAGAGACTGGTCGGGTGAAATTGCACGAATTCCATGTTGGCCACCCGGCACCCGGCACGCCAGCCCATGGCGATACCATCGCCCGTCGCGGTATCCGGGTTGGTGGTGTAGAGGTAGACCTTGCCTGCTCCCCCGGTGGCGAGCACCGTGTGGCTGGCGGTAAAGGTTTCGACACGATCACGATGCTTGTCGAGCACGTAGGCGCCCAGGCAGCCGGTATCACCAAGCCCCAGTTTGTGTCCCACAATCAGGTCGACCGCAATATGCTCTTCGAAGATGGCGATATTGGGATGCGCCCGTACTCTGGCCGCAAGTGTGTCAATGACGGCTGCGCCTGTGGCATCTGCCGCGTGAATGATGCGCCGATGCGAATGACCGCCTTCGCGAGTCAGGTGAAATCCTGTCTCGTGCTCGGCATCGGGCGTGAAGGGGACGCCGAGTTCAATGAGCCAATCGATGGCGCTTCGCGCACGCTCAAGGATGAAACGGGTCGCCGCTTCGTCACACAGGCCGGCGCCGGCAACCAGCGTATCGCTGACGTGATCGGCCACGCTGTCGGTCTGGTCGAGCACGGCGGCAATGCCACCTTGAGCCCATTGGCTGGCGCCGTCGGTCAGGCTGCGCTTGGTGATTATGGCCACACGGTGGGTGTCGGCCAGTTGCAGGGCCAGCGTCATGCCGGCGAGGCCGCTGCCGAGGATCAGGACATCATGTCGGTGCATCGGGGTCATCATGCAGGGGAGAGTGCCGCCACTATACCAAAGCAGGGCAGGGGGCCTGTCTCCGGTAAAAACTCGTGGAACTTATCGGCGCAAAGGCGGGTCAGTGTCGTGTACCCCACAGGGAGGGGCAAGGGAAAGGCGCCGTATCAATGGAAACCATTACGCTACACCCCAACAGCCTGCTGGATGCCTGGCAGCGCGACGACAAGCAGGATAACCGCAAGCAGCCGCTTGAAAAGCCGGCCGCCAGCACGCATGTTCCCAAGATTGACGCAGCGCCTGCCAAGGCCATGACTGCCGATCAGGGAAAAACAGCGAGCATGCCGACTGAGCGGGACATTGATCACGAATTGGTTCTCCGCGTTCAGCGCGGCGACAAGAAGGCGTTCGAGCTGCTGGTGGTGAAATACCACCGCAAGATCGGCCGGCTGCTCAGCCGCATGATCCGCGATCAGGCCGAGATAGAAGATGTAACTCAAGAGGCCTTCATCAAGGCCTATCGCGCACTGCCGGCCTTCCGGGGCGAGAGCGCTTTCTACACCTGGCTTTACCGGATCGCCATCAATACGGCCAAGAACTATCTGGCCACACTGGGTCGCCGCCCTGTGCTCTCTACCGAGTACGAGGATGAAGATGGTGAAACGCTGGATACGGCAGCCCAGTTGCCCGACATGAACACCCCAGAGACCGAGTTGATGAACCGCCAGATCGTGACCACGGTCAACAAGGCGGTGGAGGCATTGCCCGAAGAATTGCGCACCGCGATTACCTTGCGCGAGATGGAAGGCTTGTCGTACGAGGACATCGCCGAGGTCATGAATTGCCCCATCGGCACAGTGCGTTCGCGTATATTCCGAGCACGGGAAGCCATCGCTGCGCAGCTGCGGCCGATGATCGAATCTGCCGGCAAGGATCGTCGCTGGTGAGCCGAGTGGAACCGAACAGAGTGAAGATCATGCAGGATAAAGTCTCGGCCATGATGGACGGCGAGTGGGATGACCACGAGCTGGATGCGGTGCTGCAGTCCATGAAGCAGGATCCGGATTGTGCGGACAGCTGGCAGACCTACCACCTGATTGGTGATGCCATGAACGCGTGCCCGGGTTTGCCCGACGATTTCATGGACCGTTTCTCTGCGCGTCTTGCCGATGAGCCTGCCATTCTTGCCCCCAATGCGATGCGTCGACCACATCGCGCCATGCCCGGCAAACGCTGGGTGGCCGTGTCCATGGCAGCCTCGGTGGCGCTGGTCAGTGCCACTGCCTGGTATGTGGGTGGCGCCCGGGGTGTGGCTGTTTCGCCCACCCAGATGGTGGCTGCTCCCATGAAAGCGCCACGCGTGCAGGGCGAGGCGGTCAATCCTTATCTGGTTGCGCATCAGGCCATGCTTGGCAACCCCGGCTATGTGCATCGCCCCGTTATCCTCAGTGGTGCTGAGGCCGAACGTGTGAACGGTCAGCGCTGATTGCCCCTTTCTCACTCTCCTGATTTGCGACGTTTCATGCCTGCCGCCCTCCTGCGTTCTGCGCTGTTGTTCCTGATGCTTGGCCTGCCTGCGCAGGCGTCGGAACAGATGACCACGGCAGAATCTGCCGCGCTGCTCAGAAAGATGGGCGCGGCTGCTCGGGTACTCAATTACAGCGGGGTTTACCTGTTCCAGCGGCAGGACAGCATGGAAACCTTCAGACTCGCCCATGTCTTCGATGCAGCCGGCGAGCAGGAGCGGCGTGAGTCGCTCGATGGTCTACCCCGTGAGTTCGTCCGCAATAACGACCAGATAACGTGCTACATGCCCAATATGAAGCCGTTCCAGCTGGATCGGCGGGCTGCCAACAAGTTTTTCCCCGGCATCATTCCTGATCAGATCGTGGACGTGCTCAGCAACTACACATTCCGCAAGCTCAATGTCGAGCGGGTGGCGGGATACGAATGTCAGGTCGTTGCGCTCGATCCCCGTGACAAGCTGCGCAATCCGCATCGGTTATGCGTCGAACCCAACTCCGGCCTGATGCTCAAAAGTGCGATGTATAACCCTGATCGCACTGTGCAGCTTGAGCAGTTCACCTTTACCCAGCTGCAGATTGGCGGGCATATCGACAAGCAGGCACTCAAGCCGGTATTGGCGAACAAGGCTCTGCCAGTGACGCCGGTGCCACGCCAGGTTGCGCCATCGCCGCCGCAACTTGGTGGTGACTATGTCGAGTTCAATTCGACCAATGTGCCCCCAGGCTTCCGTCTGGTCAAAGAAACTCACACCCAGCTCCAGGGACGCGCGGCACCAGTGCTCCACTATCTCTACAGCGACGGTATGGCCACGGTTTCGGTTTTCATTGAACCCGCATCCAATGCCCAGGTCGATGTGCCTTTGGCACAGGGCAATGTCAGCTTCTATACGCGTCAGGTTGCTGGCTGGCGGATTACCGCCGTGGGTGAAGTGCCGCTACGCACCGTGCAGCTGTTCGCTCAGTCGTACGTACCACGCTGAACGGGTACCTGTTTCCGGTTGACGCTCCGCGCTTGAAATCAGCCTGGCCGATACCTATTTACGTTGCGCAGCCTGACGTGCTGCGTTGATTTCCGTTCCTGCAACAATAGAAGGATTGCTCGCATGAAAATCAGCCTACTGGCCGCTTTGATGTTCGCCTGCGGTCTGACAGCCTGTACCGAGGCCGCCAATGCAGAGGTGGCAGCCGGCCCTGCCACCAAGCCCGCAGCGCCTGCCACGCCCTCTGTGGAACGTGCTCCGCTGGTAACGGGTCTGCCGGACTTCAGTGCCTTGGTCGATCAGGAGGGTAAGGCGGTTGTCAATATCAGTACCAGCCAGATCATCCGCAGTGCCCGCAATCAGTTCGGTAATGGCGAGGAAGATCCGTTCGAGTTCTTCCGCCGTTTTGGATTCCCGGTCCCGCGCGGGGTGGTGCCCAACCAGCCGCGCGAGGAGCGTGCGCAATCGCTGGGCTCGGGGTTCATCATTGCCCGCGATGGCTATCTGTTGACCAACGCCCATGTTGTTGCCGAGGCGGATGAAATTACGGTGCGGCTGAATGACAAGCGGGAGTTCAAGGCCAAGGTGATTGGCTCGGATGCTCGCACTGATGTTGCACTGCTCAAGATTGAGGCCAAGGATCTGCCTGTCGTCCGGGTGGGCTCCAGCGAAAAGTTGCGTGTGGGTGAGTGGGTAGTGGCTATCGGCTCCCCGTTCGGCCTCGACAGCACAGTGACGGCGGGTATCGTCAGTGCCAAGGGCCGCAATTTGCCCGCTGAGAACTATGTGCCTTTCATTCAGACCGATGCCGCAGTGAACCCAGGTAACTCGGGTGGTCCGCTGTTCAATGTGCGCGGTGAGGTGGTGGGCATCAACTCGCAGATTTTCAGCCGCTCTGGTGGCTATATGGGCTTGTCGTTTGCCATTCCGATTGATGCTGCCATGCAGATTGCCGACCAGCTCAAGCAGAACGGCAAGGTAACCCGTGGCCGGATTGGTGTCGGCATCCAGCCTCTCAGCGATGATCTGGCTCGTGACTTCGGCCTCAAGGACAACAAGGGCGCGCTGATTAGCAATGTGGACCCAGAGGGCCCGGCGGCCAAGGCTGGCTTCAAGGCTGGCGATGTAATCCTGAAGTTCAACGGCACAACCATTGAGGAGTCGACCGACCTGCCGCGCGTGGTGGGCGACACCGCCCCTGGCAAAACGGTGCCGGTGGATATCTGGCGAGATAAGTCGTCGAAGCGCCTCAATGTGACGGTTGCCGAGATGGATCAGCCTGCCGATGGCCGTGCCCAGCAACGCGAACGCAAGCGTGAGAGCAAGGACAATGAGGCCATGAACAAGTCCGGCCTCACCGTGCGCGAAGCGCCACCTGCCATGTTGCGGCAGTTCGGCATCAAGTTCGGTCTGCAGGTCATGGCTGCGCAGGGGCCTGCGGCGACAGCCGGCATACAGCAGGGTGATGTGATTGTTGGCGTAGGTGGTGAAGATCTCAAATCGTTTGCCCAGCTGGATGAAACCTTTGCCAAGGCCAAACCGGGCAGCTCGGTCCCTCTGCGTATCCGCCGTGGTGAGGCTTCCTTGTTTGTGAGTCTGAAGCTGCCGGAGAAGGGTGACAAATCCAATGACTGAACCAGTCTTGCTGACGCTTTATGGTCGCGAGTACTGCAGTCTGTGCCAGCAGATGCGTGAAGAACTGCGTCTGCTGGCACCGGATCTGGGGCTGGATGTCGTCTGGTTCGATATTGATGACGATGATGCCGCCGAGGCCAAATACAACGAAATGGTCCCGGTGTTGGCCGGTTTGCATGATGAGGTGATCTGCTTCTATCACCTTGATCGGCGCAAGCTGGATGCCTATCTGGCCCGAATCCGGTAAAATCGCTGCAAATTCAAGGTGGGCACGCAATAACGTGCCCACTTTTCTGCTTATCACCGGATGCTAGGCGCAAAGCCGCAGAGAGTTTGCAGTGCTCCTTTGCGGTCTTTGCGCCTTTGCGTTGAAAGTTCTGGCTGTTCCTTATGAATCACATCCGCAATTTCTCCATCATCGCCCACATCGACCACGGCAAATCGACGCTGGCCGACCGCTTCATCCAGTTTTGCGGCGGGCTGGAGCTGCGCGAAATGAGCGAACAGGTGCTCGACTCGATGGATATCGAGAAAGAGCGCGGCATCACCATCAAGGCGCAGACGGCCGCTTTGCAGTACAAAGCTCGTGACGGCCAGATCTACAACCTGAACCTCATCGACACCCCCGGCCACGTCGATTTCAGCTACGAAGTCAGCCGCTCCCTGGCCGCGTGCGAAGGTGCACTGCTGGTGGTGGATGCCTCGCAAGGGGTAGAGGCGCAGACCGTGGCCAACTGCTACACCGCCATCGAGCAGGGCGTGGAAGTCGTTGCCGTGCTCAACAAGATCGACCTGCCCGCTGCCGAACCCGAGCGCGTCATCGACGAAATTCATGACATCGTCGGTATCGACGCCGTGGATGCCGTGCGTGCTTCGGCCAAGAACGGTATCGGCATCGAGGATATCCTCGAAACCGTGGTCAGCAAGATTCCGGCCCCGCAGGGCAATCCTGACGGCCCCCTCAAGGCGCTGATCATCGACTCGTGGTTCGACAACTACGTGGGCGTGGTCATGCTGGTGCGTGTGGTGGATGGCCAGATTTCGCCCAAGGACAAACTGCTGTTCATGTCGACGAAGGCACAGCATCTGTGCGAACAGGTCGGCGTGTTCACCCCCAAGTCTATACAGCGCGACACGCTCAAGGCCGGCGAAGTCGGTTTCGTGATTGCCGGTATCAAGGATATTGCCTCGGCCAAGGTAGGCGATACGATTACCCATGTGAAGCCTGCGGCCGAGCAACCACTGCCCGGTTTCAAGGAAGTGAAGTCGCAGGTGTTTGCCGGCCTGTACCCGGTCGAGTCGCATGACTATGACTCGTTGCGCGACAGCCTGGAAAAGCTCAAGCTCAACGATGCCTCGCTGCACTTCGAGCCCGAAGTCTCGCAGGCCCTGGGCTTTGGCTTCCGCTGCGGTTTCCTGGGGCTCCTGCACCTGGAAATCGTTCAGGAACGCCTGGAGCGCGAATTCGATATGGACCTTATCACCACGGCGCCCACCGTGGTGTACCAGGTGCTGCTCAAGGACGGTGAGCTGATCGAAATCGAAAACCCCTCGCGCTTGCCGGAACTCTCCAAGATTGAAGAAATTCGCGAGCCCATCATCACGGCCACCATCCTGATGCCACAAGACTATGTGGGCCCGGTGATGACACTGTGCAATGTGAAGCGCGGTGTGCAGAAGAACATGCAGTACATGGGCCGCCAGGTCATGCTGACCTATGAGCTGCCCATGGCCGAAGTGGTGATGGACTTCTTCGACAAGCTCAAGTCGGTGAGCCGTGGCTATGCCTCGCTCGATTACGATTTCAAGGAATTCCGCGCCGATGATCTGGTCAAGCTCGATGTGCTCGTCAATGGCGAGCGTGTTGATGCGCTGAGCCTGATGGTGCACCGTGGCAACAGCGTGTATCGCGGCCGTGAACTGGTCAGCAAGATGCGTGAACTGATTCCGCGGCAGATGTTCGACATTGCCATCCAGGCGGCCATCGGCGCACACATCATTGCGCGCGAAACCGTCAAGGCCATGCGCAAGGACGTGCTCGCCAAGTGTTATGGCGGCGACATTACCCGCAAGAAGAAGCTGCTCGAAAAGCAGAAGGCGGGCAAGAAGCGCATGAAGCAGGTCGGTAATGTCGAGATCCCGCAGGAGGCTTTCCTCGCCATCTTGCAGGTCAGCGACAAGTAGGTCGTGCCACAAAACCGGGTATTCGTGCCTGCCACGGCTTACCCGGTCGCCTCTCGCCAGTCTGGCTCGCGAGAGACTGATACAGTGAAATTCCTGGTCAACGCTTCCCCTATCTAAAGGCCCTCATGAACTGGACCCTGCTCGCTTTTGTCGCGCTGTTTGCCGGCCCTGTGCTGATCTGGCGTTCCCGGCGCCGCAACGAACCCGTGTATGACGCTGAACGCATGAGCGAGACCGCGCTTTGGGGTTACTTCCTGATCCTGGTGGGTGCCTGGGGTGTGTTGTCGATGTTTGCCAACCCCAGCGATCTCTTCTTCGTGATCATGATGGTGGCTGCCGTGCTGGCATTGTTTGCCAAGCTGCGGGGCTACAAGGCCAAAGGCAACGACAAGCCGATGCCCGATTGGGCGGCGTTCGGTTACTCCAACGCGCTGATTCTGGCGTTGATCGGTGTGGGCAAAACCTTCGTGGTGGAACCGATGCAGATTCCGTCTAGCTCCATGCGGCCGGGCCTGATCGTGGGTGACTTCATCCTGATCAACAAGTCCGCTTACGGCGTGCGCATCCCGTTCCTGAACATACCGGTCATTCCCGTGGGCAAGCCTGAGCGCGGTGATGTGGTGGTATTCCGTTTCCCTGAAAACACCAAGATCAACTACATCAAGCGTGTGGTGGGCATACCCGGTGACAAAGTCGAGTATCGCAACAAGGTATTGACCATCAACGGCGAGCGTATCGACAGCGTGCCGCTGGGCGAATATCGCTATGCCGATCAGCCCGATCAGCCTTTGCAGACAGTTCGCATGCAGGAACGGATGGGTACACGCAGCTACGAAACCCTGAACCTGCCTGGCGCGCCGACACTGTTGCCGCTTGGTGTGCATGATTTCCCGCAGCGCGCCAACAATTGCCAGCATGATGAAACCGGCTTCAGTTGCACAGTGCCGCAAGGCCAGTACATGATGTTGGGAGATAATCGCGACAACAGCAACGATGGCCGATACTGGGGTTTTGTACCCGATGACCACCTTGCCGGCAGGGCTTTCCTGATCTGGATGAACCTGGGTGATCTGAGCCGTATCGGCACCCGCATCCGCTGACGGTTGCAAAGCCCGCCAGCCTGCCTAGAATGGCGCGAGATGATGTTTACCGCCATTCGGCACTGACAAAGAACAAAGGAGCAGCAATGCGTAAGCAACGTGGTGTAAGCATGATCAACATGCTGACCTGGGCCATCATTCTGGGCGGTGCGCTGGTATTGGGTTTGAAGATGGTGCCTGCGTACACCGAGTACTTTGGCGTGAAGAAGGCCATTGCCGATATCGCCAAACAAATGGCGGGTGCGCCACCTGCCGAGATCCGTGCCGCATTCGACAAGCGTGCGACGATTGACTACATCACGACCGTTCAGGGTACGGATCTCGACATCATTCAGGATCAAAGCGGTACTACCATCTCGACCAGCTACGAGAAAATCATTCCGCTTGTCGCCAATGTCAGCCTCAAGTTCGACTTCACAACCGAAGCCAAGCACGGCGGCGAGGGCCAGTGAGCGGCGACACTGCCAGGCTGGAAGCCGCGCTGGGTCATCGTTTCCGTGATCCCCAGCTGCTGCGTCAAGCACTCACCCATCGCAGTTTTGGTTTGCCGCACAACGAACGTTTGGAATTTCTGGGCGACAGCATCCTCAACGCTGCGGTTGCCCGCCTTCTGTTCGATACCTTCCCGGCCCTCAGCGAAGGCGAGCTTTCCCGCTTGCGCGCCAGCCTTGTCAAAAAGGAAACCCTTGCCGAGCTGGCGCAGGATCTGAACCTGAGTGTTCATCTGCGTCTGGGCGAGGGAGAGGTGCGCAGTGGCGGACACCAGCGCCCGTCCATTCTGGCCGACACGCTGGAAGCGTTATTTGCCGCGATCTGCCTCGATTCGGACTACGCTGAAGCCAGCAGGGCCGTGGCCAGACTGGTCGGGCCGCGCATCGCCGCGATCAACCCGCTCACCCACGGCAAGGACAGCAAGACACGCCTGCAGGAGTGGCTGCAAGCACGCCGGCATGGTTTGCCCCAATATTCGATCGTGAACCAGCAGGGTGAGGCCCACGATCAGCATTTTGTTGTTGAATGCCGCATCAGCGAGCTCAATCTCACGACGCGTGGAGATGGAGCCAGTCGCCGTGCGGCCGAACAGGCTGCCGCCACCTTGGCGCTGGACAGTTTGCCCGAGGGCAGGAGTAGCAAATAGCCATGACCGATACCACTTCCCGCGCCGGCTTCATCGCCATTGTCGGCCGCCCCAATGTGGGCAAATCCACGCTGCTCAACCGGCTGATCGGTCAGAAAATCAGCATTGTCTCGCGCAAGGCCCAGACAACGCGTCACCGTATCACCGGCATCCGCACCGACCCGGATGCCCAGTATGTGTTTGTCGATACGCCGGGTTTCCAGACCAAGCACCGCAACGCCCTGAACGACGCAATGAACCGTGGTGTCACCACCACGTTATCTGATGTGGACGTGGTGCTGTTCGTGATCGAGGCCAGCAAGTTCGATGCGCGGGATGTCGAGGTCATGAAGCTGCTGCCCAAGACCCGGCCGGTGGTGCTGGTGCTCAACAAGGCGGATCTGCTCACCGACAAGAATCAGCTGCTGCCCTTTATCCAGCGTATGGCAGAGCAGTTCCCGTTTCATGCCATTGTCCCGATCTCTGCCAAGAAGATCATGAAGATCGAGGTCTTGCTTGACGCGATACGGCCGCTGTTGCCCGAAGGCGATCGCATGTACGACGAAGATCAGGTCACAGATCGTAGCGAGCGCTTCCTGGCCGCGGAGCTGGTGCGTGAAAAGATCTTTCGTCTGGTGGGCGACGAGTTGCCGTACTCCACCACGGTCGAGATCGAGAAGTTCGAGCAGGAAGGCAATTTGCGCCGGATTTTCGCTTCGATTCTGGTGGACCGGGATGCGCACAAGGCCATCGTGATCGGTGACAAGGGTGCCAAGCTCAAGGAAATCTCCACGCAGGCACGCACCGATATGGAAAAGATGTTCGACTGCCGCGTGTACCTCGAAGTCTTCGTCAAGGTCAAAAGCGGTTGGGCCGACGATAGCCGTCTGGTGCGTCAGTACGGCTACGAATAAGGCAGCGGGCAGACGTGGCGGAAACCTTTGCCCGCAGCAAGCAGCGCGTCGAGGCCACGCCCGGCTGGCAGCTGCATGGTTATCCGTATAAAGAAACCAGCCTGATCGTCGACATCTTTACCCGTGATCACGGCCGGGTCGCACTAGTGGCAAGGGGTGCACGCCGACCCACGTCGGCGCTGCGGGGCAACCTGATGGCGTTCCAGCCTCTGCGGGTTTCCTGGTTTGGCAGCGGTGAGCTCAAGACCCTCCACGCGGCGGAATGGCAGGGTGGTGTGCCACAGCTGTCCGGACTGGCACTGATCTGCGGTTTCTATCTCAATGAATTGCTGATCAAGCTGCTCGCTCGCGAAGATCCTGCCCCCGGCCTGTTCGATGCCTATAGCCATGCAGTAGGCGCACTCTCGATGGCTCCGGCAGATGTCGAACCCATCTTGCGTCGTTTTGAGCTCGCCCTGATTAACGAGCTGGGATATGGCTTCGCGCTGGATCAGGATGCACAGGGGCGCCCTGTGCAGCCCCTGGCCGATTACCGCTACCTGTCCGGCAAGGGCATTCTGCCAGTGGCAGAGACCCGCGCAGCACAAGGGGTCACGTTCCAAGGCGCCACCCTGATGGCGCTGGCTAGCGGCGGGGCCCTTGAGCCTCAGGCCGCCTTGCAGGCCAAGCAGCTGATGCGCGGCATACTGGGCGAGTTGCTTGCCGATGCACCGCTGCACACCCGAAAAATCCTCCGCGATCTGCATAAACTGTGATTTACGGCATCGGCACCGATCTGATTGATATTGACCGCATGGCCGCAGCGTATGCCCGCCATGGTGATCGTCTGGTTGCCCGTCTGCTGGCCCCTGCCGAGCGCGAGCAACTGGACTCGGCCAAGGACAAACCACGCTATCTGGCCAAACGCTGGGCCGCCAAGGAAGCCTTCGGCAAGGCGCTGGGTACCGCAATACGCCCCCCCGTCACGCTGGCCGGCCTGTGTATCGAACACGATGTGGCTGGCAAACCCGGTATTAAGGTCGATACTGCCATTGCGCACTACATGAATGAACGCGGTATCACCGGTGTGCATCTGTCGCTGAGCGACGAGCGTGGCGCGGTTGTTGCGTTTGTCGTGCTGGAAACCGGCTGACAGGCCCGGTATAACAAAGTCATGCAGCCTGTGTTGTAACCCAAGGTGTGTTGCGGGGCCGCGTTGAACGTGGTCTGGCCCACCCAGAAGAGGAACCCCATCATGATCGCCATCGAGCACCGTGAACACGGCGTCCTTGCCACTGTCGCAGGCCAGTTTACCTTGGCAGACTATCGCGAGTTTGAAGAGAGCGTGCTTTACGAGCTACGTTTCCACGGCCGGCCCAACCTGCTGATTGATCTTGGCAATATGCGGGGCTATACGCTGGATGTGGTGTGGGAAGAAATCCGCTTCAGTCGTGAACATGCCAATGATTTTGGCCAGATTGCGGTGGTCAGCACCGATGAATGGACGACCTGGGCGACCTGGATCGCCCGTCTCTTCGTCAATGCCGATGTCCGCCTGTTTGCCGATAGCGCCACGGCGGAAGCCTGGCTGATCGAAAACCAGATGGTAGCCAACTGATGCGCAAGCTATTCGAATCGCTTTCCGGCATGGTCAAGCGCGAAGTTGACCCGCTGGCCGATGCCAAATCCGCTGCCCAGTGGATGCGAGAAGTGCGGCAGGAGGATATCGCCGGCCAGCTCGCCGCGGTACGCGAGATGGCCGCACAGATCGCCGAACGTGCACCGCCACGGCTGGCCACCCTGCAAGCCCTGATGGTGATCGACGAGAAGGTCCAGGCTACCTACGAACAGGTGCGCCAGCAGTACATCCAGAATCCCCGTGCCGGCAAGGCCATCGAGGAAAAGCTCTGGAACGAGATTGTCGGGTTTGCCCGCGTCATGCTGGCCGCCTATCACCCCTTTGTCCGTCTGGAAGATCCCCGTCCCGACGAGGCCGCCGGCTTTGAGCAGGCAACGGCCCTCATGCTAGCGCGCGCCCTCCACTATGTGGGCATCCAGGTCAAATGGCACTACTTCCGGTTCCAGATTCCACCCGCAGTACTCTGGGCATCTGCCAATCAGCTATATCGGCTGGCCGAGCTGGGTGGTTTTGACAGCCAACCCTTCGAGCTTTACGAAGAACGCGATACCCAGCCGACGTCGTGTGCCGACGAGTTCATCCGCATCCAGATGCTGGCCACACTCAGCAATGGCAACTTCAGTCTGCGTCAGTACGACTGGGCCGATAGCTGGCTGGCCTCTTGGTCGCGCCTTGTGCAGGTGGAGCGAAAGTACCGCGAAGGTGTGCACCAGTTCTGCGTCAATCTGGCCGAGCCCACCGGCCCCGCCAAGATCCACGAGGCCGTGGAAGGCGACATGCTGCGCTTCTGGGGTGTGAGCGAAGTCCTGGTGGAGATGAACCGTATCATGGGCCTGCTGGAAGCTGGAGATACACCGGCCCATGTGGGCCTGGGTGAAGATGCTCGCATGCCGGCCTGCCTGGACTTCCTGCGTCAGCTCGAAATCCTCTGGTCCCGCGAGCGCAATCAGCAGTCGTCCCGTAGCGAGCGGGTCAAGGTCGACAAACTCATCCAGGTGACCTCGGGCCTCTCGACCATTTTTTCGGCCGTGCGATTCGACGACGAACGCGCCATGGCCCGCGCCACGGCCCGTGGTGCGCCCGATAACGACGAAGTCATGGACATGAAGCTCTATGGCTACGTCACCGAGCGCACCAAGCGCAAGCTCGCCGCCGCCATGGCACGTAGCGATGCCTATGTGAACAAGGCCAAGAGCACGGATTTCCAGGAATGGGTAATCGAGAACGAATCCGAGGGTGGTTTTGGTGCAATCCTGCCGGTAGATGGGCACGACTGGGTCCGCTTGGGCGTGCTGCTCGCGGTACGCAATAGCGACCACGACCCCTGGATGATCAGCGTCATCCGCCGTCTTAACCGCATCAACCCCGAGCAGTTCTACGTGGGCATCCAACTGCTGACGCCCACTCCCGTCGCGGCCAGCATGAAATCGCTGGAGGAAGAAAAGCAGCCACAAATGTCGCTCGATGGCGGCATCGACACCGTGGGCCTGATCCCGCGCAAAGCGGGTCTGTACATTCCTTACATGAATGAATCCGGCAAACAAGCGAACTCGCTGCTGATGCACTCGGCCGACTATTCACCGGGCAAGCTTTACCACGTGGTAGCGCGCGACAAAGCCTTTGTGATCCGCATCAGCGATATTCTGGAAAAGGGGCCGGATTGGACCTGGACCTTGATTGATTTGCTGCGGCGCGATGCTTGAACTGGGCCTTTCCAGATAAAAAGCCGACCACAAGGTCGGCTTTTTATCTTTTTGTAGCCCGAGAATCAAACCCCCATACGCGCCTTCAACCAGACCCCAATCGCCTCGATCTCTTCCATGCACACCGAATGCGGCATGCGGTAGCTGCGCCACTCTACGGGGTGACCGCTGGTGCCGACCTGCTTGGCGGCGGCTTCACCCAAGGCATACGGCACGATAGGGTCTTGCACGCCGTGGGCGGCAAAGATGGGTGTGTTGGCGTTGGCAGTGTGCTTCTCGCTGTCGATCAGGGCTTGCGAAGGGATGTAGGTCGATAGCGCAATCAGGCCGGCCAGTTTTTCCGGGTGGGTCAGACCTACGCTGTAGACCATGGCACCGCCTTGCGAGAAGCCGGCGAGGACGATGCGCTCGGTCGGTATGCCGCGCTCGTTCTCGCGCGCGATCAGGGCGCGAATAGCGTCGCGGTTGCTGCGGATGCCGGCTTCGTCGACGCGGCGGCTGAGACTGCCGATTTCGAGGATGTCGTACCAGGCGCGCATCATGTAGCCGTTATTGCAGGTCACCGGGATCACCGGCGCGTGCGGGAAAACGAAGCGCACGCCGGGCGCATTCTGCAGGCCCAGTTCAGGAACGATGGAGGCGAAATCGTTGCCGTCGGCACCCAGGCCGTGCATCCAGATCACGGCCCACTCGGGCTGGGGGCGGGTTTCGACTTCAATGGTTTCCAGCAGGGTATTCATCGGTTCAGGTCTTTGACGGCGAGGTGGCGGAAGCAGGTTAGCGGGTGGTCGTTGACCATGCCGATTGCCTGCATGTAGGCGTAGATGATGGTGGAGCCCACGAATTTGAAGCCCAGCTCGCCCAGATCTTTGGAGATTTTGTCCGACAACGGCGTTTTGGCCGGCGTATCGCGCGAGCTGGCCAGATTGTTCTGGATGGGCTGGCCGTCCACATAGGCCCACAGCAGGGTATCGAGACTGCGGCCGCTATCTCGCAGGCGCAGCCAGGCTTGGGCATTGCTGATGGTGGCGGCGACCTTGAGGCGGTTGCGGACGATGCCGGCATCGGCCAGCAGGGCGGCGACTTTGGTGTCGTCGTAGCGGGCAATGCGTTCCGGTTGCCATTGGTCGAACACGGCGCGGTAGTGATCGCGCTTGTTGAGGATGGTTTCCCACGACAAACCGGCCTGCGCGCCTTCGAGATTGAGCATCTCGAACAGCGTGGTTTCATCGTGGCAGGGCACCCCCCATTCCTCGTCGTGGTAGGCGAGGTAACGCGGGTTCTTGGGGTTGGCCCAGTGGCAGCGGCACAGGATGTCGGGATCGGAATGCATGGCGATGCCTGGGCGGGTGGTTTGAGCCCGGAGCTTAACCGGGTTTGCGCTTGGGTTCACCACCCAGGGCAAGGGGGCAGGTCGGTACAAGCCCGACCTGCCTAGGGAACGCGTAGGGTGCAATAAGCGCAGCGCATTGCATCACCGTGTCGATGCGTTGCAGTGAGGTGCAATGCGGCCTTGGGGCCTAATGCACCCTACCGGTTACAGCTTGGTCTTTGGGCGCAACGGCGGAATCGCCTCGGGCACCATCGGTTTGATCGGTTCCTTGGCCAGCTTGTCCTGCAGGTAGCGGATCGCGGCGTCGAGCTGCTTGTCTTCGCCCTTGAAGGTGGCCAGCGGCGGGTTGACCACCTCGATATCGGGCGCGACGCCCACGCCTTCGATCAGCCATTGGCCATCGATGCCGAATTGCGGGAATTCGGCGACGCGGGCAATGCCTTCATCAACGAGCACATTGCTGTCCGATAGCCATACCCCCGCACCACTGGTGCGTGTGCCGATGACCGGGCCGAGCTTGAGCGCCTTGATGCCGGCGGCAAAGGTTTCGCCGTCGGAATAGGTCATCTCGTCGGTCAGCACCACCAGGTGGCCGCGGAAGGTCTGCTGCATATTGCCGTAGGGGTAGCCCTTGGCGGGTGGGCCCCAGAAGGCCCAGACGCGGCGCAGCAGCTTTTCGATGATCCAGCTATCGATGTTGCCGCCGTTGTTGCGGCGTACGTCGATGATCAGGCCGTCTCGCTCGTACTGGGCATAGAACTCGCGCACGAAGCTGGCCATGTCGCTGCCGCCCATGGCGCGCAGATGCAGATAACCGAGCTGGCCCTTGCCGGCGCGTTCCACCTTGTCTTTGCGTACTTGCTCCCAGTCGTTGTAACGCAGCATCATCTGCTGGCGGGCGTTGACGGGGGTAACCACCACCTTGCGGGGCGCGGCATCGCCACGCTTGATCTCCAGCAGCACTTGCTGGCCCGCCTGATTGCGCAGCAGATCGGTGAAATCGCGCACCTCGTCGGCACCGCGACCGTTGATCGAGAGGATCACATCTCCTTCGCGCACATCCAAGCCCGGCGCTTGCAGGGGGCCGCGCTCGCTGGGCAGCTCGGCCTCGGTGCGATAGATGCGGCTGATCAGCCAGCCGGTCTTGATGCGTTCCACATCTGCACCCAGGCCAGCGGGGGCGGCGACTTCGGTGCCACGGCGGTTGTCACCGGGGATGACCTGCGAGTGCAGTGCGCCCAGTTCGGCAATCATCTGCGCCAGTACATCGTCGAGTTCGGCGCGATCAGTCACTCGCTCGGCCAGCGGGGCGTAGTGCTTGCGCACGGCTTGCCAGTCCACACCGCGCATCTTGCGATCAAACAGCGAATCGCGATGCATGCGCCAGGCGTCTACAAACATCTGCTGCCATTCGGCACGGGGCTCCAGATAGAGGTTCCAGTCGCCCAGCCGCACCGTGCTCTTGGCCAGATCGGTCGGGGCCTTTGCGCCGGCTTCCACAATATAGAGGCTGGTGCCTTCTTCCTTGCCCTTGCGGTAAAAGAGCTTTTTGCCGTCTTGCGAGAGCTGGTAACCCGTGACATCGCTGGCAAAGGTTTCGATCTTGGGACCCGTGTTCTCGATGGCCAGGGTTTTCAGATCGGCTTTGTCACGGTCGCCATCAAGCACGTAGAGACGCTTGGCATCGACGCTGAGGTTGCGGTAATCGCCGCCAGCCAGCGGTACTTCGAACAGGCGCTCACTGAGGCCATTCCAGGCAATCGCGGGCAGCTTGGGCTTGGCGTCCTTCTTGTCGTCGGGCTTTTTGTCCTTGTCGTCGGCTTTGGCTTCGGGCTTCTTGGCTTCGCCCTCGTCCTTTTTCTCATCATTCTTGCCGGCTTCCAGTTCATCCTTGGGTTGGAACGGGAAGCGGTTACCGGCCTGCAGGGCCAGCGCGTAGATCTTGGTGCGGCGCTCGAAGCTCGCGCCGGTATTGCGGTCACCCCAGGGGCCGCCCTTGGTGGCATCGAACTGGCGATCCGACAGGAAATACAGCCACTTGCCATCCGGGCTGAAGGCCGGGTCGCCGGAGGCATATTTGTCCGATGTGAGCCAGCTGACGCGCTTGTTATCCAGGCTATACAGGCCCAGTTGCGGCATCAGCCGCTTGCTGGTCTGGCGCACGATGGCAATGGCGCGGCTATCGGCCGACCATTCGACAGCGTTGTAGTCCTCGTTGCCGACATCGCTGCCGTCGTCGATCACCTCGTTCTTGCCCGATGCCAGATCCAGCAGCCACAGGCGGCCGTGCTTGTCGGTGTGGGCCAGCTGCTTGCCATCGGGTGAGAGATACAGACTCAGGCGCTGGGTGCTGCCATCGCTGGTCAGCGCCTTGCCACCGGCACTGCCATCGGCCGGGAAGCGCCAGATTTCCTGCTCGCCCGTGGCGTCGCAAATGGCGTACACCGATTTGCCATCGCGGCTCAGCACGGCTTGCTTGATGCGGCTGCCGGCCGGTTGGGCGATTTCAACGCGGCGCTGCGGGCCGGTGCCGGCAATGGCCACCTTGCCGCGCGCGACCAGCACGAGGCGCTCACCATCGTGCGATAGCCGGGTGCTGCCCAGATACTTGAGCGGCTTGTCGATCCAGCGTGCGCGCTGCTGATCGAAATCGGAGACGAGGTCGATATTGACGGGGCGATCCTGATTGCTGGTCAAGTCCAGCACGCGCAGGTCTGCACCCAGTTGGTAGACCACGCGGTTCTGCCCGTAGCTCGCGCCACGTACATCGAAATCCTGGTGGCGGGTGAGCTGGCGCGCATCGCTGCCATCGAGCGCGAACGACCACAGGTTGTCGCGGCCATCGGCATCGCTCACGGCCAGCAGGCGGTTGTTCCACAGCATGGGGCGCTTGAGGTTGGCA
Source organism: Chitinimonas sp. BJYL2 (assembly GCF_027257935.1). Classification (NCBI taxonomy): domain Bacteria; kingdom Pseudomonadati; phylum Pseudomonadota; class Betaproteobacteria; order Neisseriales; family Chitinibacteraceae; genus Chitinimonas; species Chitinimonas sp. BJYL2. The sequence continues at coordinate 234,296 of NZ_JANZKW010000004.1, read as the reverse complement.
TCCTGCGGGCCGATGCGCTGGGCCTCGGCCGGGCCATCGAGCTTGTAGCGCCACAGCTGCGCCATGGCACCGCCACGGTAGTAGCGGGCGTTATCGGTGTTGAGCGCCGCGCCAAAGCGCACAAAGTAGAGATACTCCCCTTTGCTATCCACTACGCCATCATTGGCATCGGCCAGCGGGAAGGTGCGGCGTGCGAGCGAACCGGGTTTGACGGCGCTGATCACGCGCATCGACGGTGGGCCGCTGCGCCAAGGCGCGCTGTAGAGCACTTCGCCCTGTGCCGTCCAGCCCAGCACAGCCACCCGGCCATGTTCAAACGTGAGGCGTTGCGGCTGGCCACCGCCGACAGGCATCACATAGGCCTCGGCCGGGCCTTCGTAGTTGGCGATAAAGGCGATCCATTTGCCATCGGGCGAGACGGCGGCGCGGCTTTCTTCGGCGGCATGCGTGGTCAGCCGCTGGGCTGGCCCGCCGGCAAGCGGTGCAGACCACAAATCGCCTTCGGCAGTGAACACGATCTTGTCCTGCGCCAGCGCAGGGAAGCGGAGGTAGGCAGCTTGCGTCACGACAGGCCAGGCGGCCAGCAGGCTGGCAATGCCGAGGGCGAGGCGGGTGCGGTTCATCGTTGTGTTTCCTTGGTGGGTCGGCCAACGGGCAAAGCCGGGATGCTAGCGGCGCGGGTCGGCTGAGGGGAATACAAGGTGCGACGGGCTGTCGTCTGCACGGATGAATGGTGTATCCCTGTTGCACGGTTGACGCAAACGTCAGCGGAACGGCACCGCTCGGCCGGCATGACTCAAGGGGGAGCCAGAAGCGAAGCCTGCCTGCGGACAATGACGGCCAGCACGGTTTTGGGTTAGCGTTGCGGCCGAGCTGAGCCGTATGAGGTACACGTGTGGCGCGGCGCGGACCTTTCAACCACCACGCAAGCCCGATTTGCCCCGCCATGCACACTCTCTATCCCGCCGGCCCGGAACAGGTGCCGCAGCAACTGACCCGTCCTAGCGCGGCCTTCAAGCGCCAGGCCTGGATTGCCGTACTCAGCCTGGGCGTGTTCGTGGCCTTGTATCTGGCGCTGACGGCCTGGTTTGGCTGGACTGCCTACTGGCATCTGGGTGAATTGTTTGCCGGCAGCGAGGATACGATCCTGCATCTGATCGTGGGCGTGTGTGCTGCCTTTCTGGCGGTGTTCATGGTCAAGGCGGTGTTCTTTGTGCGCCGTGGCGGCAATGTGGATGACTTTGAACTGACACCCGCACAGCAGCCTGATCTGTTCGCCTTCATCTACCGCTTGGCTGACGAGGCGGGCGCGCCGCGACCCAAGCGCGTGTTTGTCTCGGCGCGTGTCAACGCGGCGGTGTTCTACGATATTTCGGTGCTGAACCTGCTGTTTCCCTCACGCAAGAATCTGGAAATCGGCTTGGCACTCGTCAATGTGCTCACGCTGAGCGAACTCAAGGCGGTGCTGGCGCACGAGTTCGGCCATTTCGCGCAGCGTTCGATGGCGATTGGCAGCTGGGTCTATATCGCCCAGCAGATCGCCAGCCACCTGATCCATCGCCGTGATGCGCTCGACAAGCTGCTCAAGACCCTGTCAGGAACTGACTTCCGCCTCGCTTGGGTGGGCTGGTTGTTGACCTTGATCGTGTGGTCGATTCGCTCTCTGCTCGATACGGCGTTCCGTGGCGTGGTGCTCGCGCAGCGCGCTTTGTCGCGGCAGATGGAATTTCAGGCTGATCTGGTGGCCGTTTCGCTGACCGGCAGCGATGAGCTTGTCCATGCGCTGCACAAGCTGCAATCCGCCGATGAAGCCTGGTCCCGCGCTTTGAGTCTGGGCCGGACCGAGCTGGCCGAGGGTCGTGTGGTGCATGATCTGTTTGCGGTACAGCGTCGCATCATCCAGCGCGTTGGGCAGATTCGTAACGATCCGCACTATGGCCGCGTGCCACGCCCCAAGGGTGATCCGGCACGCCATCGGCTTTTTGCGCGCAGCCTGGCCAGCCCACCACAGATGTGGTCTACTCACCCAGCCAATGAAGACCGCGAAGAAAATGCCAAGCGCTTGTACCTGCGCGGTACCCATGATCCGCGTAGTGCCTGGCTGTTGTTCCGCGATGCCGATCAACTCAGGCAAGGTCTTCAGACCCGCCTGATCGGCAAAACCGAAGCCCAGCCTTCATCGGCCGAACAGACCGAAGCGGCGCTGGCCGAGCGTTATGGCTTGCTGCAGTACCACGGCCGCTATCGAGGCGCCCACCTGGGGCGGCCCATGACGCGTGCTGCCCGCAAGGCGACCGAGCTGTATCACCACGCCTCGATTACCGATCTGCAGGCCGCGCTGGCGGCTTTGTACCCCGAGGCACTCGCCGATGACCTGAACCGCCTGCGCGAGCTGCAGCACGAGCATGGCACGCTCGAGGCGGTGCGCGATGGCTATTTCAAAGCGCGTGGCGGGCAAATCATGCATCGCGGCAAAGTCATCAGCCATGGCGAGTTGCCCGATGCCATCCGCGCAGTCAGCGACGAGATTGAATCTCTACACGAGCGCTTGCTGGCACATGACCGTGAATGCCGTAGCGTGCACATTCATGCGGCTACGCTTATCGGCAATGGCTGGCCGCAGTATCTCAAGGGCTTGATCAAGCTGCTCCATTACGCTGAACACACGCTGGCTGATCTGGAGGATGCCCAAGGCTTGCTGGGCAATACGGTGGCGGTCGTGACGGCCGACGGCAAGGTCAGCAAAAAGGAGCTGGTGCGGCTACTCGGCGTGGCCAACGAGCTGCATGGCGTGCTCAAGCGCGTATACGACCAACAGGGCATGGTTGTGCCGTGTGCAGGGGTGCTGGCACGACTCAAGGTCGAGAGCTGGCCGGCCATGCTCGAAGAACTCAAACTGCCCCCGGCCGACGACGACAACATCAACGACTGGATGGGTGTGATCGACGGTTGGGTCAACGCCACCACCGGTGCACTGGCGGGCTTGCAGCAATGCACGCTGGAGCAGTTGCTGCACACCGAGCAGCAGATCGTGCTGGGCAAGGTGGATGGCGCGGCGCCCGAGCCAGCCCAGGTGCCCGGCGATTACCCCACCTTGCTGCCGGGCGAGGAACGTGAGCGGCAGCGCAAACTCGGGCTGTGGGATCGCTTCCAGATTGCCGAGGGCTGGATGCCGGCCACGGCGCGACTGGCTGTATCGGTATTGATCGTGGGCAGCGTGCTGGGTTTCAGCGGCATGGCCGGCTCGAAGTCTGATCTCAGCATTTACAACGGTCTGGGACGTGCCGTGCAGGTGCAGCTGGGTGAGCAGCGCATCGATATCGACCCCTTCGGTACTGAAACCATTGAAGCCAGTTCAAGCGAGCTGGCCAAGGTACGCACCACGACCCGCGACGGCGAACTGATCGAGCAATTCGAGCCCGAACTCGATGGTCACCAGCGCCACTATGTCTACAACGTGGCCTCGGCCAGCCCGCTGGTGGAGTGGACGGCCACCTACGGTAACGCCGCAGAGCGCGAACCGCGCCTCTTGGGCACGCAGCGCTGGCTGCATGCCAAGGCCGACATTTACTTTGGTAATGCGCCGGAATCGATAAGCACCAAGAGCGGCGGCGCCACGCGCACGGTGCTGAGCGGTTTGGGCGATGCGCCACCCGATGAGCAGTTCAAGTTGCTGCAAAGTGATCAGCAGCGCAGGCAGCTGGTAACGGTGCATGCGCGTTGGGATCAGATGGGCCGGCGGCATACCGAGGAGTGGCAGGTGCTCGATGCGGCCCAAAGTCGCTGACCACAGCATCGCAACAAAAACGGCCATCTTGCGATGGCCGTTTTTGTTGGATGGGGCGTTATCTCAGCGCCTGAGGTGATTGCGTAGCTGCGTGATCAAGGCCTGAGGGGCAAATGGCGGGTCGGGCAGGACCAGGTCCGGTTGCAGCAGTGGCGTCTGTTGCTGGCCCGATGGGCGGCTGAGGATGAATCTCGGTGCCACGATTTCCAGCCCGGTGTGGGGCAGGGCCTTGACCTGGATGCCGCCGCTCTGGCGCGTACGCACATAGCCCCCGGCGCCGACGAGTTGTGCGATGCCGAAATCCTGCACGGTATTGGCAAACAGCACGGCCGACGAGTAGGTGTGCCGACCAACCAGTACATAAGTCTGACCGCTGAAGTGCAAAGGATGCGTCAACAGCGGCTGCTCCCAGGTGGCGATCTCGCCGTGCACCACATCGCCCACCTTTTCGTTGCCGCTGGCACGTCCGGCAATCACCTTTTTCACATAGCTGCTGCCGGTGCGGTAGGGCTTGCTCGCGATGTACTTGAGTATGCCCGACTTCCACATATCGTCATCACCGCCTTCGTTGTCGCGGATATCGATGATCAGCTTGCGGATGCCGGCATCGCGGATGCGCTGGAACGACTGTTCCATGAAAGCAAAGTAGGCCGGTTTGTCGGGCCAGTAGAAGGCCTTGATGGTCAGCACGGCCGTGGCATCGGACAGCAGGTCGAGGCTGAACTGCTTCGCAAATTCGGCATCGGCCTGCAGCACGACGGGCGTGTGTTTGCTGGCGGCAAGGCTGAGCTGGCGGGTTTTCTTGCCCTGTTGCAGGGTCAGCTCAAACGTATCCGGTGCGCCGTGCAGCTTCCAGTACAGATAGAACCATCGGCGGGCGGCGACATGGTTGCGGAAGGCGGCGGTATCGCCGTGCGTACGCGCCAGCACGGCGGCCACGAGTTTGTCGGCCGGCTGGCCGTTGATACGGGTGATCCGGGCGCCGGCGAACGGGCTGGCCGTGCCATCGGCATCGGTACGTATGAATAGATGGCCTTGCGGGTCGATATACACGGCGAACGGAAACAGCGCGCCACCCGCCTTGAGGAAAGCCGCCGTCTGGCTGCGCCAGTCGGGCTGGGTGATGGCGAGATGCGCATCGGCAAACAGCGGGTTCAGCGTGGACCAGCGTTGCCAGGCCTCGTCGCGCGTCATCGGCTGCGTCAGCTGCGCTTCGACTTGCTGGAAAGCCGTTGCCAGCGCAGCGGGATCGACCGAATGACCGACGTCGGGATGAGTCTGGGCTATGGCTTCTTGCATGAAGCGGAAGTCGGCTTGTAGTTGTTCGGGGGGATAGCTGGGCTGTTGGTCAAGGTTATCGGCGTAGCAGAGATGGGCGCACCACAGCAGGCAGGTCAGCAGCAGGGTGCGCAACGGGGTAGGGGTCATGGAGCGGTCGATGTTGAAAGTGGATGCAGCCTGGGTACCGTATCCGCATCCGGATACGGCTCGGAAACGATTGTTATAGCCGGGTTTCAGCCAACGGCACGACCCGATTGCAACAAGCGCCGCATCGCCGCCTCGATCCCCGCTGGCGTCAGCGCAAACATGCGCTCTCCCATCAGCTCGCGCGTCATCCGCAGCGATTCGGTGTAGGGCCAGTACTGTTCCTCGACCGGGTTCAGCCATACAGCGGACGGAAAATGCTTGAGCAGCCGTTCGAGCCAGACCTTGCCGGGTTCTTCGTTCATGTGTTCGACCGAGCCACCGGGGTAGACGATCTCGTACGGGCTCATGGTGGCGTCGCCCACGATGATGAGTTTGTAGTCGGACGGATAGGTGTGGATCAGGTCGAAGGTGGACAGGCGCTCGGTATGGCGGCGATGGTTGCTGCGCCACAGCTGTTCGTACACAAAGTTGTGGAAGTAGGCGTGTTCCAGATGTTTGAACTCGCCTCGTGCGGCCGAGAACAGGGTTTCGCAGACTTCGATGTGGTCGTCCATCGAGCCGCCTACATCCAGCAGCAGCAAGACTTTCACCGCATTGTGGCGTTCGTGCCGGTACTTGAGCTGCAGCCAGCCGGCATTGCTGGCGGTGGCGTGGATGGTGCCGTCCAGGTCCAGCTCGCTGGCTTCGAGGTTGCGCGCAAACTGGCGCAGGCGGCGCAGGGCGACCTTGAAGTTGCGGGTGCCGAGTTCACGGCGGTCGTCGAAATCGCGGAACTCGCGTTGGTCCCACACTTTCACGGCGCGGCGATGGCGCGAACCATCCTGACCGATGCGGATGCCCTCGGGGTTGTAGCCATAAGCGCCGAACGGACTGGTGCCGCCCGTGCCTATCCATTTGTTGCCACCCTGATGGCGTTCCTTCTGCTCGGCCAGGCGCTCCTTGAGCGTTTGCATCAGCTTGTCCCAGCCCATGCCCTGGAGCTGGGCTTTTTCTTCGGGGCTGAGCTGCTTTTCGATCAGCTTGGTCAGCCAGTCGCCGGGGATGTCGGCCTCGATCTTGTCGAGCACGCTCTCGGCGCCCTGGAAGTAGCTGGCGAATACCTGATCGAAGCGGTCGAAGTATTTTTCGTCCTTGATCAGGATGGTGCGGGCGACCACATAAAAGTCGTCCAGGCTGCCGCTGACGGCGCGTGCGTCCAGCGCACCGAGCAGGGTCAGGAATTCGCGTACCGACACGGGGATGCCGGCATCACGCAATTGGTAGAAGAATTCGATCAGCATGGGGGCTCTGGGTGGCGGCTTACAGCAGGTTCAGCTCACGCGCCTTGGCGATCAGCTGCGCGCTGCTGTTGACATCGAGTTTGCGCATCAGGTTTTCGCGGTGTTTATCCACGGTGCGGACCGACAGCGCAAAGCGTTCGGCAATGGCCGCGCTGCTGTGGCCGTTGTGGATCATCTCCAGCATCTGGAATTCACGGGCCGTGAGGCTGACCTGCGCTTGCTGTATCTGCGCCTTGGCCCTTTCGGCCACCACCTTTTCACCGCGTGCCACGCGGCGCAGGGCGTGCAGGATGGCGTCGGCCGAGCCTTCCTTGAGCAGTACGCCATCAGCGCCGGCATCGACCAGTTGTTGCAGCACCGTGCCCGACTGGGCTGCGGTGAGCATGACGATGCGCAGCGCAGGGTGACGCTGGCGCAGCCAGGCCACCACGGCAGCCGTGTCGTTGCCCGGCATGTGATAGTCGAGCACCAGCAAGTCCGGCGTGTGCTCCTGCACCAAGGCCTTGAGCGCGCTGGCTTCGCCGGCTTCGGCCACCACGGTGAACTCGGGCGACTGGCTCAGGAGCATCTTGAGCCCCTCGCGAAATATCACATGGTCGTCCGCTAGAATGATGCGCATTGTGTCGGTGTTCCTGAATCTTTCCCGCAACGTATCACAGAGGGGGTCAGTCCCCTCCCGATGAGAAACCCATGTTGAGACTGTGGATGGCCTGCTGCTGGGTCCTGCTGGCCTGTGCCGGCATGGCAGCAGAATTGCGTGTGAGCAGCCTGCCTGATGCGGCTGCGCTGCGTATGCATACCGAATTTTACGCGGGAGCGACGTCGGCCAGTGATCTGGATACGGTGCGGGCGTCAGATGCGGTGTTCAAGCCGCTGAGCGAGCGCAAGCCCGACTTCTTTGCGCCCGCACATTGGTTGCGCCTGCGGGTACACAACGATACCGCCCAGTCCGGGCAGTGGCTGCTTGATCTGGGTTTGCCGGATATCCAGCGTTTGTCGGTGTATCAGGTCGGTGCGTCGGGTGTGCGGCAGACCGTGGCCCTGGTGCCCGAAAGCAACTACACGGACAGACCGGTACCGCGCCGCGTGTTGGCCGTGCCGGTGGTCTTGGCGGCGGGCGAGCGTGCGGAGCTGTATCTGCATTACCGCGTGCATGGCGATACCCCATTACAGATGCACTGGCTGACGCCGGCGCAGTTTGACGACAAGCTGGCTGCCTGGAATGGCATCAATGGGGTGTTGATCGGCATCCTGCTGGCGCTGCTGGGTTTTGCGGTGCTGCAGTACCTGGCCCTGAGACGGTCTGCTTACCGGTATTACATCGCCATGCTGGTGTTCGTGATCCTGTTCCAGCTGCAGATCGAGGGCTACACCTTCGCCTGGCTATGGCCTGAGCAGGGGCGCTGGAATCTGTTTGCGCCGGTGGTGATGGCCGCGATGATCCATCTGACCCATGCGCTGTTCAGCATCAGCCTGTTCCGTCTGGGCCGTACTGTGCCCTGGCTGTACTGGAGCTATATGGGGTTTGCGCTCGTCACCTTGGCGGGACTGGGCGTGTTTCTGGCCACGGATGAAGTCGGTCCGCTGCTACTGCTTTTCTTGCTGTTCACGCCGCTGCCGGTGGTGGCCGGGGTGATTGCCTGGCGCAGGCAACTGCCGGCTGCCGGGTACTACCTGGTCGGTGCCAGTGGCTTGGCGGTGTTCATGAACCTGCTGTTCAGTCTCAGCGTGGCGGGGGTGGGTGGATTTGCGGATGTCAGTTTGTTTGTTTATCCCAAGCTCGGTTATCTGCTGGAGGCGATCTTGTTTGCCTTGGCGCTAGGCAAGCAGATCAGTCTGCTGCATGCCCGCCATGAGGCCAATCTCAAACACCGGCTGGCCGAGGCCGAGCAGCTGGCGCAGGCCGAGGCCGACAAGAGCCGCGCACTGGAGGCGGCGCAGCAGCAATCGCTGCAACTGGCAGCCGCCGGGCACGATCTGTCGCAGCCCTTGTCATCCATCCGTTTTGCGCTGGCGGCGCTGCGTGCGCAGGCGGGCAATGAGGCGGCTACCCAGCATATCGATAAAGCGCTCAATTACACCGAAGGCCTGCTGCAGACGCTGATCGCCGAAGCGAAAACGGGATTTGCCGAGCAGGGGCACGTGATCCTGCTGGAAGACTTGCTGGTTGAGCTGCACACCCGTCACCAGCCAGCTGCCGCCGCCAAAGGCTTGTTCCTGCGTTACTACCCCAGTGCGTTGGCCGTGAAGGGCTCCGCCCTGGTGCTGACACGCATACTCGACAACCTGATCGGCAATGCGGTGCGCTATACGGAGCGTGGCGGTGTACTGATCGGTGTACGCCGCCGCCCCGGTGCACTGGAAATTCAGGTCATCGATACCGGGCCGGGGTTCGATCTGGCCCTGCAGCGGCAGCTGATGCAGCCGTTCGAACAGACCGGCCAACTCGCCGCCGAGCGGCTCGGTCATGGTTTGGGCCTGCATATCGTGCAGGCCCTGTGCGCTCAATCCGGCTACACGCTGCTGATCCGTTCCACCAAGGGGCGCGGCACCACGTTTGGCGTCTTGATGCCGATCGGGGAGGCCTGGACCTGAGGCGCAGTGGATCAGCCTTGCGCTGATCCACTTTGCCCGCATGCGCTGGCGTTCAACTGCGTTGTGTGGCGGGTGTCAGCAGGGGCATGGTGTTGCTGTCCAGAGGGCTGTACGCGGTCAGCGCATTGCGCTCCAGCACCAGATTGAAGTCATTGACCCGCTTTCCGAAGCAGCACGGCGGCGGCGGTTCGAAACCTGCGTAGGTGAAGGCAGCGGCAACCAGACGGGTGCGGGCTTCATCGACTTCGAACCAGTCGATGTCGGCCAGCTGAGGTTGATCGAGCTGGTGGATCACATAGTGCAGTGCCAACGCCTCGCCAAAGCAGCCGAAGACCACGCGCTTGTCGAGCATCAGCAAGCGCGAGGAGAGGCGGCCCAGCACGTAGTGCAAGTGGCTGGACCACGCGTTGCCGGCGTCTTGACGGACCACGTCATCGCGGACGATCCGGTAGGCGTCGATATCCAGATTGGCCGGTTCGGCTACATCGATCACCAGCAACTTGCGACCATCGCGACGCAACCGCATCACGCCATGCACACCCAGTTTGGCCGATGTGCTGTGGGTGCAGGCCACGACCACATCCACCTGGCCTACCTCGTCGATGCGCGAGGTCACCGGAATCCCGGTTTCCGCGTGGATTTCGGCCAGTGCCGTTTCGTTGGCGCCGTAACCCACCACCTTGTAGCCGCTTTGTACCAGCTTGCGGGTCATGCACGAACCCAGAATCCCGTAAGGCCCCACAACCAGCACGCGAGCGCGTTCACGATCAAGTCTGGCGCGTTCCAGCGCACGTTCCACATCGGCCCAGAGCATCTGCGCCGTACCGTTGTCGCCGATCGTGAACATCAGGTTCGGGAAGCGCTCCTTGAGCACCGCCCCATCGCGGCCAAACAGGCGTTTGGTGGAGGCGGCCAGCAAAACAATCTTGGCGCCGTTCTGTTCGGCCCATTCGCAAGCGGCAATGAACTGGGCGCGGGCCAGGCGTCGGCCTTCCTTGGTGAGCATTTCAGCGGCCGTGCTGTAAATGCCGCGTACACGACCCGCGACGCCATTGTGATAAATGCGCGGGCCGTTGGCATGGCCCAGCTCGGGCACCCGATTGCCGAAGAAACGCTGGCGTTCCGCTTCATCGCGCAGGTTGGTGATGAACACCACATCCACCATGGGTTTGCCTTGCAGCTTGCGCCACCAGGCGCGGTAATCGCAGGCAGCTACGGTAAAACGCCAGATATCGCTCAACATGTTTTCTCTCCCGATTCCTTGCGCCTTGTGGCGCGTTCGTTGACGGAGCGAACTTTAAGGAAGCGGGCAGGGCGCTTGAATACGCAAAACTGCGTAACTGAGCGATTAAAAAATCGTACATCCGTCCCGTTGTTGCGGGTAGGCCACGGCTGCAAGGCAGGCAGCATGCGGCCTCAGGCTGCGCCTGTCGGCTTTTTGCCCGGACACGATCAGACAGGCCACGGGCGACCAAGCGTTTGCTCTAAAATCGGCCCACGTATCTGGAGACCTCCCGGCATGCAGCCCCATTTCGAACCGCACGACACCGCCGCCGAACTCGCGCATCTTGCGCAGGCCTACGCCGCCCAGCGCGAGGCTTACGCTGCCGCACCTTACCCACCCATGCTGATCCGTCGCGACCGCTTGGGTTGGCTGCGGCATATGCTGCTGACGCATGGCGACGAGATTGCCGAGGCGATTTCGGCCGATTTCGGCCATCGCTCGGCCCATGAGACCCGTGTGCTGGAGATATTCCCGAGCCTTGCGGGTATCGATCATGCGATGAGCAATCTGCGCAAGTGGATGAAACCCAAGCGGCGTGGGGTGTCGATCTGGTTCAAGCCGGCCAGCAACAGCGTGGTGCCACAGCCGCTGGGTGTGGTGGGCATCATCGTGCCTTGGAACTACCCGCTGTTCCTCGCCGTGGGGCCGCTGACTGCCGCTCTGGCAGCGGGCAACCGTGCGGTGGTCAAGATGTCGGAGTTCACGCCGCGCTTTGGCGAGACATTCCGCCGCCTGATTACGCAGTATTTCGATGAGGATGAGGTCAGCGTCATCAATGGCGGTGCCGATGTAGCGCAGGCCTTCTCTGCCTATGCCTGGGATCACCTGCTGTTCACCGGCTCGACCAGCGTGGGCAAGCTCGTCATGCGTGCTGCCAGCGAGAACCTCACACCGGTCACGCTCGAACTGGGCGGCAAATCGCCCACTATCGTCCACCCTGAATTCCCGATTGCCACGGCGGCCCAGCGCATCCTGCACGGCAAGTGCCTCAACGCCGGCCAGACCTGCGTGGCACCCGACTACGTGCTCTTGCCCGAGGGTAAGGAAGAGGCCTTTATTGCCGCTGCCCGTGAGGCGGTGAACGGCTGGTATCCGAATCCCGGCAGCAACCCCGACTACACCGGCGTGGCGAGCCCGCGCCATCTCAAGCGTCTGCAAGGCTATCTCGATGACGCCGCCGCCAAGGGCGCACGCATTGTGCCGCTGGCCGAGGTGGATGCCGCCACCGGCAAGCTCGCCCCCACGCTGGTGCTGGGCGTGAACGACACGATGACGGTAATGCAGGACGAGATCTTCGGCCCGGTCATGCCCATCATCAGCTACAAGACGCTGGATGAAGCCTTGGCCTATGTGAACGCGCGGCCTCGCCCCCTAGCACTGTATTACTTCGATTACGACAACACGCGTATCGGCCGGGTGATCAGCGGCACGATCTCGGGTGGCGTGGCCATCAACGAAACGGTGGTACATGTGGGGCAGGACGACTTGCCGTTTGGCGGGGTTGGCCCGTCCGGCATGGGGCACTACCATGGCCACGAAGGCTTCGAGACATTCTCGAAGATGAAGCCGGTGTTTGCCCAGAGCCGCCTCAACGGCACCTGGATGATTCGCCCACCCTACGGCAAGCGCTTCGAACAGTTGCTCAAGTTCATGCTGCGTTGATCTGCCATCTGATGTTTTCACCCCTGTCCGCACCCTTTCCCGGGTGCGGCAACAAGCACGAATCGACACCATGTTGACCCGACGCCAATTCATCCAGGCCGGTGTGGCCGGCGCAGCCCTGTTGGGGTTCTCGCGCCTGCTCTACGGCCCGATCCGGCCTGATCCCGTTTACACGGTACCGGCTGCCACCCAGTTCAAGGTGCTAGACGAAGCTAGCCGCACCGCCATGGCCGCGATTGCGCGCGTGATGCTCAAGGGCGCCTTGCCCACCGAGCCCGCGCAGCTGCAGGCCGCCTTGCTGGCCGCCGTGCAGGGCTGCGACACCGCCATTGCCGGTTTGCCCGGTACGGTGCAGACCGAGGTGAAGGAGCTGCTGACTCTGCTGGGCAACCGCCTGACCCGCCGCTGGGTGGTGGGCATTACCGATAACTGGTCGGAAGCCAGCGATGAAGCCATTGCCCACTTCCTGAGCCGCTGGCGCTATTCCTCGCTGCTCTTGCTGCGTAGCGGTTATCAGGCACTGCACCAGATCGTGTTTGCTGCCTGGTATGGCAATCCGCAATCCTGGGTGGGGATCGGCTATGCCGGCCCGCCCGCATTCATGAAAGGCTACTGGGATGCCGCGTGACATCATTGCCGAAGGCTTGGCCAGTGGCCGCTGGGATGTCCGCGATGCCGCGGGCTTTGCCGAGAACCTGACGCTGGAGGCCGATGTCGTCATCGTCGGCACTGGCGCTGGCGGTGGCGTGACGGCCGAGATACTGGCCATGGCCGGGCTCAAGGTCGTGCTGCTGGAAGAGGGCGGGCTGCGTTATGCCTCGCGCGATTTCAAGCTCAGCGAAGCCGAGGCCTACCCCACGCTGTATCAGGAATCGGCCGGTCGGCAGACCAAGGACAAGGGCATTACCATTTTGCAAGGCCGCACCGTGGGTGGTTCGACTACCGTGAACTGGACATCCAGCTTCCGCACACCACCGGCCACGCTGGCGCACTGGCAATCGCAGTTCGGGCTCACGGAACTGAGCACGCAGAAAATGCAGCCCTGGTTCGAACGCGCCGAGCAGCGCTTTGGCGTGATTGACTGGCAAGTCGCGCCGAACGTGAACAACCAGGTGTTGATGAATGGTGCTGACCGTGTCGGCATCCACTGGGCACCGATCCGTCGCAATGTGAAGGGCTGTTTGAACCTTGGTTACTGCGGCATGGGTTGCCCGGCCAACGCCAAACAATCGATGCTGGTGACGACGATCCCGTCGGCGCTCGACAAAGGCGCCACGCTGTTGGCCCATGTGCGCGCCGAGCGCGTGTTGCATGAGGGTGACCGTGCGACCGGCGTGGAGTGTGTGGCGATGGATTGGGCCGGCATTTATCCGACGGGCCGCAAGGTCACGGTCAAGGCCAAGACCGTGGTGCTTTCCGGCGGCGCCATCAATACGCCCGCACTGATGCTGCGCTCCAAGCTGCCGGATCCGCATGGCTTGATCGGCAAGCGCACTTTCCTGCACCCTGTGAACATTTCCGGGGCCTTGATGCCTTTCAAGGTGGAAGGGTGGAATGGCGCGCCGCAGAGCATCTACTCCGACCACTTCATTGACCAGCGCCCGCTCGAGGGCGACATGGGCTACAAGCTCGAAGTGCCACCGCTGCATCCGGTGCTCACGGGCATCACCATGAGTGGCTTTGGCGAAAAGCATCGTGCCTTGATGGGGCATTTCGATCGCCTGCAAGTGGTGCTGGCGCTGCTGCGTGATGGTTTCCACGAGCAGAGCCAAGGCGGCACGGTGGAACTCAAATCCGATGGCACGCCGCTGCTCGATTACCCGATCAGCGACTATGTGTGGCGGGGCATGCGCGATTCTTACCTGACCATGGCGGAAATCCAGTTTGCCGCTGGCGCGACGCGGGTGATGCCGATCCACGAGGATGTAGCAGCCGATGGCTATGCCAGCTGGGCCGAGGCCAAGGCGGCGATCAAGAATCTGCCACTGGAAATCCTGCGTGCCAAGGTGGTGTCGGCTCACGTGATGGGCGGTGCTGGCATGGCGGCCAAGGCCGAGGATGGCGTGGTGGATCAGTACGGCCGCTTCCACCATCTGCAAGGCTTGTATGTGATGGATGGCTCGGTGTTTCCGACTTCCATCGGTGCCAACCCGCAGCTGTCGATCTATGGCTTGGTGGCGCGCAATGCAAGCGCACTGGCCACCACGCTGACGCGCAAGGATGTGGTCTGGCCGGCGTAAGTCGCTGTTCGTAGGGTGCCAATAAGGCCGAAGACCGCATTGCACCAAGGTGCATCGCACGGCATGCGGTGTATTGCGCTTCGCTTAATGCACCCTACGTCTTGGCCAATCGGTTCTCGATGGCCTTGCAGATCGTCTGCAAGACCTTGATGCGCGCGTAATACTTGTTGTTGGCTTCCACCAGCGTCCACGGTGCATCGTGGGTGCTGGTGCGTTCGACCATATCGTGTACCGCCTCGCGGTAGGCATCCCACTTGGCGCGGTTGCGCCAGTCTTCCTCGGTGATCTTGAAGCGCTTGAAGCCCGTTTCCTCACGCGCATTGAAGCGCTTGAGCTGCTCGTCCGCGTCGATGGCCAGCCAGAATTTGACGACGATGGTGCCGGCCTCGGTGAGCTGCCGCTCGAAATCGTTGATCTCGCCGTAGGCGCGCATCCAGTCGGGCTCGGCAGCAAAGCCTTCGATGCGCTCGACCAGTACCCGGCCGTACCAAGAGCGATCAAACAGCGCAAAGGTGCCGCGCTTGGGCAGGCGTCGCCAGAAGCGCCACAGATAGGGCTGGGCGCGTTCGTCCTCGGTGGGGGCAGCCACCGGAATCACATGGTAGTGGCGTGCATCGAGTGCACCGGTGACGCGGCGGATGGCCCCGCCTTTGCCGGCGGCGTCGTTGCCTTCAAACACGGCCACCAGCGAGTGCTGCGCGAAGCGCGGGTCGCGGCTTAGCTGGTTAAGCCGGCCTTGCCAGCGCTCCAGTTCCTCGGTGTACTGGGATTTTTCCAGTGGCTGATCAAGCTGGAGACGATCCAGCACGCGGATGCCATCAATCGGCGCCAGCAAGGGTGGCACGGCGGGCGGTATCGGCGCGCTGGTCCTGTCCAGGCGGGTACGCAGGGCCTCGAGCAACAGCTTGCCCACGGTGAGGCTACGGTAGCGCTCGTCCTCACCATCCACCACTACCCACGGCGCTGTACCTGTACTGGTACGCAGGAGCACGCGTTCCGAGATAGCGACAAACTCGTCGTAGTGCTTGAAATGCTCCCAGTCGCGGTCACCCACACGCCACCGGGTTAAAGGGTCTTTCTCGAGGGCTTTGAGGCGCGCCCGTTGTTGCGATTTGCCCAGATGGAACCAGAACTTGAGTAGTTGCACGCCTTCGCTGGCGAGCATGGTTTCGAAGCGAACGATGTCGTCCACGGCGTTATCGAGTGCGGTATCGCCAATGGCGCCGCTGACGCGGTCGAGTATGGGCGGGGTGTACCAGGAGCCGAACAGGATGCCGATACGGCCTTTGGCCGGCAGTACCTGCCAGTAACGCCACATGGTGGGGTGGGCAAGTGCCTCGGGACCGGGTTCGCCAAAGGCGTGGGTGTCGATCAGCCGCGGGTCCATCCACTCGTTGAGAAGGTTGACTGTCTCGCCCTTGCCCGCGCCATCTACCCCATTGATCAGGATCACCAGCGGGAAATCGGGCTTTTCCTTGAGCTCGTACTGGGCTTCGAGCAAGGCTTGCCGCAGTGCGGGTAGCTGGGTGCGGTAGTCTTCCTTGCTGATGTGGTGACCGAGTTCTGCGGCTTCAAACATGGGGGTTCTGCCAGCGGGTGGATACTTCATCCTAGCTGCAAACTGCGCGGCAGATGTTGATCACCAGCAAGATGCCGGTCAGCGTTTCCCCAGCGCGGCCTCGATCTTTTTATCGGTTTTGTACTGCGAGAGGGCATAGGCAGCCCAGATTGCGGCGGGTATCCAGCCCAGCACCGTAATTTGCAGGATCAGGCAAAGCAGCCCGGCAAAGGGGCGGCCGATGGTGAAGAACAGCAACCAGGGCAGGATCAGGGCAATCAGCAGGCGCATACGGGCTTCCTAGGTCGTGTAACGCGCTTCCAGTTCGGCGAAAGCGTCTTGATAGGCATCCTGCACGTAAGGCTGGAACAGCGCCAGCACCTGTTTGGCACCCAGTTTGGAGGTGTCTTCCGACAAGGGCTTGTCGGGATGGATGGTCTGCTGGAAGGCGAACCAGAACTTCACCACGATCCAGATATTGGTCGCGAGCGGGCGGATCTGTTTCTGATCCATATTAATGAAGCCAATTGCCGCAAACTGGCCGAGCGCTTGCGCCAGTACAGGCCCCAACTCATCACGCACATAGCGATGGTAATCCTCGCTCAGTTGCGGATTACGGCTCAAGAGGCCGGGCAGATCGTAAAACATGAAGCGGTACTGCCACATGGCGGCAAACGCGGCATCGAGATAACGCCCTAGATCCTCCGGCGCAAGCACGCGGTGTTCCGGGATCTGCAGGTGCGTGCGCATGTACTCCAGATAGTGGCGGAATATCTGGTAGATGATCTCTTCCTTGTTGCGGAAGTGGTAATACAGGTTGCCGGGACTGATGCCCAGGTGCGCCGCGATATGGTTGGTCGTGATCGGGCGCTCGCCATGCTGATTGAACAGGGCGAGGCTTTCTTGAACGATGCGGTCGAAGGTTTTCATGACGGGCTCGGGCCAGTGCGTTGAAACCAGTTTACTACGAGCCGGACGTGACAATGCTGCGTTGCAACATGTTTAACGCGCAGACGCAACAAAAGTGAGGGCTTTTAGGTGCTGAATACAGAGGGGGGAGGGGGTGGCGAGCCCGACCCCCGGCACTTACCTGCATCGCTGTGGCTGCTTCCTTCCGGACCTGACCAGGTTCACGACTTGGCAATGCGGGGAGACCCGCCATGGTTTTTCAACCTGCGCCGCCAGAACGACAACGCAGGCGCATCATACCACTGCGGCTGCGATGGCGTCGAACACCGCTTGGTGCAATCAGCTTGCCGACATTTCGCCCCGCAGGCTGGTTGCTAACAGATCGGCCGGTTCCAGCACTTCGTGCGGCTGCGATAACACGAAGTAGAGCTTGGCAATCGCGGCCTCTGGCGTGATGTCAAGGCCAGATACCAGCCCTGCGCGTGCCAGGATGGAGCCTGCCGCATAATCGCTGCTGGCCTTGCCCGACACACACTGCGTGACATTGAGCAGCACGCTGCCACGCTGGCTGGCATGGGTAAGTGCCGAGATCAGCGCCGTATCGGCATCAGGCGCATTACCGGCGCCGTAGGTTTCCAGCACGACCCCGACCGGAGCGTCGTCGCTGTTCATGATCTGTTCGATCAAGCGTGCCGCAAAGCCGGGGTAGAGCTTGAGGCCGGTGATGGCGAGATCGGCATTGATGCTGTGCGCCTTGAAGGGCTTGGTAGATTTGGGCAGGCACAGTGCCGGATTGAATTCGTAATGGCCCTGTACGCGGCCCAGAATCGGATAGTTGGGGGAACCGAAAGCACCGATCTCCGCCCCCCAGAGCTTGCGGCTGCGGTTACCGCGCAGCAGCTGGCGGTTGAAGGCAACACATACCTCATGCAGACCATCTTCGGTAGCCCAGTGAAATGCATCGACCAGATTCTGCTCGGCATCGTTGGGATGCTCGCACAGCGGCACCATGGAGCCCGTCACAATCACCGGCTTGCCGAGATTTTCGAGCATGAAGCTGAGTGCCGACGCAGTGTAGGCCAGCGTGTCTGTCCCGTGGATGACCACAAAGCCGTCATAGGCCGCGTAGTTGGCCGCGATATCTGCAGCCATCTGGTTCCAGTGGGCGGGCTGCAGATTCGATGAATCGATCAATGGGGCATATTCGCGCAGCGTATAGGCCGGAAAGCCCGGCGTGCGCGTGGCAATGCGCTGCAACTCTGCAGGCAGATAGCCCGGTACCGGGGCGTAACCTTGCGGGGTGGATTGCATGCCGATGGTGCCACCGGCATAGATCACGAACAGACGCTTCTGGGGCATGGTAGCGGGATTCGGTTAAACTCCGCGCTTCTTGAATCCATCGCGCGGCATGGGTTGACCAGTACCGACTTTACCGCGCACTGCCGTACACAGCCAGCCATGAGCATCGTCGACAATCGCAAAGCCTTTCACGACTACTTCATCGAAGAGAAGTACGAGGCCGGCCTCGTCCTTGAAGGATGGGAGGTCAAGGCCATCCGCGCCGGCAAGGTGCAGATCAAGGAAGGCTATGTGGTGTGGCAGAAGGGCGCGTTCTATCTGATCGGCGCGCATATCTCGCCGCTGACCAGCGCCTCCACCCACGTGCTGCCCGACCCTACCCGCAGCCGCAAGCTGCTGCTGAACCAGGCCGAGATCAACAAGCTGATCGGCAAGGTGGAGCGGTCCGGTTACACGCTGGCACCGCTGGACATGCATTACAAGGATGGCCGCATCAAGCTCAGCGTCGGCCTGGCCAAGGGCAAGAAGCTGCACGACAAGCGCGACAGCGAGCGCACCAAGGACGCGCAGCGCGAGATTTCGCGGGCGATGAAAACCCGGCAGCGCTAAGGCGCAGACGGCAGGGCTGAGACCGGTTTCTGGTGTTGCTTGTCGTCAATTTGCACCGGGTCTGGATGGGGATCAGATAATGCTGGATTACCGCTCGCCGGATTGTCTATAACGGGCTAGCCCTCCCGTCGCACCCAGCCTTGGGTATGTGCACGGGCCAGAGGGTGGACAACCGCGCCCATCGATGAGACTGCCCGATCTCGCTACCCTGATACTTGCAGAGTCCCTGATGCTGCTGCAGCTTGCTGCGCTGGTTTTTGTGACCGGCAGGCGGGTGCGCGGTGTGCTCGACGGCCCCTTGCTCTGGTCGCTGGGCTTGCTGGCTTTTGCCTTGACCCAGTTCTGCGTCAGCCTTGAGTGGAATGGTGTACGCCATATCGGCTTGCTGACGGATGTATTGGCGGCCACGGGTTCGGCACTGTTCGTCACCGGGATGCATGATTTTGCGGGTCGGCCGCGGGACTGGCGACCGGTTGGCGGGCTGTGGCTGGCCAATGGGCTGCTCTTTGGTCTGAGTCACCAATTTCTTCCTACCGACTACGCCCGGCCGCTGGTATTCGGGTTGATACAGCTTGCCTATGGCTATCTCTTGATCCGCGCACTGCGCATTCCGGTCAGACCGCAGGAGCGTCTGGGTATCCAGCTGCTCAAGGCGCTGGCGTGGTCTTGGTGTCTGGTCAACGCCTATCGCCTCGTAGTGCGCCTGGCTTACGCGCCCAGTGGCAGCGGCTTCGAGATGCGTGAGCTGGTTTTCTATGTGCTCGTGCTGTTCTTCGGGATCTGGCTCGCCCTGGGGGTCTTGTTGCTGATCCATGAACGGATTGCGGCGGACCTGAGTTTTGCGACGCGGCTGGACCCGCTGACCCAAGCGCTGAACCGCCGTGGTTTTGCCGAGGCCTTGCGTACTGAGAACCGGCGCCTGATCCGCAACTGGGTGCCGACATCGCTGCTGGCAATCGATATCGATCATTTCAAGCAGATCAACGATCGCTTTGGTCACGCGATCGGTGACAAGGCACTGCAGCAGTTTGCCCAGCTGGTACGCGAGGAGCTGCGCGAAGTGGATGTTTTTGCGCGGCTGGGCGGCGAGGAGTTTGCCATCGTGCTGATGCACGCCCCCATGGAAGGCGCCCACGTGGTGGCCGAGCGATTGCGCAAACGGGCGGAGGACTTGGTCTTGCAGTCGGCTGCGGGGCCCGTCTGGTTCACCATCAGCATTGGTATCGCCTCGCTCGGACGCCACGAATGCGAACTTGAGCCCTTGCTCGGCGAGGCCGACAAAGCGCTGTATGCGGCCAAGCAGGCAGGCCGTAATCGTGTCATCGCCGCCACGGTGCTGACACCCGTGCCGGCGTGAGCGGCAGATGACTGACCATACACTCAGGGTGCAGCCGCATTGATGCTTAGCCTGCCCACCCTGCTCCTGTTGCTGGTCTGCCTTACCTGCCTGATCACGGTGCTGCTGGTGGTGGCGGCAACGTTCTCGGATCGCAGTCCCGAACTGCGGCTGTGGGCTGCCGGCAATGTGGCGGTGAGCATTGGCATGGTGACCAACGGTCTGGACAGCGAGTTGATTCCGCCGTGGCTGGGGATCGTGGTCGCCAATGCCTTGCTGGCCGGCGGGCAGTGCGTGATCGTGAGCGGCATGCGGGCGTTTCTGGGGCTGAAGACACCCGCCAGCGTGATCGTGGGTATCAGCCTGTTCTCCGCCTTGTTCTGTGCCTACTACTTTTACCTGGAGCCCAGCGTGCA
The DNA here is from genome assembly GCF_027257935.1 of Chitinimonas sp. BJYL2. Classification (NCBI taxonomy): domain Bacteria; kingdom Pseudomonadati; phylum Pseudomonadota; class Betaproteobacteria; order Neisseriales; family Chitinibacteraceae; genus Chitinimonas; species Chitinimonas sp. BJYL2. The sequence continues at coordinate 213,892 of NZ_JANZKW010000004.1, read as the reverse complement.
TGCCCGCATGCTCTTCTCCTCGTTCATGTACGGCGCAATCAATCTTTACGGTGCCTGGACTTTGCGCACCCGTATGGAGATGCCGCTGATCGTCGCGACCCGCACGACGGCCATCGGTTTTCTGGTCATGGGTGGTGCCTTGTTGGTGCGCGGCGTGTACTACCTGTATTTCCCCATCGCGCGTTATGACGATGCCGCACGGCAAATGCTGTTCATCACCATCCTGCTCGCGGTGATGGCGCAGATTGCCATCGCCTTTGGCGGTATTCTCATGGTGACTTACCGCTATGCCGGGGAAATGAAGCGCTTGTCCCGCCATGATGCACTGACGGGCGCGCTAAACCGGGCGGGTATCACCCGCCATGCCTTGGCTGCGCTCAAGCGTGGCATGCAAAAGCAGGCGGATATTGGCGTGCTGCTGATCGATGTGGATCACTTCAAGCAGATCAATGATCGCTATGGTCACCCGACTGGCGACCAGGTATTGCGCCAACTGGTCGATGTCATCAATGCACAGATTCGCCCTAATGATCGGCTCGGTCGTTTTGGTGGCGAGGAGTTTCTGGTAGTGCTCGACGGCGCGGGCCCGCGTGAAGTCGAGATTGCCGCGGAGCGCTTGCGTCAGACGGTGGAAGACTGTCCGGCCGTGGCAGAGGGCAAGCCGATTGCCTACACGATCAGCATCGGCACGGTAACCAGCCGGGAAGTGGGTTACGGCTTTGAGCGTCTGGTGGCCGAGGCCGACGCGGCCTTGTACGAGGCTAAACAGACGGGTCGCAACCGGGTCTGCATGGCGCGCTCGCCACTTGTCGGCAAGCGCCCGGCGGATTGAGTCGGCCCCCGCCGTATGCATCGCGCCGGTCTTGGCGCGATTATGGGTTAAAATACAAGGCTTTCTACCCGCCGAAAGCCTGCCGCCATGGATAAAGTCCTCATCCTCGATTTCGGTTCGCAAGTTGCCCAGCTGATCGCGCGCCGTGTGCGCGAGGCGCATGTGTACTGTGAACTGCACCCGTTCGACATGAGCATGGCGGATATCCGCGCCTTCAACCCCAAGGCCATCATTCTCTCTGGCGGCCCCAATTCTGTTTATGAAAGCGACTACCAGGCTGACCCGGCGCTGTTTGCCCTGGGCGTGCCGGTACTGGGTATTTGCTATGGCATGCAATGGATGGCGCAATCGCTGGGTGGCAAGGTAGAGAGTGGCGACAAGCGCGAGTTCGGTTATGCCGAGATCCGCGCACGCGGCCATTCGCAGTTGTTCAATGGCCTGCAGGACCGGACCAACGCCGAGGGCCATGGACTCCTGGATGTGTGGATGAGCCACGGCGACAAGGTCACCGCCATGCCGGCCGGTTTTGGCGTGATTGCCGAAACACCGTCCTGCCCCATCGCCGCCATGGCCGATGAGACCCGCAAGTTCTATGCGGTGCAGTTCCACCCTGAAGTCACTCATACCAAGCGCGGTACCGACATGCTGCACCGCTTTGTGCTCGGCATTGCCGGTTGCCAGCCAAGCTGGACCATGCCCAACTACATCGACGAAGCCGTGCAGAAGATTCGCGAGCAGGTGGGCAATGAGGAAGTCATCCTCGGTCTCTCGGGCGGCGTGGATTCGAGCGTGGCCGCTGCGCTGATCCACCGTGCGATTGGCGATCAGCTGACCTGTGTATTTGTGGACCACGGCCTCTTGCGCCTCAACGAAGGCGATATGGTCATGGACATGTTCGCGCGCGGTTTAGGCGTGAAGGTGATCCGTGTCGATGCGCGTGAGCAGTTCATGGGCCATCTGGCCGGTGTGACGGATCCCGAAGCCAAGCGCAAGATCATCGGTCGTGAGTTCGTGGAAGTGTTCCAGGCAGAAGCCAAGAAGCTGCCCGCCGCCAAGTGGCTGGCGCAAGGCACCATCTACCCCGATGTGATCGAATCGGCCGGAGCCAAGACCAAGAAGGCGCATGCCATCAAGAGCCACCACAATGTGGGTGGCCTCCCCGAAACGCTGAATCTCAAGCTGCTGGAACCGCTGCGTGACTTGTTCAAGGACGAAGTGCGCGAACTCGGTGTGGCGCTGGGTCTGTCCCATGAAATGGTCTACCGCCATCCGTTCCCCGGCCCGGGTCTGGGCGTACGTATCCTTGGTGAGGTGAAGGGCGAATATGCCAGCCTTCTGCAGCGCGCCGATGCAATTTTCATTGAAGAGTTGCGCAATACGGTGGACGAGCACAGCGGCAAGACATGGTACGACCTCACCAGCCAAGCGTTTGCCGTGTTCCTGCCGGTGAAGTCCGTGGGCGTGATGGGCGACGGCCGCACCTACGAGTGGGTGGTTGCGCTGCGTGCCGTGGTCACCAGCGATTTCATGACCGCACACTGGGCCGAATTGCCATACAGCCTGCTGGGCCGTGTATCGAACCGCATCATCAATGAAGTGCGTGGCATCAACCGGGTCGTGTATGACGTGAGTGGCAAGCCGCCTGCAACTATCGAGTGGGAATGATGACCGTGTAGGAAAGGTCACTTTCTTGCCCGCAAAAACAAAGCCCCGATGCGTTGCGTCGGGGCTTTGTTTTTGCGCAGGTCCGTGAACTGCCTGCGGACCTGTTGCTGGGGACCTTGGTGTTAACGTGACCCGGCAATACCCACCGGTGTCGTTGGTGCCGGCAACATGCGCAGAATGGGCTGCAAGATGCGGTCAGCATCATCGTCGCGGTAACCGTTCTTCATGATGCGACGTAGTACCTTGATCGCCAGATGCAACTCATCGGCATTGCGGCACGACCGGATCTGGTCCTGCAGGGCCTGACTCACCGGCCCCGGAATCAATGCCGCCACCCCCAGCATTTTCTCGGCGGCAGTTTGCGACTTGCCGGTGAGACCCACCGATGCCTCTGGCACACTGGGTGCGGCCGGGACCGGCTCGGAGACGCCGGGCTCATCAATTTGTTTACCAACCTCTTCCAGTGCCTGAGCCAGTAAGGCGGCGGTGGCAGCGCGCGCACTGGGCTCGGCCTCGGCACTGATCTTGGTGGCGGACTTGCTGGCAAGAGGGGGCAGCGGGATATCGATATCGAGTTGCGGGGCCGGTGTTTCGGTTCCCGGCACGATCTCGATCAGCCCCAGTTCGGTAAGCTTGTCGAGGCTGTCTTCCGGGGTGCCCAGCGTCTGCATCAGGGCCAGCAGGGCATCGCGATCGCGCTGGCCATCGACTTGCAGCAACAGTGCCCTCAAGCGCGGCGGGATGCGAACACCGCCCTCGCGGTTCTGCAGGGTGTGCTGACCAGCTTCGGTTTTGCGCAGGATGACGGGCATGTCCAGTGAGTCCTTTTGATACGTGAACCGCGCCACATAATGTGGCGCGGCCAGATTATCGCAAGTCTGTGACTGTTTGCGTGCCGTCGAGTTGCTGCACAGGTCAATTACTGACCGGGAACCCTGACCCAGCCTTCCATCAGCACCCGCGCGCTGCGGCTCATGATGGCGCGTTTAACTGTCCATTGCCCATTTTCCAGCGAGGCTTCGGCCCCGACACGCAAGGTGCCTGAAGGATGACCAAAACGCACGGCTTCGCGCGCGCCACCACCGGCCGCCAGATTGACCAGCGTGCCCGGAATCGCCGCCGCCGTACCGATAGCCACGGCGCAGGTACCCATCATGGCGTGGTGCAATTTGCCCATCGATAGCGCGCGCACCAGCAGGTCGATGTTGGTCGCTTCCACCGGTTTGCCGCTCGATGCCTTGTAGCTGGCCGGCGGTGCCACGAAGGCGATCTTGGGGGTGTGCTGCCGTTGCACGGCTTCGCTCAGGTCCTTGATCAAACCCATGCGCAGTGCGGCGTGTGCCCGCAGGGTTTCAAAGCGGGCGAGGGCGGCGGTATCGCCGTTGATATCGTCCTGCAGCTCGGTGCCGGTGTAGCCGATATCGGCCGCATTGAAGAACACGGTCGGGATGCCGGCGGTGATCATGGTGACCTTGAAGGTGCCGATGCCGGGCACGTCCAGTTCATCGACCAGATTGCCGGTCGGGAACATCGCGCCGCCACCCTCGCCATCGTCCTCGTCGGCCGGGTCGATGAATTCGAGCACCACTTCGGCCGAGGGGAAGGTCACGCCATCGAGCTCGAAGTCCCCCGTTTCCTGAACTGCGCCGTCGCTCACGGGCACATGGGCAATGATGGTCTTGCCGATATTGGCCTGCCAGATGCGCACGGTGCAGATGCCGTTCTGTGGCACGCGGCTGGTATCAACCAAGCCATTGCTGATGGCGAACGAACCGACGGCCGAGGTGATGTTGCCGCAGTTGCCGCTCCAGTCGATCATCGGTTTGTCGATGCTGACCTGGCCGAACAGATAGTCCACATCGTGATCGGGCCGGCTGCTTTTGCTCAACAGCACGACCTTGCTGGTGCTTGATGTGGCACCGCCCATCCCGTCGGTGTGCTTGCCGTAAGGGTCGGGGCTGCCGATCACGCGCAGCAGCAGGGCGTCGCGCGCGGCACCGGGCTGACGGGCGGCTTCGGGCAGATCGTCCACCTTGAACAGGACGCCTTTGCTGGTGCCGCCACGCATATAGGTGGCGGGAATCTTGATCTGGGGAGCGTGGGGCATGATCAGGCGGCCTGGTTGGTGGCAAGGAAATCCTGCGCGAAGCGCTGCAGCACCCCGCCGGCTTCGTAAATGGACACTTCCTCGTTGCTGTCGAGGCGGCAGGTAACCGGTACGTCCACGCGCTCGCCATTGCGGCGGTGGATGACCAGCGTAAGCGTGGCACGCGGCTGGCGTTCGCCGATCACATCAAACGTCTCGGTGCCGTCGAGTGCCAGCGTCAGGCGATTGGTGCCCGGCTTGAATTCCAGCGGCAGCACGCCCATGCCGATCAGATTGGTGCGGTGGATGCGCTCGAAGCCTTCGGCGACGATGGCTTCCACCCCGGCAAGACGTACACCCTTGGCGGCCCAGTCGCGCGAGCTACCCTGGCCGTAATCGGCCCCGGCGATCACGATCAGCGGCTGCTTGCGATCCATATAGGTTTCAATCGCTTCCCACATGCGCATTACCTTGCCTTCGGGTTCCACGCGGGCCAGTGAGCCGCGTTTGACGGCGCCATCCACCACCGCCATCTCATTCGACAGCGTCGGGTTCGCAAAGGTGGCGCGCTGGGTGGTCAGGTGATCGCCGCGGTGGGTGGCGTAGGAATTGAAGTCTTCCTCGGGCAAGCCCATCTTGGCCAGATACTCGCCAGCAGCGCTGCCCGGCATGATGGCGTTCGAGGGCGACAGATGGTCGGTGGTGATGTTGTCGCCCAGCAGCGCCAGCGGCCGCATGCCCTTGAGTGTACGCTCGCCGGCCAGAGCGCCTTCCCAATAGGGCGGGCGGCGGATATAGGTCGATTGCGCACGCCAGTCGTATAGCGGCGAGGCGGCCTTCTCGCTGGCGCGTTTTTCGAACATCGGTACATAAATCTGGTTGAACTGCGCGGGCTTCACGGCTTTGGCGACCAGGGCGTCGATTTCTTCATCGCTGGGCCACAAGTCCTTGAGGCGGATTTCGCGGCCATCGACCACGCCGAGCACATCCTGTTCGATATCGAAACGCACCGTGCCCGCAATGGCGTAGGCCACCACCAGCGGCGGTGAGGCCAGGAAGGCTTGCTTGGCATAGGGGTGGATGCGGCCATCGAAATTGCGGTTGCCGGAGAGAACTGCGGTGGCGTACAGATCGCGATCGATGATTTCTTGCTGAATCTTCGGATCGAGCGCGCCCGACATGCCGTTACAGGTTGTACAGGCAAAGGCCACGATGCCAAAGCCCAGCGCTTCCAGATCGCCCAGCAGGCCGGCCTCCTTCAGATACAGCTCCACTACCTTGGAGCCCGGTGCCAGTGAGGACTTGACCCAAGGCTTGCGCACCAAGCCGAGCTTGCGTGCATTGCGAGCCAAGAGGCCGGCGGCGATCACATTGCGCGGGTTGGAGGTGTTGGTGCAGCTGGTAATGGCGGCGATGATCACCGCGCCATCCGGCATCTGCCCTGCAGCTTCCTGCGCACGGGCTTTGTCCAGATCGACGGCAATGCCGTGCTCGGCCAGCGCGCTGGTCGGCAGGCGCTTGTGCGGGTTGCTCGGGCCGGCCATGTTGCGGACCACGGTGGACAAGTCGAACGTCAGCACCCGCTCGTATTCGGCGCTGGCAAGACTATCGGCCCACAGGCCGGCTTGCTTGGCATAGGTTTCGACGAGTTTGAGCTGCGCGTCGCTGCGGCCGGTGAGGCGCAGGTAAGCCAGTGTCTGCTCATCAATCGCAAACATCGCGGCCGTGGCGCCGTATTCAGGGGCCATGTTCGAGATGGTCGCGCGGTCGCCAATCGTCAGGCTGGCGGCACCATCGCCGTAAAACTCCAGATAAGCACCGACCACCTTCTGCTGGCGCAGGAACTCGGTCAGCGCCAGCACGATATCGGTGGCGGTAATGCCGGGCTGGCGGCGACCGGTGAGTTCGACGCCGACGATGTCCGGCAGGCGCATCCACGAGGCACGGCCCAGCATCACGTTTTCGGCTTCCAGGCCGCCCACGCCTAGGGCAATGACGCCAAGCGCATCCACATGCGGGGTGTGCGAGTCGGTACCCACGCAGGTGTCGGGGTAGGCCACGCCCCGGCCACCATCAATCGATTCGGCGTGGATGACCGGCGACATTTTCTCCAGATTGATCTGGTGCATGATGCCGTTGCCAGCCGGGATCACATCCACGTTATCGAAGGCCGTCTTGGTCCATTCGATGAAGTGAAAGCGGTCTTCATTGCGGCGGTCTTCAATCGCGCGGTTCTTGGCAAACGCATCGGGGTCGAAGCCACCGCATTCCACGGCGAGCGAGTGGTCCACAATCAGCTGCACCGGTACCACCGGGTTCACCTTGGCCGCATCGCCACCCTGATCGGCAATCGCATCGCGCAGGCCGGCCAGGTCCACCAGCGCGGTCTGGCCGAGGATGTCGTGGCAGACCACGCGCGCCGGGAACCAAGGGAAGTCGAGGTCGCGGCGGCGTTCGATGAGCTGCGACAGGTAGGCCGTGAGTTTTTCCGGCTCGGCCTTACGGACGATGTTCTCGGCATGGATACGGGCGGTGTAGGGCAGCTTGGCCCACGCGCCGGCCTGGATGGTATCGACGGCTTCGCGGGCGTCGAAATAGTCGAGCGACGTGCCGGGCAGGGGTTTGCGGTATGCGGTGTTCATGGTTCACCTGGTCAGGTTTGCCCGCTAGGCCGAGCGGGCGAGCAATGTTTCGCTCCCTTCCCCTGCAAGCAGGAGAAGGGAGAGTCTGAATCAGCGCTTCTCGATGGAGACAAACGCCAGATCCTCCGGCCCCGTGTAGTTCGCGCTCGGGCGGATGATCTTGCCGTCGATACGCTGTTCGATCACATGCGCGCTCCAGCCACTGGTGCGGGCAATGACGAACAGCGGGGTGAACATGGCGGTCGGCACGCCCATCATGTGGTAGCTGACGGCGCTGAACCAATCGAGGTTGGGGAACATCTTCTTGATGTCCCACATCGTGGATTCAAGTCGCTCGGCAATGTCGTACATCTTGGTATTACGGGCCTCATCCGACAGCGACTTGGCCACGCGCTTGATCACCACATTGCGCGGGTCGCTGATCGTGTAGACCGGGTGGCCAAAGCCGATCACCACCTCCTTGCGTTCGACCCGGGCGCGGATATCGGCCTCGGCTTCATCGGGTGTGTTGTAGCGCTTCTGGATTTCGAAGGCGACTTCGTTGGCACCACCATGCTTGGGGCCACGCAGTGCGCCGATCGCGCCGGTGATGGCGCTGTGCATGTCCGAGCCCGTGCCGGCAATCACGCGGGCGGTAAAGGTGGAGGCGTTGAATTCGTGCTCGGCGTACAGGATCAGCGAGGTGTGCATGGCGCGAACCCAGCTATCGCGCGGCTTCTCACCATGCAGCAGGTGCAGGAAATGGCCGCCGATGCTGTCGTCGTCGGTTTCCACCTCGATGCGCTTGCCGTTATGGCTGTAGTGATACCAGTACAGCAGCATCGAACCCAGCGATGCCATCAGCTTGTCGGCAATGTCGCGCGCGCCGGCGATGTTGTGGTCGTCCTTCTCAGGCAGCGCGCAGCCCAGTGCCGATACGCCCGAGCGCATCACATCCATCGGGTGGGCGGCAGCCGGCGTGGCTTCGAGCACGGCTTTGACGCTGGCAGGCAGGCCGCGCAGCGACTTGAGCTTGAGCTTGTAGCCGGTCAGTTCGGCGGTATTGGGCAGTTTGCCGTGCACGAGCAGGTAGGCAATCTCTTCAAACTCGCAGGCTTCGGCCACATCCAGAATGTCGTAACCGCGGTAGTGCAGATCGTTGCCGCTGCGGCCCACGGTGCACAGGGCGGTATTGCCGGCGGCAACACCCGAGAGGGCGACAGACTTCTTCGGCTTGGGCAGGACTTGCTCGGTCATGGTGTGTCTCCAGAGTTATTTTGAGAGTGCCGACGGTGCCGTCGGGCAGTTGATTTCGAGTCGCAACCCGCAGGTGTCGCGGAAGAAAAGCTGGGTCTGGCCGCTGTGATCGGCAGGCTTGATGTCATAAGCAATGCCTGCCGTATGCAGACGGGCCAGCAGCGGGTCCAGATCAGTCGCCGCAAACGCAATGTGGTTAAGCATGCCGGTGGGGCTGGGGCCGTCGCTGCCACGTACGCTCACATGCACGAGCGGCGCGCCGCCCGCATACAGCCAGTAGCCCGATGAGGACAAACCCGGTCGCGGCCCGACCTCAAAACCCAGCACATCGCAATAGAACGCGCGCACGGTCTCGACCTGATCGGCCGGCACCCAGAGGTTGTAGTGATCGAGCCGGCAGATGCTCATGGCTGGCCTTTGCGCTTGCGGTACAACACATGCGCTTGCAGCGGATGGCCGGCCTCAAGGAAGGGATGGTTGAAATCGTCAGCCGGATTGCGTGTCATGCCGATGCGTTCCATCACGGCGCGCGAAGGTGTGTTCGTCACCGTGGTCATGGCGACGATTTCGTCCAGACCCAGCTGTTCAAAGCCGTAATCCAGGCACAGGCGTGCTGCTTCGCTGGCGTACCCCTTGCCCCAGGTAGCGCGGCTGAGTCGCCAGCCGATTTCCACGCAGGGCGTGAAGGGGGTTTCGTAGCTTGTGCGCAGCAGGCCCACAAAGCCGGCAAAGTCAGCCACGCCAGGGATCTCCAGCGCCCAGAAAGTGAAGCCGTGTTGCTCGGCATGGGCACGAATGCGCCCCGCTTCGCCCAGCGCTTGTTCCTCGCTGAGCGTGCCGTTGAAATAGCGGCGCACCTCGGGGTCGGCATTCATTGCCACCCAGGCGGGCAGGTCGCTATCGCGCCAGTCGCGGACGATGACGCGCTGACCACGCAGCTCGAATGCCATGGTCAAACCTTGCCTTCGGCGGCGAACAGCGCGTCCAGCTTCTGCTCGTAGACGTGGTAGCCCAGGTGGTCGTACAGCTCCATGCGCGTCTGCATGGTGTCGAGCACATTCTGCTGCGTGCCTTCGCGAGCGATATGCTCATACACATTCAGCTGCGCCTTGGCACCGGCGCGGAAGGCGCTGAGCGGATACAGCATCATGCTCACACCCACGCTGCCCAGCTGATCGCGTGTGAACAACGGGGTCTTGCCGAATTCGGTGATATTGGCGAGCACCGGCACCTTCACCGCATCCGCAAAGGCTTGGTACATCTCTAGGCTTTCCATGGCTTCGGGGAAGATCATGTCGGCACCTGCCTCCACGCAACGGCAGGCACGGTCGATGGCGGCTTGCAGGCCTTCTACGGCCAGTGCATCGGTGCGGGCCATGATCACGAAGTCCGGATCGGTCTTGGCATCGACGGCGGCTTTGACACGGTCAACCATCTCTTCAGCCGACACAATCGCCTTGCCGGGGCGGTGGCCGCAACGCTTGGCCAGCACCTGGTCTTCGATATGCACTGCACCTGCGCCGGCGCGGATCATCTCCCGCACAGTGCGGGCGATGTTGAAGGCGCCGCCCCAGCCAGTATCAATGTCCACCAGCACCGGCAGATCGGTGCGATCGGTAATCCGGCGTACATCGATCAGCACGTCTTCCAGCGTGGTAATACCCAGATCGGGGATGCCGCAGGAGCTGGCGGCAACACCGCCACCCGATACATACAGCGCCTTGTGGCCCGAGTGTTCGGCGAGGATGGCGGCGTAGGCATTGATGGCGCCGACAATCTGCAACGGCTTTTCAGTGGCAACAGCCTGGCGGAAGCGGGCACCGGCGGAACGTGCGGACATGGGGGTGTCTCCTGATGAAGTAGACCGAGGTGTTGCAAAAGCCTTGCCAGCAGCACGCGAGCAAGCGCAGACAAGGTGGAAAAGCCTTGCGATTCATCAGCATAGTGTGCGCTAAGGGTGCCATGGCAAGGACTCTCTCAGCATGGCTTTGTTTCATAATGAAACGGTCGCCATGTTACATTGTGAAACATGAAACATGCCGCCATGCCCAGAATTGCCGCTGTTGCCACGCGGGGCCTTGCCGAATTGATACGCCGCCAGCTGCCGGAGTTTCGTGGCCGCGCGGAAGTCAGCCTGATTGAGCGTTCGGGCGACGAGGCTGTGGATGTGATCCAGGGCCTGGTCCGATCCGGTCTTGTCGATGCCGTGATTGCTGCCGGGCAAACAGCCGAGAGGTTGCGCACGCAGCTGGCCATTCCGGTCAGTCCCATCCCGGTGGCTGGCTACGACATCCTCCACGCCTTGGCGCGCGCCAGCGAGCTGGCGCCACGGATTGTGCTGCTCACCCGCAGCCGACTCGCTGAATCGCTGGTTGCGCTCAGGCCGCTGCTGCGCCCGGATGTGAATGCGCTTGTCTACGACCGCGATGACGAAGCACGGCAACTGCTCCGGGATATGGCTCAGCATGATCGGCCGGTGATTGTGGGTTCCAGCCAGATCGTGCATCTAGCCCGAGAGGCGGGTTTGCCGGCCGTACTCGTGTATTCGGCTGGGTCGATCGCTGTGGCGCTGGAAGCGGCGCTTGAACTCGTTCGTGTGGCACGCGCCGAGGAAGCCAAGCGGCGCCGGCTGGATCACATTCTGGAGAGTTTGTCCGAAGGCGTGGTGGCGGTCGATGCCGACGAGCGCGTACAAACGCTGAATCCGGCACTCGCCCGCTTGTTGGGGGTGTCGCCTGCCTGGGCGGCGGGGCGTCGCCTGTCGGATATCGAACCCCTGTTGTCGCTTGCTGCCGTGATACGCGACGGTGAAGCGCGCCGGGACGAGGTCACGCAGCTGGCCGGCCGACCACTGGTCACACAGCGCCTGCCGCTACGTGAAGGGGATGTCACGGTGGGAGCAGTGCTGACCCTCCAGGACGCCACCGCCATTGAACGCGCGGAGCGCAGCCTGCGGGTGGCAGATCGTCGCAGAGCGTTTCGGGCGCGTTACCGCCTTGAGGATGTGATAGGCGAGTCACCGGCCATCGTCGCAGCTCGCGTGCTTGCGCAGAGCTACGCCGAATCAGATGCAGCAGTCTTGATTGAAGGGGGCTCTGGCACCGGTAAGGAACTGTTTGCACAGGGTATCCATCTGGCTTCGCGTCGTGCTGTTGCACCATTTGTGGCGCTCAATTGCGCCGCGTTTCCCGAGCAATTGCTGGAATCCGAACTGTTTGGTTATGAGGATGGTGCGTTCACCGGCTCGCGTCGTGGCGGCAAGCCGGGCCTGATCGAACTGGCGAATCGCGGCACGTTGTTTCTGGATGAAATCGGCGACATGCCGCTGCCGTTGCAGACCCGGCTGTTGCGCGTGCTTCAGGAGCGTGAGGTGCTGCGGCTTGGGGGCGGTGAGCCCGTGCCTGTCGATGTGCGCATCATCGCCGCTACGCATGCGGACTTGCGCCGCAGCGTGGGGGAGGGGCGCTTCCGTGCTGATTTGTACTACCGGCTCAATATCCTGAGCCTGAGACTGCCCGCTTTGGCGGAGCGCGGCGAGGATCTGCGACTGCTTGCCGGCCGGTTGGCGCGAGACGCCATGCATCGAGCGGGGGCGACCCAAGGTGTGGATGCCCTGCTTGCACCTTTGCTGGAAGCTGCGCGCAGTTACCCTTGGCCGGGCAATGTGCGTGAGCTGCAGAATGTCATCGAGCGGCTTGCAGTTGCACTCCGTGGGCGCGTGGGTCTTGACCAGGAGCACATACGCCAGCTCGTACCCGAGCTGGCATTGTCACCGGCGACACCTGTCGTCGCGCAGAGTCGCCAGAGCCGCCGCGCCATGGCTGAGCAGGCGCTGGCGGCGGCGCGCGGCGATCGGGCTGGCGCGGCGAAGCAACTTGGGATCAGCCGGACCACGCTTTGGCGCTGGCTGGGCGAACCGACCTGAGTGGGCCTGCTCGCCATGCAAGGCAAAAGAAAACCCGGCCGGAGCCGGGTTTGCGGTGGTGCAAGGCGTGGACTGGTCAGGCGCCGTTGCGATCCAGATGGGCGAGCTTGTTTTTGACGCCTGCCCACTGGTCGTGATCGGGCAGGGGGTCCTTCTTCTCGACGATGGTTGTCCAGTTGGGGCTCTTGGAGAGTTCCGCATTGATCTGGATATAGGCTTGTTGGTCAGCCGGCACATCGTCTTCGGCGTAGATGGCTTCCACCGGGCATTCGGCCACACACAGCGTGCAGTCGATGCACTCATCGGGGTCGATCACCAGAAAATTCGGCCCTTCGCGGAAGCAGTCCACCGGACAGACATCAACGCAGTCGGTATATTTGCACTTTACGCAGGCATCGGTCACTACGTAGGTCATGAGGCGTATTCCCTAATCAATAAAGCGGCGTAATCGGCCGCATTGTATCAGAAGCACTTTGTCGCTCCCGCCCCGGATGGTTATTTCCAAAGACACCAGCAGCATAATCCCTCCGCGCTATCGCGGACGTTTCGCGCCCAGCCCCACGGGCCTGCTCCACGCGGGCTCCTTGCTCGCCGCAACGGCGAGCTACCTGGATGCGCGCGCCCAGAGTGGGGAATGGCTGCTGCGGATTGAGGATCTGGACCCACCCAGAGAAATGCCGGGCGCGACCGACGGCATCCTGCGCACACTTGCCGCATTCGGGTTCGAGTGGGATGGCGAGGTGGTTCTGCAAAGCCGGCGCCATGCGCTTTACGCTGCCGCGCTGGCCGACCTGCAAGCACGTCACCTTGCCTATGGCTGCGCCTGCACCCGCAAGGAGATTGCGGATACCAGCAGGCCGGGTGTGGATGGACCGGTCTATCCCGGGACATGCCGTGACGGCGTGGCTGTCGGTCGAATTGCGCGGGCAATCCGGGTCCGGGTAGAGGGGGTGGAAACGATTCAATATCTCGATGCGATACAGGGAATGCAATCACAAAACCTGGCGGATCAGGTGGGTGATTTTGTGCTTCGGCGAGCCGACGGTTTTTATGCCTATCAATTGGCGGTGGTCGTCGATGATGCCGAGCAGGGAATTACCCATGTCGTTCGCGGTGCTGATTTGATCGATTCAACACCGCGCCAAATTCATCTTCAGCGCTGCCTTTCATATCCTTCGCTTCAATATGCGCATGTGCCGGTTTTGGTGAATGCCAATGGCGAAAAGCTGAGTAAACAAACCTTGGCGCCGGCGCTGGATCCGGCCGATGCCGGCCGGCAATTGTGGGCCGCCATGCAAGCACTGGGCTTATCGCCACCGCCGGCTTTATTAAATGAAAAGCTGGCCGATATCTGGCAATGGGCGATTCAGAACTGGCAGATTGACAGGGTGCCGTCCTCGCGGGTGTTGCGGGCGGAACAGCTAGATCATCGGCTATCTCATTGAAATAAAAGCCGCAAATGCAGGTGGTTATTTCACATGAGGTGGCACTATAAATGAGAATGCACGTTAGCTTGCGTGTGTAACTCCATGATGTTAATTTACTTATTGAAATTGTGACTCCGCATAAAGGTGGGAGCCGTGCGAATCAAATCAAAACTCAAAGCCACAGCGATGGCCGTAGCCTTGGCGGCACTGCCGCTGTTTGCCCAATCTGCAGGTCTGGGCAGGCTCAATGTCCTGTCGGGTCTGGGGCAGCCGCTACGTGCTGAAATCGATCTGGTGGCCGTACAGAACTCCGAAGTCGACTCGCTGCGCGCCGCATTGGCCTCGCCCGATTCCCACCGAGACGCGCAAATCGACTTCCCCGCTGCGTCCCTGGGCCTGCGTTTCAATCTGGAAAAGCGCAGCAACGGGCAGCATTTCATCTCGATCATTTCGGCCCAGTCCGTCAACGAGCCTTTTCTCGATTTTCTCGTCGAGCTGAAGTGGGAGGGTGGCAAGGTATTGCGTGAGTACACCGCCTTGCTGGACCCGATCGGTTACAACGCTGCCGGTGTGGCACCGGTTGCTGCTGCGCCTGCTGCCCCCCAGCCTTCTCCGTCGCAGGTGGCGCCGGGAAAGCCGGTAGCTGCGCCCAAGCCGGCCGTTGTGCTGGCGCCGCCGCCCAAAGCACCTGAAGCCAAACCGGCGGAGCCGCCGGCCCAGCCCAAGCCGCAACCAAAGCCCGAGCCTGAGCAGGCGGGTGGTGAGCAGGCTTACACCGTCAAGGGTGGCGATACGCTGGTTGGCGTGGCCAATATGAACATGCCCGAGGGCGTGAGTCTCGATCAGATGCTGGTAGGCCTCTATCGGGAAAATGCCGATGCCTTCGATGGCAATATGAACCGCCTCAAGAAGGGCAAAGTACTCACCATCCCCGCCCGTGAGACCGTCGCTGCAATTGATGTTGCCGAGGCCCGCCGCGAAGTGCGCATGCAGGCGGAAGACTGGCGTGCCTATCGCGCCAAGCTCGCCGACGCTGCACCGGTATCGGCTGCGACCGAAACCGGCGCGAGCGGCAAGATTGCGACCAAGGTCGAAGACAAGGGCGCGAGCAAGGAAACCAGCGCCAAAGATACGTTGAAGCTCTCCAAGGGCGACGAGACCAAGCTCAAGGAGCGGGTCCAGTCACTGGAGGGAGAGGCAACGGCTCGCCAGAAGGCCCTGGCTGAAGCGAATACCCGCGTCGCCGAGCTGGAAAAGACCAACAAGAAGCTTGAAGACTTGCTGGCGCTCAAGAACAAGCAGGGCGCCGAGCTGCAGAAGCAGGCCGATGCGGCCAAGGCACAGGCTGCCAAGCCGCAAGCCAAGGTTGATCCCAAGCCTGCCGAGATCAAGCCTGAGCCTAAGCCGGCACCTGTTGAAGTGAAAAAGCCTGTTGAAGAGAAGCCGGCTGAACCCGTCAAGGCCGAGGAGGCCAAGCCGGCAGAAATCGTCAAGGCACCCGAGCTGCCCAAGCAGCCCGCTGCTGAGCCAGAAGCGGCGAAGCCAAAACCCAAGAAGAAGCCGCTTCCACCACCTGAGCCGGAACCCGAGCCTACCCTGCTGGAAAATCCCCTGGTCCTTGGCGGCGGCTTGATTGCGCTGATGATGGCCGCTGGTGGTGCTATCTGGGCGCTTCGTCGCCGCAAGAAGGGCAATTTTGAAGACAGCGTGATCACCGGCTCCGACCTCAAGTCCAACACCATGGTGGGCAATACCGGTGGCGCCGTGATCAGCACTGGCGTGACCGAGAATTCTTTCCTGACTGATTTCAGCCGTGCGGGTTTGGGCACGATTGATACGGACGAGGTCGACCCGATTGCTGAAGCCGAGGTGTACATGGCCTATGGCCGTGACACCCAAGCGGAAGAAATCCTGAAGGACGCCCTGACGCGCGACGGTAGTCGTCAAGAGGTGCGCCTCAAGCTGCTTGAAATCTACAACGCCCGCAAGAATGCCGGTGCGTTTGAATCTGTTGCGCAGGAGCTCTACACGGCAACGCAGGGGCAGGGTGCCTTGTGGGCACAGGCCGCCGAAATGGGCCGGGTGCTGGATCCGCAGAACTCGCTCTATCAGCAGCAGGCGCCCGTTGATACGGGCGATCTCGACAAGACGATGATCCTGTCGGCCGGCACGCTGGGTGAGCTGAGCGAAACCACGCGCCTCAACAGCCCGATCGCCGCTGAAGTACCCATGCCTGCGACTGATCTGGATTTCCAGCTTGATGTGCCCGCCACGGCCGATGAAGCGGCATCGGAGGCAGGCAACAGCCTCGATTTCGATCTGGGCTTTGGCTCTGAACCCGCTGCTGAAGCCGCGCCGGCGGTGATGGATGACAACCAGATTGCTGATCTGGATCTGGATGTCCCCGGCCTGACGGCAGAGGCAGAGTCCCCCGCTCCCGTGGCTGAATCCATGGATTTTGATATCGGCGGTTTTGATCTGGATGCACCTGCGGAGGCTGCACCCGCAGCGGTTGCTGCCGAGCCCGCTGCGGATGACGGTATCCTTTCGCTGGATATTCCTCTGGACATGCCGGCTGAAGCAGCGCCCGCAGCCGAGGTGGCTCTGGACATGCCGGACATGGGCTTGCCGGATCTGTCGGCACCTGCAGCCGAGGCGCCCATGGCCGAGCTGGATGCACCGGACCTGGCAACGGGCCTTGACTTCAATTTTGATGTGGATGCCGACTTGGCCGCACAACCCGCTTCGATGGCAACGCCGGACCTGCCGCTTGACGATATCAGTCTTGATCTCGATATTGCCCCGGAGGCAGCCAGCACCGGTGATGTCATCGACTTCGGTGCTGAACTCGATGACCCGGTTACCACCAAGATCGATCTGGCTCGCGCCTACATCGACATGGGGGACACCGAAGGTGCTCGCGAGATCCTGCAAGAAGCCTCCAGCGAGGGGAATGCCGAGCAGAAGGCGACAGCAGAGGCCTTGCTGGCACAGCTCTGAGCGTCACTAGCTGGTAAAATCAAAAAAGCGTGGATCGATGAGATCCACGCTTTTTTCTTGGGTGTGTCTCAGGGTTCAGCGGGGTAGATCGGCGCATGCGCATCGCAATCGGTATTGAATACGACGGACGCGCTTATCGCGGCTGGCAATCCCAGCCCGGCGGCAACACCGTGCAGGATGTTCTCGAACGGGCCCTCAGTCGCATGGCCGGCGAACCGATTCGTGTCCATGCAGCCGGACGAACAGATACCGGTGTGCATGCCACCATGCAGGTTGCCCATTTCGATACGCAGGCTGATCGGCCCATCACGGCTTGGGTTCGTGGCGTCAATACCTTCCTGCCCGCCGAGATTGCCATATGCTGGGCCCGTGAAGTAGATGACACCTTCCATGCCCGCTTTTCGGCCACCGCCCGGCACTATCGCTATTTGTTGCTCAATCACCCGGTCCGTTCGGCCTTGCTGGCGGGAAAGGTCGGTTGGCACCATGCGCCGCTCGATATGGCGCGCATGCAGGCTGCGGCCCGACTATTGATCGGCGAGCACGATTTCTCCTCATTCCGCTCGTCTGAATGCCAGGCCAAGAGTCCGGTAAAGACCCTGACCCGCTGTGACATTGCCCATGCGCAGGGTTTGTACACCATCGATTTATCGGCTGGCGGCTTTTTGCACCACATGGTCCGTAACCTGATGGGCACCCTGATCCATATCGGTAAGGGGGCCGCCGAACCCGCATGGATGGGGGAGTTGCTGGCCGCGCGCGACCGCACCATGGCGCCGCCGACCTTCATGCCGGATGGGCTCTACTTTGCCGGCGTGAGCTATCCAGACCGCTTTGCCATTGCCAGTGAGCCCTCGTTCCGCCACTATCTGGTCTGATTTGAGACCGGCTTGATGGCATGACCACACGTATCAAAATATGCGGCCTGCGCGATGTCGCCATGGCCAAATCTGCCGCGCTACTCGGTGCCGATGCAATCGGACTGGTGTTCTATGCCCCCAGTCCGCGCAATGTCACCATGAACCGTGCCCATGAAATTGTCGCCGCTTTGCCGCCGTTTGTGAGTACGGTGGGTTTGTTTGTGGATGCCGATCCGGCCATGGTGAACGGTGTGTTGCGTACCGTGCCGCTGGATATGTTGCAGTTTCATGGTGACGAAACGCCCGAGTATTGCCGCTCGTTCGGTCGGCCCTACATCAAGGCAGTCCGCGTGAAACCGGGGGTGGATTTGCTAGAATTTGCCGATCGCTATGCCGATGCCCGAGGTCTGCTGCTGGATGCCTGGTCCGAAGCGGCACCCGGCGGGACCGGCAAGTCCTTCGATTGGGGCCTGATTCCGCCTGAACTGCCCATGCCGCTGGTGTTATCGGGCGGGCTGGATGCTGCGAATGTCGGCGCCGCCATCCAGCGGATCAAGCCTTGGGCTGTTGATGTCTCCAGTGGCGTGGAGTCCAGTCGCGGCGTCAAGGACGCCGGGCTGATCGAAGCCTTCATTCGTACTGTCCAACAAGCTGCCTGAGCAGCCACTCGTTAAGCGGAAATACCGGATGTCCACCCTCGATTTTGCCATTCCCGATCACTACACCTTGCCGGACCTGCGTGGTCGATTCGGTGACTATGGTGGTGTTTACGTCGCAGAAACCCTGATGGCTGCGCTGGATGAGTTGCGTCAGGAGTACGAACGTGCCAAGGCGGACCCGGCATTCATGGCCGAATATCGCTATGAGCTGGCGCACTACGTTGGCCGTCCCAGCCCGATTTATCACGCCAAGCGCTGGTCCGAGCAGCTTGGTGGCGCGCAAATCTATCTCAAGCGGGAAGACCTGAACCATACGGGCGCGCACAAGATCAACAACACCATCGGTCAGGCTTTGCTCGCGCGGCGTATGGGCAAGAAGCGTGTCATTGCCGAAACCGGTGCCGGTCAGCACGGTGTTGCATCAGCGACCGTAGCCGCGCGCTATGGCATGGAATGTGTGGTTTACATGGGCGCTGAAGATGTTCAGCGCCAGGCGGCCAATGTGTACCGGATGAAGCTGCTCGGGGCGACAGTGGTGCCGGTGACCTCTGGTTCCCGCACGCTCAAGGATGCGCTCAATGAAGCCATGCGCGATTGGGTGACCAACGTCGATTCCACCTTCTACATCTTGGGCACGGCCGCAGGCCCGCATCCGTATCCCATGCTGGTACGTGACTTCCAGGCGGTGATTGGCGAGGAATCCAAGGTGCAGATGCAGGACATGCTGGGCCGTCAGCCCGATGTGGTAGTGGCCTGTGTGGGCGGTGGTTCCAATGCGATCGGCATGTTCTACCCCTACATCCAGGTGCCGGGTGTGCGCATGATCGGTGTGGAAGCAGGTGGTGATGGTGTCGATACCGGTCGTCATGCTGCGCCGCTCTCGGCAGGGCGCCCCGGTGTTTTGCATGGTAACCGCACCTATCTGATGCAGGATGACCATGGCCAGATCATCGAGACCCACTCGATTTCTGCCGGCCTGGATTATCCGGGCGTGGGCCCCGAGCACAGTTATCTCAAGGACATCGGCCGCGTCGAGTACACGGCGGCCAATGACGATGAGGCTTTGGCAGCTTTTCATGAGCTGTGCCGTACCGAGGGCATCATTCCTGCTCTGGAGTCGAGCCATGCACTAGCCCATGCCCGCAAGCTGGCCCCCACGTTGAAGCGTGATCAGGCCATTCTGGTAAATCTGTCCGGCCGAGGTGACAAGGATATCCCCACGGTGGCCCGGATTTCCGGCATCGAACTCTGATCATCCATCTTCAGTCAGCGCGAACAGCCTGCCTCTTGCTAGAATAGCGGCCCATTGTCGGCGCCTTCGGGTGCCGGCAGACGGACCTACTGAGAACTATGCCCCGTATCCAGACGACTTTCGAGCGCCTTCGTGCGCAGAACAAGCAGGCCCTGATCCCCTTTGTAACGGCAGGGGATCCGCATCCTGCTGCCACCGTGGGTCTGATGCACGCCCTGGTGGCAGGTGGGGCCGATATTGTTGAGCTGGGCGTGCCGTTTTCTGACCCCATGGCCGATGGTCCTGTCATCCAGCGCGCCTCCGAACGAGCCCTTGCGCATGGTGTCAGCCTCAGCCAGGTGCTGGATATGGTGCGCGATTTCCGCCGCCGGGATGCAGACACGCCTGTAGTCCTGATGGGGTATGCCAATCCCGTAGAGGCCATGGGCTATTCCGCCTTTGCGGCAGCCGCCGCAGAGGCGGGTGTGGATGGCGTGCTGACCGTGGATTTGCCACCGGAAGAGGCTGGGGCACTGTCCGGTACGCTCAAGGCGCACGGTCTTGACCCGATTTTCCTGCTCGCGCCGACCACGCCACCCGCCCGTGTGGCCGAGGTTGCCAAGCACGCGGCTGGCTATGTGTACTATGTGTCGCTCAAGGGCGTAACCGGTGCGGCCACGCTTGATACCAGCGATGTCGCAGAACGCATTGCGGCACTGCGTGGACAATTGAGCCTGCCGATCGGAGTAGGTTTCGGCATACGTGACGCCGCAACCGCACAGGCCATCGCCCGCGTCGCTGACTCCGTCATCATCGGCAGTCGCCTTGTGCAGGAGATTGAGGAGCATGGTGCTGACGCTGCGCCAAGGCTAACGGCGTTCCTTCGGGAAGTCCGTGGCGCGATGGATGCTGCCCGGGACTAAGACAAAAGAGAGGGCCGCCAGTGCGGCCCTTTGAATTTTCAAGCGCTCGCTAGATTTGCATGCGAGCTGGAGACGACAATGAGCTGGTTGCAAAAGCTGCTACCCCCAAAAATCAAAGCCAAGCCCGCGGGGACAAGCAAATCCGTTCCTGAAGGCTTGTGGAGCAAGTGTTCGGCCTGTGAGGCAGTGCTGTATATCACCGACCTTGAGAACAATCTCGATGTCTGTCCCAAGTGCAGCCACCATAACGCCATCTCGGCGCGCCGCCGTTTGGACCTGATGCTGGATGCCGAAGGGCGCATCGAAATTGGCGCTGAAGTCCGTCCTGTCGACTTTCTCAAGTTCAAGGACTCCAAACGCTATCCCGAGCGGCTGACCGCGGCCCGCGAGAGCAGTGGCGAGGATGACGCACTGGTCGTCATGCAGGGCGCCATCCATTCGCTTCCGGTGGTCGTTGCGGCCTTCGAATTCAAGTTCATTGGCGGCTCGATGGGGTCGGTGGTCGGGGAGCGTTTCGCTCGAGGCGTGCAAGCGGCCATCGAGAACCGCTGTGCCTTCATCTGTGTCTCTGCCTCGGGCGGCGCGCGGATGCAGGAAGGTTTGACCTCGCTGATGCAGATGGCGAAGACCAGCGCCATCCTCACGCGCTTGGCCGACGAGGGTTTGCCCTTTGTCTCACTGTTGACTGACCCGACCATGGGCGGGGTGTCCGCCTCGTTTGCTTTCCTCGGTGATGTGGTGATTGCAGAACCGGGGGCGCTGATCGGCTTTGCCGGTCCGCGAGTTATTGAGCAAACAGTACGCGAGACGCTGCCGGAGGGTTTCCAGCGTGCCGAGTTCCTGCTTGAAAAGGGTGCAATCGACCTCATCATTGATCGCAGGGAGCTACGGCAACGCCTTGCGACCATGCTGGCCGTGCTGACCAAACAGGCCAGCCCGGTATTCTGATCGGCAACCTTTCTTGAAGATGGCAATCCACGACAGGATCTGTCCATCGTGGATACGCCATGCGTTTTGACTCCGACAGCCTGCAGGAATGGCTTGCCTACCTTGAGCGCCTGCACGCTACTGCCATCGACATGGGCTTGGCCAGGGTTGCCGAAGTGGCAAGCCGGATGGAGCTCAAGCCTGCATTCCCAGTCATTACCGTGGGCGGCACCAACGGCAAGGGTTCCACCTGCGCTATGCTCGCCGCGGTGTACCGTGCAGCGGGCTATCGCGTGGGTGCTTATGCCAGTCCACACCTGATTCATTACAACGAGCGCGTCTGTATTGATTTGCAGCCAGCTGACGATGCGGCCATTGTCAGCAGCTTCCGTGCAGTGGAAGCGGCCCGTGGCGACATATCGCTGACCTATTTCGAGTTCGGTACGCTGGCGGCCATGCACCAGTTCATGGCCACGGGTGTTGATGTAGCGGTGCTGGAGGTGGGTTTAGGCGGCCGGCTCGATGCCGTCAATGTCTTTGAACCCGATGTGGCGGCGGTGGTGAGCGTGGATCTGGACCACCAGTCTTATCTGGGTGATACGCGAGAGGCAATCGGCTTTGAGAAAGCCGGTATCTACCGCGCAGGCAAAGTGGCCTTCTGTGCCGATCCTCATCCGCCCCGATCGCTGCTTGATCATGCTGCCAATATCGGTGCTGACCTGCAGGTGATCGGCAAGGACTTTGGCTACACCAATGAAACGACCCAGTGGCGCTGGCGTGGCCGCAACGGCCAGAAACCCGGTTTGCCATTTCCGGCATTGCGCGGCGCGTTCCAACTGGGCAATGCGAGTTTGGTCATCGCCATACTCGATGCGCTGAACGCGCGCCTGCCGGTGAGTATCGGTGCCCTCAAGCGTGGCCTTCTGGAAGTAAGCCTGCCGGGACGTTTTCAGGTACTGCCGGGGCGCCCGTCCATCGTGCTGGATGTCGCCCACAACCCGCATGCGGCTGCAGCTTTGGCTCAGAATCTCGCCAATCAGGGTTTTTTCCCTACAACACATGCGATTTTCAGTGGTCTGGCCGATAAGGACGTGGCGGGCATCGTTGCCTTGCTCAAGGACCAGATCGATGTCTGGCATATTGCTCAGCTCGACGTTCCCCGTGCCGCCAGTGCAGACGATATCGCCAGGCAGATTGTTGCTAGTGGCGCACCGGGTCGGGTACAAGTGTATCCGGATGTGGCAGAGGCCTATGCGGCGGCAAGGCGGGCGGCAGGCGAAAATGATAGAATCGCGGCCTTTGGTTGTTTCAAGGTCGTGGCTGACATGCTTGCATTGAAGCCGCGCTGAGATTTCATGGCAGACGCCCCGATCAGCGAAGAACTTACCGTACTGCGCAAACGTGCGCGCCGCCGTCTGGTTGGCGCTGTTGCGCTTGTCTTCATGGCGCTGATCGCGCTCTGGACCGTGATGGATGACCGGCCCCCGCAAAGCCTGGTCAACCAGTCGGTGGACATTGTCAGCTCCTCACCTGGCCTCTCGAGTACCGTTCCTGCCGCAACCAAACCGCAAACTCAGCCTCTGCCTGCCATGACGGTTCCCGAAGCCAGTTCTGTCGTGCCGGTGGACCCCGCGCCAGCCGTGCCGGCCCCGCAGCCAGAGCCTGCATCGGCGCAGCCACTGAACCCACCCCCAGTCCAGCCGGCGCCGATTGCCGATAAGCCTGCGACTGCCAAGCCGGATGCCGCCAAGCCGGTCTCCAAACCCAAGCCCATCGTTGATCCCGCGCGCATCCTGGACGGGATGGATGAGGAGCCGGCCAAGCCTGCCGCCAAACCCGCTGTAAAAGCCGCCGACACCGGTGGTGAGCGTTATTTTGTCCAGCTTGGTGCCTTTGCCGACAAGGACAAGGCAATGGGGCTAGTAAGCAAGGCTCGCCAGGCCGGCGTGAGCATCCAGACCGAAACCGTGAATACCGACAAGGGCGCGCTGACTCGTTTGCGCGCAGGACCGTTTGCGCAGCGTGAGGCTGCCGAAAAAGTGCGTGGCAAGCTCGCCGCTGCGGGCGTAACGAGTACTGTTGTCGGCAAATGACAGTTTTCGATTATGCCGTTCTGATCATTGTGGGCCTGTCTGTGGTACTGGCCGTGTTCAGGGGTGGTGTATCGGAAGTCCTGTCGCTGGCAGCCTGGATACTGGGTTTCTGGCTCGCCCAGCGCTACGCTGGAGAGGTGGCCGCGATGCTGCCGGCTGATGTGCCTACAGACGAGTTGCGTTTGATTGCCGGCTTCGTGGGCATTCTGCTTGGCGTGTGGTTTGTGTCAGCGATTATCCGTATCACGATTGCCCAGTTTGTGCGCGCCAGCGGGCTTGCGCCGCTGGATCGGTTTATCGGCGCACTCTTCGGGCTTGCGCGGGGCGTGTTGATCGTGCTGGCTTTTGTCATTGTCGGCGGACTCACCAGTTTGCCGCGCCAGCCCATGTGGCGGAATGCCATGTTCAGCCCGCCATTCGAGGCGCTGGCGATTGCCCTCAAGCCTTGGCTGCCTGTGCAGCTGGCGCAGCATATCAAGTTTGAATGACCAGTCGAATTGATCGGCCGGTCCACGGTTCGGAACGTAAGGACGCATCATGTGTGGCATTCTCGGGGTAGTTGCAAAATCACCGGTCAACCAGCTTCTGTATGACGGCCTGCTGGTACTCCAGCACCGTGGGCAGGATGCGGCTGGTATCGTTACCGCAGAGCAGAGTGGCGTGATGCATATGCACAAGGGACAGGGGCTGGTCGCGGATGTATTCCGTACCCGCAACATGCGCTCCCTGATGGGTAACCTCGGCATTGGCCATGTCCGCTATCCCACGGCAGGCTCGGCTTCCAGCCTTGCGGAGGCCCAGCCGTTCTATGTGAACAGCCCCTTCGGCATTGTGCTGGCCCACAACGGCAATCTGACGAACCACAAGGAACTCAAGGAGGCGATGTACCGCAACGATCTGCGGCACATCAACACCAATTCCGACTCCGAAGCACTGCTCAATGTATTTGCTTACGAGCTGCAAAAGCGGGCAACTGGTTTCACCCTCAAGCCCGATACCATTTTTGATGTGGTTGCCGCTGTTCACCGCCGCGTTCGCGGTGCCTATGCAGTGGTTGCCATCATTGCGGGCTACGGCCTTGTGGCTTTCCGCGACCCTAGCGGGATTCGCCCGCTTGTGTTGGGCGAGCATGCGACACCCGAAGGCACCGAGTATCTGGTGGCCAGCGAGTCGGTTGCACTCGATACCATGAGCTTCAAGATGGTCCGGGATGTGGCACCGGGCGAGGCATTGTTCATTACCATGGATGGCAAGCTGCACAGCCGCCAGTGCGCCGACAAGCCCAAGCTGGTGCCGTGCATTTTCGAGCATGTCTACTTTGCCCGTCCTGACTCGGTCATGGATGGCATTTCGGTGTATCAGGCGCGGCTCAATATGGGCGATAACCTCGCCGACAAGATTCGCCGCGATCTTCCCGATTTCGATATCGACGTGGTGATTCCCATCCCGGATACCAGTCGCCCCAGCGCCTTGCAGCTGGCCAATCACCTTGGTTTGCCGTATCGCGAGGGGTTCCAGAAGAACCGTTACATCGGTCGGACCTTCATCATGCCTGGCCAGGCCACCCGCAAGAAGTCGGTACGCCAGAAGCTCAATGCCATCGCGGTTGAATTTACGGGCCGCAATGTACTCTTGGTGGACGACTCCATCGTACGTGGGACCACGTCCAAGCAAATCGTGCAGATGGCGCGCGAAGCAGGCGCCAAGAAGGTGTACTTTGCCTCGGCGGCACCACCTGTCCGTTTCCCGCATGTTTACGGGATCGACATGCCTACCCGCGCCGAGTTGATTGCCACTGGTCGGTCGGATGAGCAGATTGCTGCCGAGATCGGCGCGGATGCAGTGTTCTATCAAGACCTGGATGCCTTGGTGCAGGCCGTGTCGGATGCCAGCTCGGGCAAGATCACCGCGTTCGAGACATCATGCTTCTCGGGTGAGTACATTACCGGTGATGTGGATGATGCCTATCTCGACGAGATGGAAGAGCGCCGTGTCAGCCCGCTGTCACGCGAGGGCGATGGCGGTAGCCAGGTGCTCGACATGAATGTGGGTGTCGCGGAACAGAACCTGATTTGATCCGTGTCTGCCGCAACATCCGGCGAGAGCCGCATGTCCTGCGGCCTACCCAATAGAAAAAGCCCGCGATTCAAGCGGGCTTTTTCTATTGGGGGCTGAGTCATCAGCGCGGCCACGACAAGGCCGGTCGTGGCCTTGCGGGTGTCAGGCGAGATCCGGATCGAGTTCTTCCTCTTCCCGTTCGGCGGGCAGCGGCGCACTGACGCCCACAGCCTGGCGGATCTTGTTCTCGATCTCGCGGGCCAGCGCCGGATTCTCCCGCAGGTACTCACGGGCATTGTCTTTGCCCTGGCCGATCTTGTTGCCACCGTAGGCGTACCAAGCGCCAGACTTCTCGACAATTTTGTGGATCACGCCAAGTTCGACGACTTCCCCTTCGCGGCTGATGCCCTGGCCATACAGGATGTCGAAGTTGGCCTCGCGGAAGGGCGGGGCGACCTTGTTCTTGACGACCTTGACCCGGGTCTCGTTACCCACCACCTCATCGCCCTTCTTGATGGCACCGGTGCGGCGGATGTCGAGCCGGACGGAAGCGTAGAACTTGAGTGCATTGCCGCCCGTGGTGGTTTCGGGATTGCCGAACATCACGCCGATCTTCATGCGGATCTGGTTGATGAAGATCACCAGCGTATTGGTACGCTTGATATTGCCGGTGAGCTTGCGCAGCGCTTGCGACATCAGGCGTGCCTGCAGGCCGGGCAGCTGGTCGCCCATCTCGCCTTCGATTTCAGCCTTGGGTACCAGGGCCGCAACCGAGTCGATCACGATGACATCCACGCCACCCGAGCGGACCAGCATGTCGGCGATTTCGAGTGCCTGTTCGCCGGTATCCGGTTGCGAGATCAGCATGTCGCTGACGTTCACGCCCAGCTTGCCGGCATATACCGGATCCAGCGCATTTTCTGCATCGATGTAGGCAGCCACACCGCCGAGCTTCTGGATTTCGGCCACGGCGTGCAGGCACAGGGTGGTTTTACCCGAGGATTCCGGACCATAGATTTCAACAACCCGGCCGCGCGGCAGGCCACCGACGCCAAGGGCCAGATCGAGTCCCAGCGAGCCGGTGGAGACGACTTGCAGATCATTCTCGATCTGCGCTTCGCCCATCTTCATGATCGAGCCTTTGCCGAACTGCTTTTCGATCTGCGCCAGGGCGGCGGCGAGGGCCTTGCTCTTGTTGTCGTCCATGATGTTTTCCTGTGGTTCGTAGAACAATCGTTCACCAAATTGCGATTGGCCGGACTATAGCACAAGTCGCCCGCGTGTCCATCCATCGCATGCAGACAAGAAAAAAGCAGCCCGCAGGCTGCTTTTTACCCAAGCCGCAACGCGATGATCAGGCGCGCTTCTTGAACTCGTTGGTGCGGGTATCGATTTCGATCTTGTCACCGATTTCGATGAAGGCAGCCACTTGCAGCTCGTAGGGGGTGCCTACCAGCTTGGCCGGCTTCATGACCTTGCCCGAGGTGTCGCCACGAACGGCGGGTTCGGTGTACTCGACTTCACGAACGATGGTGGTCGGCAGTTCAACCGACAGCGCGCGACCTTCGTAGAACACCACTTCGCAGACATCTTCCATGCCGTCGACGATGTAGTTCACGGCGTCGCCCATGTTCTCGGCTTCAACTTCGTACTGGTTGAACTCGGTATCCATGAACACATACATCGGGTCGGCGAAGTAGGAGTAGGTGCACTCCTTCTTGTCGAGAACGACGACGTCAAACTTTTCGTCGGCCTTGTAGACCGATTCCATGCCCTGGCCGGTCAGCAGGTTCTTGAACTTCATCTTGACGACGGCGGCGTTGCGGCCGGACTTGTTGTATTCGGCCTTCTGGACGACCATCGGGTTGCCGTCGACCATCGCGACGTTGCCGGCGCGGAGTTCCATTGCGGTTTTCATGCTGTTTGCCTTGCTGCGAGGATAAGCGGTTGAAAAAACGCAGCATTATACCCGGCCCGCTTGTGCGCGTGCCACTTTGTAGCGCGCGTCGGTCGCGGCTGTTTGCCATCGGGTTTGTCCGGGCTTGCTGCGGCGCGTTGTTGCTTGCAGGGTAGTGTGGACCTGTCACGGCCCGCTCGGCCCACTGATCAGTCGTATCTCACTCAAACGCGGGCCAGGCGGGTCAGCAGATCGGGCTGGGAGGCAAGCTGATCTGCCCAGGCTTTTGCCAGGGTGCGCTGTTGTATCAGGCTGTCCTGAATGGCTGGCCAGTGTTGCCGACAAGCCACTGCATCTTCATTCACCCAGGCCGACCAGAAGGCGCTGACGGCGTTGGCCGCATCCGCTGGCCAATCCTGCAGATAGCGTTCCAGGAATGCCTGCAGCTTGATCAGATGGGCGGCATCCTGCTGCGGGTAGATGTGCCAGACCATGGGTCTAGCTGCCCATTGTGCGCGCACGAAAGAATCCTCGCCGCGAACGAAGTTCAGGTCGCACGACCAGAGCAGATGGTCATAGTCGTCCTGACTCAGAAAAGGCAGCGCATGCAGTTGCAAGGCGCCGATAGTCAGGTTGTCGCCACTGTGCAAGGGTTTGCCCAGCCAGTCTGCGACCTGTGTGCGGGCTTTGCCGTCGGTGACGAAGAGTTGCATGGCCGGGCCTGTCGCCCAGGTTTCCAGCAGCGCGGGGAGGGCGGCATTGGCGTAACAGAAGAGGGACACCCTTGGTAGTGCGTGTTCGATGCCAAGCTGATCCAGCCATTCGGCTTGCAAGGCGGGATCGCGCGCAAAGCGCTGTCGCCGCTCGATCAGCCCGGCCTCCCTGAGTAGCCCACCACTTCGTGCGCTGAAGCCGGGGAAGAAAAATTGCTGTGTCAGCGGCAAGCGTGGGTGACGGGAGGGGAGGCCATGGCAATCCTCGGCCCAGATCTCGGCGCTCAGATAGTCCAGATTGATCCAGACGGGCGGCGGCGTCTGGGTTGCCATTGCGTTCAGGTAAGTATCGGGCAGTCGGCATGCAAAGGCTTCGATGACACGATGTGCCGGTGTCTCTGCCGGAAATTCGCTGGGCCAGGCGCGGATATCAACCCCTCTACAACGTTGAACAGCGAGGGATGTATCCAGCTCGGGCACCAGCTGCTGGCAAACGGCCAGATCATCCACCCAGAGACGCACGGTTTCGCCTCGTTCGCTGGCGATTTGCCGGGCCAGGCGCCACGCCACGCCGATATCGCCATAGTTATCAATGACGTTGCAAAAGATGTCCCAGTCGGCTCTCATGGCCGGCATGTTACACGCTCGCCCGGTCTGTGCTGAACACCAAATGGGGTGGTATCCATTTAGTACTGTACAAAACATTGACTAATGTACAGGGTGACTCTACAGTCTGGGCATGAACACGCTAACGCCCCCATTGCCAGAAGGTGCCCGTATCGCCGTGATTGGTGCCGGCATCAGCGGTCTTGCTGCAGCCTGGCTGCTGAGCAAGCGATACCGAGTGTGTCTGTACGAGGCCAATGCCTATTTTGGCGGTCATACCAATACGGTCGAGGTCACGCTTGAGGGCAAGACCGCGCCGGTGGATACCGGATTTCTGGTCCATAACGACCTGACGTACCCCAATCTGATCCAGCTTTTTGCGCATCTTGAGGTCGCAACCCACCCCAGCGACATGACCTTTGCTGTCTCGCTCGATCGTCCCGATGTCGAGTGGGCCGGCACCAATCTGGGCACGGTGTTCGCGCAGAAGCGCAATCTGTTGCGGCCGGCGTTCTGGTGCATGCTGGTAGAGATCCTGCGCTTCAACCGCCATGCCCCGGCTTATCTCTTGCAGGCGCGTGAGCATGGCTGGACGCTTGGTGAGTTACTGGCGCATCACGGCTATGGCAGCACGATGCGTGACTGGTATCTGCTACCCATGGCCGCTGCCATCTGGTCGTCGTCGGTACAGGATATTCTGGGTTTTCCCGCTGAAACCTTCCTCAACTTCTGTCTGAACCATCGGCTCTTGCAGGTGGAGGGGCGGCCCAAGTGGAAAACCGTGCTGGGTGGCGGCCGCGAGTACGTGAGCAAGTTGCTGGCAGGTATTACCGAGTCGCGGGTGGCCTGCCCGGTTCGTTCGGTTCGTCGCCACGTGGCAGGCGTGACGATCGAGTCCGTACAGGACACGCGCGAGTTTGACGGGGTGGTGTTTGCCTGCCACGCGCCGACCACGCTGGCCCTGCTGGATGCCCAGCCACAGGAACGCGCGGTGCTTGGCCAGTTCCGCTACCAGTCCAACGAGGCTTGGCTGCATACCGACCCTGCGCTTCTGCCACGTCGATCATCCGTGTGGGCGGCCTGGAACTATCTTTCCCAAGCTGGAGACAGCGGCGAGCGTCCGGTCGCGGTCAGTTACCTCATCAACCAGCTGCAGCCCTTGCCCTTCACCACGCCTGTGGTGGTGACGCTCAATCCCCATCAGCCGCCTGCAGCGGCGCACCAGCTGGCACGTTTTGATTATGAACACCCGGTCATGGATGCCCCAGCCATTGCCGCACAAAAGCGCCTGCCATCCATACAAGGCCTGGATCGCGCCTGGTTCTGCGGTGCCTGGGCTGGGTACGGTTTTCATGAAGACGGCCTCAAGGCTGCCCTGAGGGTGGCGCGTCATCTGGGCGTCACCCCGCCCTGGGAAGCTGTCTATGACTGACATCACCCAGAACGCGTCGCGCAACGTGCCACCTGCCCAGCTCTGCGTCGGCACGGTCATGCATGCGCGCAGCCGGCCACGGCTCAACCGCTTCAGCTATCCGGTTTTTTTCCTGCGCTTGCGTCTGGACCAGCTCGATACCCAAGTCCGCAGCGGAAGCTGGTGGTTCGGCATCAACCGGCTTGCCGCGGTGAGTTTCCAGGCGGCGGATCATGGTGCGCGAGACGGTAGCGATCTGCTTGCCTGGCTCGATACCCGCCTCGCGGCGGCCGGCTTGCAGCGGCCCGGTGGTGCCGTGTGGCTGCATGCCTTTCCGCGTGTGCTGGGCTATGCCTTCAAGCCGGTCAGCTTCTGGTACTGCCATGATCACGACGCGCAGCTGCGCATCGTGATTGCCGAGGTCAACAACACGTTTGGCGAGCGCCATCAGTACGTGTTGACTGCCCCCGATCAGGGTCCGATTACTGCCACCACCATCCTGCGTTGCCGCAAAGTGTTTCACGTCTCGCCGTTCTGTGAGGTGCGTGGCAATTATCGCTTCCGCCTCTTGTCCGGCAGCGAGCGCCACGTGATGGTGATTGATTATCACGACGATGCCAGCGACCCGCTGCCTTTGCTCAAGACCGCCATGTGGGGCTCGGCGCAGGCCATCAGCCGGCCGCTCGTGCTGGCGACTTTGCTTCGCATGCCATTGCTGACCTTTGGTGTGGTGGCACGCATTCATTGGCAGGCGCTTCGACTCTGGCTCGGTGGCGTGCCCTTCTTCCGCAAGCCGCAACCGCCGGCTTTTGAACTCACTCATAACAACGAGGTGTCGCCATGAACCGGACCGACCTTGTCCTGCCCTATCCGACGACCAAGCTGCCTCTCCCGGCCCGTGCCTTTGTGGCGATGCTGTCCCGATTGCAAAGTGGTTCGCTGACCTTGGTGGACCCGCAGGGGCAGGTTGGTCATTTCGGACAGATGGGGGCGGAGCCACGTGCCGAGCTGCATGTGCATGACTGGCGCGCCGCCGGTGCGATCCTGCGGCAGGGCGATATCGGGTTTGCCGAAAGCTATCGCCAACACTGGGTGGATACGCCCGATCTGCTCGCCCTGTTCAATCTGGCCCTGGCGAATGAAGCCGTGATGACCCAAGCCGTCAATGGCAGCTGGTGGGCCTTGCTGCTCAAGCGCTTGGCCCACTTGCTGCTGCGCGACAACAATCGGCGCGGCAGCCGGCGCAACATTTCTGCCCACTATGATCTGGGCAATGACTTCTACGCGCTCTGGCTCGACCCCACGATGTCGTACTCCTCGGCACTGTTTTCATCGCCGGAGCAGGACATGGTCTCCGCCCAGCATGCCAAATACGACCGCATCCTGGATCAGCTCGGCGCCCAAGCCGGGCAGACGATTCTGGAGGTGGGTTGTGGCTGGGGTGGCTTCGCCGAGCGTGCAGCCCAGCGCGGCATCCGGGTGCATGGCATCACACTGTCTACCGAGCAGCTCGCCTTTGCGCAGGCGCGCATGGCAAGACTGGGCCTGGATGAGCTGGTCCAGCTCTCGCTAACGGATTACCGCGATGTCCAGCAGTCCTACGACCATATCGTGTCCATCGAGATGATCGAGGCCGTGGGCGAGCGCTGGTGGCCGACCTACTTCGCCATGCTGCGCCGCTGCCTCAAGCCGGGTGGCCGTATCGTGATTCAGGCGATTGATATCCACGATAGCCAGTTCGAGTCCTACCGGGCCGGAACCGATTTCATCCAGCAATACATCTTTCCGGGCGGCATGCTGCCCAGCCCGACCCGCTTCGTGCAAGAAACCCGGCAGGTGGGGCTGCTGGTCCGTGCCGAGATCGACTTTGCGCTTGATTACGCCGAAACCTTGCTGCGCTGGCGTCAGCGTTTCGAGGCCGTGCTCGATGACGTGCGTGCGCTGGGCTTTGATGATGCCTTCATCCGCATCTGGCGCATGTACTTTGTTTACTGCGAAGCCGGTTTCCGCGCGGGCCGTACGGGGGTCAAACAATGGACACTCGAGGCCGCCTGATCATGCCCCGCCTCTACCTCGCATGGCTGTGCAGCATGTGCCTGCTGGTTCAGGCCGAGGCCAGCTGGCGCCATGATCTCCCCGATGTGCAGCCAGTGGGGCAGGGTGCCATGCGCTGGTTCGGCCTGAAACTGTACGACGCGGAACTCTACACCCCGACAGGGCGCTTCGATCAGCGTGCCCCCCACGCACTGCGTTTACGCTATGCGCGCAGCCTCAAGGCGGAGCGGATTGTCGAGGCCAGTCTTGACCAGATGCAGCGTCTTGGTGCG
This sequence comes from Chitinimonas sp. BJYL2, assembly GCF_027257935.1. Classification (NCBI taxonomy): domain Bacteria; kingdom Pseudomonadati; phylum Pseudomonadota; class Betaproteobacteria; order Neisseriales; family Chitinibacteraceae; genus Chitinimonas; species Chitinimonas sp. BJYL2. Next base: position 181,374 of record NZ_JANZKW010000004.1, on the reverse strand, counting down.
CCTGCGCAGTCGTTCCCCACTTGGGCAAAGCAGATGCGCCGTGCGTTTATCGATGTGGATCAGGGCGACACGCTGACAGGCGTACATCTGCCCGGCAAAGGTGTCCGTTTTTATGCCGGCGAACAGCTCACGGCCAGCATCGACGACCCCGAGTTCGCACGCTGGTTCTTTGCCATCTGGCTCGATCCGGCCACCAGCGAACCGGGCCTGCGTCGTCAACTGATCGGCGAAGCGCGATGAAAACATCCGGCCTGCTCGCCTACGGTGCATTGGGTCTGCCGCTCGCCATGGCGGCCTTGCCCGTGTACGTGGCCGCGCCCCAGTTCTATGGGGCAACGCTGGGGCTGGATCTGGCTGTACTGGGCGCAGTGCTGCTTTTTGCCCGCCTGATCGACACTGCACAGGACCCGTTCATTGGCCGCTGGGTGGACCATCTGCAAGCCCGCCCCCGAGGCTGGCAGATGCTGATGGGCGTGGGTGCCAGCCTGATGGCTGTTGCCCTGTATGCCCTGTTCAGCCCACCGGCGCTGGGTGCCGCGGGTTTGTATGTCTGGCTCGGATTCTGTCTCGTCCTTGTCTACACCGCCCACAGCGCGGTGAATATTTGCTATCTCGCCTGGGGAGCCCGCCTTAGCGACCATACTGAAACCCGTGCACGCGTCACTGCCTGGCGCGAGGCCGCCGGTTTGATCGGGGTGTTGCTTGCCTCGGCGCTGCCCGTCTGGCTGGCCCAGCGCTATGGCAACCGTGATGCCTATGGATTGTTCGGTCTGATCTTCATCCCGATTCTGGCCTTGTGCCTGTTCTGGACCTTGCGTGGCGCACCTGCGCCGCATCTGGCTCGCGCCGCTGCCGGGCCTGACTGGCGCAGTGCATTGCGTCCACCTGCCATCCGCAAGTTGATCATCATCTATCTGGTCAATTCACTTGCGGTGGCCATCCCGGCCACGCTCGTTCTGTTTTATGTCGCCGATGTCATTCAGGCACCGGACGCAGCGGGTTACCTGCTGCTTACCTATTTTCTGGCGGGTGCGCTGACACTTCCCGGCTGGGTCATGCTCGCCGACCTGATCGGCAAGCCCTATGCCTGGCTCGTGGGTATGGTGATGGCCTACGGCGGTTTTTTCTGGGCAGCCGGCTTGGGCAGTGGCGACCTTTGGCAATTTGGCCTCGTGTGCGCTTTGTCCGGGATGGCGCTGGGCGCGGATCTGGCCCTGCCACCGGCCTTGCTGGCTGATCTCATCCCGCCTGAGCACCGTCAGGATACGGGCCTCTATTTCGGCATCTGGGCCATGCTCGGCAAGCTGGGGCTAGCCTTGGCGGCAGGCATTGCCTTGCCGCTGCTGGATGCATTGGGTTACCGCGCGGGCGATGCCAGCGCCGCCGGTGTACTCGCGCTCGTCTATGCCGGCCTGCCCTGCGCGCTCAAGCTCGCGGCGGGTTTGATGCTGTATGCCTGGGCTGCAGATCTGCGCCCGATCTCCGCGGAGTCCTCGTCATGAAATCCTTATTCCTGGCCTTGTGCCTGACCCTGCTCACCGCCTGCGCGGGCGTTGATGTTGATCACTACGCGCGCGAGCAGCCCAAGCTTGACCTACCCGCCTATTTTTCCGGTCCGGTAGAAGCCTGGGGCATTTTCCAGAAGCGCAATGGTGAGGTCGCGCGCCGTTTCCACGTGCAGATCACACCAAGCTGGCAAGGGGACACTGGCACTCTGGATGAGCGCTTTGTCTACGCCGATGGCGAGAAACAGCGCCGTGTCTGGACCTTGCGCAAGCAGGCAGACGGGACTTGGCGCGGCACGGCCGATGACGTGGTCGGGGAGGCGGTAGGTCGCATCGCTGGCAATGCGCTGCGTTGGGAATACACATTGCGTCTGCCGGTCGATGGATCGGTCTACGAGGTCCAGTTCGACGACTGGATGTGGCTGATGGATGAGAAGACGATGGTCAACCGCAGCAGCATGCGCAAGTTCGGGGTGGAGCTGGGTCAGGTCACCTTGTTCTTCCGCAAGCAATAGGCGAGATCATGGCTCGACTCAATCCACCGATCACTGACTGGCAAGGCAAGCGCGTCTGGCTGATCGGTGCTTCCAGCGGCATCGGCGCCGCGCTCGCCAGCCAGCTGCTGGCGCGGGGGGCACGCGTGGTCTTGTCGGCACGCGATGGCGACCGGCTCGCCACCGTGGCAGCCGGGCTTCCCCATGCGCACTGCCTGGCGTTTGACGCAGCACAGGCATCGGCATGGCCCGCAGCGGCGACTGCGGCACATACCACCTTGGGCGGATTGGATCTGGTGGTGTTCCTCGCCGCACGCTACGACCCGTGCCGGGCCTGGGAGGCCGATCCAGCAGTGGCGGATCAAGCCTTCCAGACCAATGTGCTTTCGATCTACCGGGGGGTGGCCGAGATCCTGCCCGGCATGTTGCAGTCAGGGCAGGGCGGTATCGCACTGGTTGCCAGCGTATCCGGTTACACGGGTCTGCCCCAGGCAACGATCTATGGCGCCACCAAGGCGGCGCTGATCAATCTTGCCGAGAGCCTGTACTTCGACCTCGCGCCCAAGGGCGTCTCGGTTTACCTCGTCAATCCCGGCTTCGTCGCCACGCCGATGACGGCCGGAAATCCCTTCACCATGCCCGAGCTGATTACCCCCGAGCAGGCCGCCACGGCCATGCTGGCCGGGTTTGCCCGAGGCGAATTCGAAATCCGCTTTCCCCGCCGCTTCACCCGCGGTCTGCGCTGGCTGAGCCGTCTGCCATATCGCTGGCGCTTCCCCTTGCTGCACAAGGTCACAGGACTATGAGCGAACAAGCCCAACTGGATACCCGGTTCAACGAGATCGTTGCCTGGTTCGAGCAACTCACCCCCGCCTCGCTGGCCAGCATCGATCAGGTCTACGCCAGCCAGGCGCGCTTTGTGGACCCGTTCAACCAGCTCATCGGCATTGATCGGGTGGCGCAGGTCTATGCCCATATGTTTGCCACCCTCACGGGGCCCCGATTCATTGTGGATGAGCGGGTGGTACGGGGTCGCACGGCCTTCCTTGTTTGGCGCTTTGAGTTTGGATTGAACGGCAAGCCTCGCAGCATTCAGGGGGGTACGCACCTGACGCTGGACGAGCAGGGACTGATCAGCAGTCATGTCGATTACTGGGACGCAGCCGCACAGGTCTATGAGCACGTTCCCGTGCTGGGCAGCCTGCTGCGCTGGATCAAACGGAGGCTCGCATCATGAATGGACTACCGATTGCCGCAACCGAGCGGGAAACACGAGTCTCCAAGGAGCTGTTGCGCATGTGGGAGCGCCGCTACGGTTTTCCCTCGCCCCAGCGCGATGAACATGGCGATCGCGTCTACAGCGCCGACGAGATCGAAAAGCTCAAACTGGTGCGCGTCCTCATCGATCGCGGCTTCCGGCCGGGCCGATTGGTGGGTATGGACATCCAGGCCTTGCGGCAGCTTCAGGGGGGGCTGGGCAAGCAACCGGGACAGACTGCAGAAGATCCCGGCCATGAGCTGCTACAGCTGTTGCAGCAAGGTGATGTGAAACGGATACATAGCTGGTTCGCCCGCGAACTGAGCAATCACGGGCTCAAGCATTTCATTACCGTGTCCATGCCGGAGGCAAACCGCTGTGTCGGGGAGGCTTGGCGCAGGGGCACGCTGGCCATCCACGAGGAGCATCTTTACACCGAGCAGGTGCAACAGCTGTTGAGACTCGCCATGCAGCCTTTCTATCTTGGCGGTAATCCGCCCAAGATCCTGCTGACCACGCTCCCGGAGGAGCAGCATGGCTTGGGGCTGCTGATGGTGGAAGTCATGCTCCGCATGAACCAGTGCGAGGTGCTGTCTTTCGGGCCAGGCATGCCCTTGGCAGATACGCTGGAGGCCGCCACGGTACACGGCGTGGATATTGTGGGGCTGTCCATCAGCGCCGCCTATGGCGAGGCGCAGGCCCAGCAGGGGGTCAGTGCCTTGCTGGCCGCACTGCCCAAGGGGACCCAGCTCTGGGTCGGCGGCCAGGGGAGCGCCAACCTGCGCTTGCGCGACCCGCAGTTACTGATGATCCGTGAACTGGGCGAACTGGCCGAGGCCGTCACGCGCTGGCGGGCCCAGCGCGTGGCCAGCGCACACTAGACCGGTAAACGACAAAGGCACCCGAAGGTGCCTTTGTCAACCTAACACTGCAACCCGTTGGCCGGGCAGCGGGGATCAGAAGGTATGGAAAATACCGACACTGAAGACATTAACGTCGGTCTTGTTCTTGTTGTCCAGACCCTTGTCATAGCTGTCTGCCGTGTACTCGGTGTACAGCGCAGTTCGCTTGCTCATGGCGTGCTTGAGGCCCAGGTTGTAACGGATGTAATCCGATCCGGCAGCCGTGACGCCGCCGACCTTGGCCTTGCCATTGAAAATGGCTCCGGCCTTGAGCGTGGTACTGCCCATCGCGTAGGCGATGGTGGTAACAACGCTGTTGCCCTTCTTGTCTTGTGCCGCGATGCCATTTCGTACCTCGGCCATCTGGTAACCCAGACCCAGCTTGACGGCATCGATCTGGTAAGTACCGCCCAGCAGCAGCGATTCGAGTCGTGCACCGTTAACGGCTACAGCACCCGTATTGCGCTGATTGCTGTAGGCACCCGCAAGGGTCAGCGGACCGCTGGCATAGCGCACGCTGGTGGCCCAGTGTTGGCCGGCGTTCACCGTGCTGGTCTTGTTCTCGCCTGCGCCATACATGGCGGCGAAAGTGACGCCATCCATAGTGGGCGAATCGTAGCGAACCGCGTTGTCAAAACGGTTGGACACCGTGTTGCCCAGCATCGCGTGCTTGTAGGTGGCAAGGTTGGAACCGGCATCCACGCTGCTGTCGAACAGGTCAGCCACATTGGTGAACGGGGTCTTGCCTCGGCCCAGACCAAACTTGCCGAAACCGCCTTGCAGGCCTACCCAACCTTCACGGTTGGCAAAGTTGCTTGAGGAGGCATCGTCAGGGCCGATGGCGGTTTCCACCTGCCACCAAGCCTTCATGCCGTCGCCAAGATTCTCGTCACCCTTGAAGCCGATACGGCTGGGCGAGTTCACACCACCGGGGGCCTTGGAGGAGTTGTCCACATTACCGATGACAATCTGGTGGCCTGAAGAGGTCGTCACGAACTCCAGAGGAATATTCAGCTGACCGTAAAGCGTCACCGTACCTTCTGCCATCGCCGGAACAGCGGCGGCACCCGTCAGTAATGCTGCGAGCAGGGTCTTGCGCATTCTTGATTCTCCTTGTTGAGGTCTTGGGGGGTGACCTGTCCGGGACTCAGGCTGACGAGGAGTGTGCGCGCGAGGGTTTTGGCTTCGCAATCGGGTAAACCCGTATTGGGCCGATATAACCGGTATTTACTGCTGATTTTGCAACAATGCTGTCATGTTCACGTTGCCCGCTTGCGACGTTTGCCATGAAAAACGGGCACCCGAAGGTGCCCGTTTGCAGACTGTTCAAGACAGTTTGAGGCGATCAGAAGCTGTGGCGTACGCCGAAGCTGATGATGCGCGGATCGCCACCGGCCTTCACCACAGGGGTGTTCGGCGAGGTCGAATTCTCGAACTTGGCTGCAGCGTCGCGATCGTTGCGGATCTGCGTGAACAGGCCGTAAACAGCGGTGCGCTTGCTCAGGCTGTAATCCACTTCGAGACCGTACATGCTCACATCCAGCTGCTTGGTCGGCGCCTTCAGGTCGTCCACCTTGCTGATGCCGTAGATGCCCTTCAGGGTGGTGTTGCCCATCTTGTGTGACACAGCAAACGACCAGTTGTCCGATTCCTTGGTGTTTTCATTCTCGATGGTCGAGTAGTTGGCACCCAGGGTGGTATCGCCCAGCTTCACGCCGCCATTGAGCTTGTAGCCCTTGCGATCCTGACCAGTTGCCACGGCATCGCGCTGGCCTTCGTAGGCCGCACCCAGGAAGTAGGTGCCATCGTCGTATTCACCCGAAAACGAGAACAGGTTCTTGTTGGTGGTCGACGTCTTTTCTTCGTCCGGGCTGAACTGGGCGCGGATCACCATATTGCTGAACTTCGGCGAGACGTAGTGGATGGCGTTGTTGCGGCGGGTATGCAGGCTCATGCCGGCGGCCTTGCCGTTGTTGATGATTTCGTGCTGCTCGGCGTTGCCCCACATGATGTCAACGTACTTGTTGAGTGCCTTGAACGGCGTGTCGTGACGGCCAAGCAGCAGCGTACCGAACTCACCCTTCAGACCCACAAAGCTGTTGCGATCGGCAAAGGTGGTACCCGAACCGGAATCCACATTGACCTTCTGCTCAACCTGCCACAGGGCGCTCAGGCCATCGCCCAACTTTTCTTCGCCCTTGAATCCGATGCGCGAGGCGTAGCCTTCAACGCGCTGTGCGCTGATACCCTTGCTGCCGTCGGTTGCGTCGCCGTTGTTGTAGAACTCCAGGCCCATTTCGATGCGACCGTACAGGGTGACGCTGCTGTCGTTGGCAAAGGCGGGAGCAGAAATGGCGCCCAGCACGGCCAGGGCGATCAGTTGCTTGTTCATGGATGACTCCGTTTTGTGTGAAGGGTGTTCGTGGCCCGAAATGCTTGGGCGACGGACCGCTTTATACGGAGTCTGGATGACAGGTTTGTTACACATCGCCGGCGTTGCAAGCCAGCAACGGTGCGGGTTTGCTGTCATCAAAATGAAACGGGCAGCCACTATGGGCTGCCCGTCTGGTCTGCGCGGCGGATAGGGATCAGGCAAACAGCGAGGCTAGGGCCTTGCCCGGCGAAGGTTCGCGCATGAACGCTTCGCCCACCAGGAACGCATACACCTCATGCTCCAGCATCAGCGCCACATCGGCGGGCTTGAGAATGCCCGATTCGGTGATGACGATGCGGTTGGCGGGAATCTCGTCCAACAGGTTCAGGGTGGTCTTGAGACTCACTTCAAAGCTGCGCAGATCGCGGTTATTGATGCCGATCAGCGGGGTCTTGAGGGTCAGTGCCTGTTGTAGTTCCTTGGCATCGTGCGATTCCACCAGCACGGCCATTCCCAGTTCCATCGCCAGCGCTTCCAGCTCCTGCATGTGCGGTGTTTCGAGCGCGCCCACGATCAGCAGGATGCAATCGGCGCCCATCGCCCGTGCTTCGTAGATCTGGTACGCATCGACGATGAAGTCCTTGCGCAGCACAGGGAGCGCACAGGCAGCGCGGGCGGCCTTGAGGTAATCGGTATGGCCCTGGAAGTATTGCTCGTCAGTCAGCACTGACAGGCAGGCCGCGCCGTGGGCGGCGTAGTCGGCAGCGATCTCGGCGGGTTTGAAATCGGCACGGATCACACCCTTGCTGGGGCTGGCCTTCTTGATTTCGGCAATCACCGCGGCTTCACCGTCGGCGTACTTGCTGCGTAGTGCACCCACAAAATCGCGCAGATCGCGGTTGGCTTCCGCCTCGGCACGCACGGCTTCCAGTGGCCGCGCTTGGCGGGCGGCGGCGACTTCGTCGGCCTTGGTGGCGAGGATTTTCTTGAGGATGTCGGACATGGCTCAGGCTTTGAAAGTGTGGGTCTTGGCAATCAGGGCATCGAGCCTGGCGCGGGCGCCGCCTGTGGCAATCGCGGCATCAGCGGCTTTGAAGCCCTCGGCCAGACTGACAGTCACGCCCGCAGCATAGATTGCCGCACCGGCATTGAGCACGACAATATCGCGGCAGGGGCCGGGCTCATTGGCGAGCACACTACGCACCTTGGTGGCGGATTCCTGCGGGTTGCTGGCGCGCAAGGCGGCGGGTTCGCAGAGCTCGAAGCCATGATCACGCGGATCAAATTCAAACTCATGAATCTCGCCATCGCGCAGCTCGGCGATCAGCGTCTTGCTCAGCAGGCTGATTTCATCGAGCCCGTCGCGGCCGTGGACGACCAGCACATGGCGGCTGCCCAGCTGGTTTAGCACGCGGGCCTGGATGCCCACCAGATCCGGGTGGAATACGCCCATGACCTGGTTATCGGCATGTGCCGGGTTGGTCAGCGGACCGAGGATATTGAATATGGTGCGTACACCCAGTTCACGACGGATCGGCGCCACATTCTTCATGGCCCCGTGGTGATTGGGCGCAAACATGAAGCCCACGCCGACTTCATCAATGCATTCACCGACCTGCTCCGGTGTGAGTGCCAGGTTCACACCCAGTGCCTCAAGCACATCGGCCGAGCCACTGCTCGACGACACCCCGCGGTTGCCATGCTTGGCCACGCGCGCCCCGGCCGCGGCCGCGACAAAGGCCGAGGTCGTACTGATATTGAAGGTATGGGCACCATCGCCGCCGGTGCCGCAGGTATCGACCAGGTGACGACGATCCTGCACCACCACATGGCTGGCCAGCTCGCGCATCACGGTGGCTGCAGCGGCGATTTCGGACACGGTTTCCACTTTGACGCGCAGGCCGATCAGGATGGCGGCAGTCTGCACCGGTGTCATCTCGCCCGTCATGATCTGGCGCATGACCGACAGCATCTCGTCGTAGAACAGTTCGTTGCCGTCGATCAGACGGTTAAGTGCGGCCTGGGGCGTGATCATGGGGGCGTGCTCGGATGAAGGGTTGGCGAGGATTCTAGCGGCTGCAGGCTGGGCCGACCAAGGAAGGGAAGGGCATGCCGTTATGCCCTAGTCGCGATACCAGTGCGCATCGATCCAGTCGCGTAGCTGGAACCAGGCCATGCCCAGCGTGATCGCCGTGCGCGTGAAGCCGGGCAGGTGCGTGGGCAGGCGGTGCTGTGGCAGCGCGGCAAACTGATCGAACCGTTCAGGCCGGCCCTGCATGGCTTCGGCCACCAGTTTGCCAGCCAAGCCGGTCAGCGCCAGACCATGGCCCGAAAAGCCCTGAGCAAAGTAGATGCCCTCGTCCAGACGACCAAAGTGCGGCAGCTTGTGCGGCGTGACATCCACCTCGCCACCCCAGGCGTGTTCAATCGCGACATCAGCCAAAGTCGGAAACACCGCCAGCATGCGCGCACGCGTATCGGCAGCGCGGTCCGTGGCGGTGCCGCTGGCGCGGCCGCCGAACAGCAAGCGTTGGTCGTCACTGATGCGGAAGTAATTGAGTACGCGATGGCAATCGGCCACGGCGGCGCCGCTGGGCATCAAAGCGCGGGCGCGATCCGCACCCAGCCCTTCGGTGGCAACAATGAAACTTTCCACCGGCAGAAAGTAGCGCGCGAGTGACGGCGCGAGCTTGCCGATGCCAGCGTTCACGGCCAGCAAAAGCTGCTTGGCGAGCACGCTGCCCTTGTCGGTTTGCACGCGCCAAGCCGACCCCTCACGCACCCAGCCGGTAACAGCCGATTGCTCGTGACAGCGCGCACCCGCAGCCAGTGCGGCATCGCGCAGGCCCAGCGTGTAAGCAAGCGGATCGAGATGGGCTTCGTGCGGGTCGAACAGGCCGCCCATGTAAGCATCGCTGCGTACATGGTGTTGCAAGGCATGGTGGTCGAGCAGTTGCAGATCAGGGTAGTCGTATCGGCTGGCGGCATCGGCTTGCCACTGCGCCAGCTCGGCAAGCTGACCGCGGTGCGCGGCGGCATACACATAGCCGGAAGTGCTGAGACCGCATTCAATCTGGTATTGAACCACGCGCGACTTGAGGAGCGCCAATGCCTCGCGGCTCATGGCCCAGATGGCTTGGGCTGCCGGCAAGCCCACGGCCGCTTCCACGGTAGACATGCTCGCCGCCAGCCCCTGCAAGGCCTGCCCGCCGTTGCGGCCCGAGGCCTGGCTGCCAATCCGGTCGGCTTCGAGCAGCACGACCTGCTGGCTAGCCTCTACGAGTGTCAGCGCGGCGGAGAGGCCGGTGAGGCCGCCACCAATGATGACCACATCGGCTTGCGTATCGCCTTCAAGCGCGGCGCAAAGAGTGGACCTAGATTGGCGGTGAGCGTACCAGGAGGGGTTGATCAGGTGCATGCGCGCTGTCGCCAGCCTGGGTCAGCGCCGTGCTATGTGGGCGGCACGGCTGGGCTGCTGGCTCAGGCGTAAGTCTTGAGGAAATTGTCGAGCATCTGGTGACCGTGTTCGGTCAGGATCGCTTCGGGATGGAACTGCACGCCTTCAATCGGCAGCGTTTTGTGGCGCACGCCCATGATCTCGCCATCGTCCGTCCAGGCGGTGATTTCCAGGCAGTCGGGGCAGGTTTCGCGCTCGATCACCAGCGAGTGATAGCGCGTGGCGGTGAACGGCGAGGGCAGATCACGGAAGGTACCCACGCTGGTGTGCGTGACCGGCGAGGTCTTGCCATGCATCAGCTGCTTGGCGTGGATGATCTTGCCGCCAAAGGCCTGGCCGATACTCTGATGGCCCAGGCACACGCCCAGAATCGGAATCTGCCCGGCAAAGCGCTGGATGGCCGCGACCGAGATGCCGGCTTCACTGGGCGAGCACGGGCCAGGGGATACGACGAGGTATTGCGGCTGCTTGGCTGCAATCTCGTCGAGCGTGATCTCGTCGTTGCGGTGCACTTCCACGGTCTGGCCCAGTTCACCGAAGTACTGGACCAGGTTGTAGGTGAAGCTGTCGTAGTTGTCGATCATCAGCAGCATGGTGGGACCTGCACGGTATGGGGTGGGCGCGGCGACGCTCGGGCGTCTGCTCAGCGCAGGAAGTTCGGGATTTCGAAGCCTTTGCGGTGCAGCCAGGTACGCGCTTCCTTGCGGCGGATGAACAGCCGGTGGCAGGCGGGGCTCAGCTTGCCGCTGGCTGCCAGCTCGACCAGTGCCTGCTGCGATTCGTGGTGCGTATCGTCGAGCAGGTTGTCCACGCGGCCGGGCCGATCCAGGCAGCGGATCGGGAAGCCCGAATCCAGTGCACGGGCGGCGATCCACTGGCGCATGTCTTCGTGGCTGCAAAAGAAGGTGGGGGCGCAGCGTTCGGCAAACAGCACCAGACCAAAGTCATTGGGCGCATCCGACTCCGGCTCGCGCCACAGGCGCGAAAGCCAGCCCAACAGCCCGCCTTTGCGGGATGGGGGTGAGGCAGGATTGGACGGTGGCAGGCTCATGGCGGGCTAGGGTCTGTCTGCAAATGAACGGTGTTAGTCCAGCCCCTTCTGGGCCAGTTCCGCAGCACGAAGCACAGCCCGTGCCTTGTTCTGCGTTTCCTGCCATTCCGATTGCGGCACCGAATCGGCCACGATACCGGCGCCGGCCTGTACGAACAGCGTCTTGTTGCGGATGACCGCGGTGCGCAGCGCAATCGCCAGGTCCATATCGCCATTGAAACCCAGATACCCGACCGCGCCCGAATAGATACTGCGCTTGGTAGGTTCCAGCTCGTCGATGATTTCCATTGCCCGCACCTTGGGTGCGCCCGATACGGTGCCAGCCGGGAAGGTAGCCCGCAGGATGTCGATATTGCTGACGCCCGGCTTGGCCTTGGCCTCGACACTGGAAACAATGTGCATCACATGCGAATAACGCTCGACCACGCGGTCATCGGTGACCTTGACGCTGCCGATCTCGGCCACGCGGCTGACATCGTTGCGGCCCAAGTCCATCAGCATCACGTGCTCGGCGATTTCTTTCGGGTCGGCCAGCAGCTCGGCTTCGAGTGCCAGATCGTGCTCGCGATCCTTGCCGCGCGGGCGGGTGCCGGCAATCGGCCGTACCGTGACCGTACCGCCCTCGTGGCGGACGAGGATCTCTGGCGAGGCGCCGACGATATGCGTGTCGCCAAGCTGGTAATAGAACATGTAAGGCGAGGGGTTAAGCGAGCGCAAGGCGCGGTAGAGCGCAATCGGCGGTTGCTCGAAACGCATCGTCATACGCTGGCTCAGCACCACTTGCATGATGTCGCCGTCCAGAATGTATTGCTTGGCCTTCTCGACCGCCGCCTTGAAATTGGCTTCGCCCATTTCGGATTTGGCCGTGGTGGTGGGCGTGGGTTCCACGCGCGGCAGGCGGGCCGGATCGCGCAGTTGCATGCGCAGGGCGTGCAGGCGTGAGTGCGCTTTGGCAAAGGCCTGTGGCTGGCTCGGGTCGGCGTACACAACCAGGTAGAGCTTGCCGCTGAGGTTGTCGAAAATCGCGATTTCTTCGCTGAGTAGCAGCTGGATATCGGGCGCGCCAATCGAATCCGGCTTGTCGGCGCGGGCCAGTTTCCTTTCGATCAGGCGGATCGTGTCATAACCAAAGTAACCGACCAGGCCACCGGCAAAACGCGGCAGGCCACCCATGGGCGGCACCTTGAAGCGCTGCGAGTAGCTTTCGATGAAATCGAGCGGGTCGCCCTCGTGGCGCTCGACGACTTCGCCATCGGTGGTCACCACCGTTTCGCGGCCCTGTACGGTCAGCACCGTGCGGGCGGGCAGGCCGATGAAGCTATAGCGGCCAAAACGCTCGCCACCGACTACCGATTCCAGCAGATAGGAATACGGTGCATCAGCAAGACGCAGATAAACGGAGAGGGGCGTGTAGAGATCGGCCAGGCCTTCCTGGACGACGGGGATGCGGTTGTAGCCTTGACGCGCGAGCGCGTCGAATTCGAGTTCGGTCATGGCGAGCTTTCCGGGCAAAGGGGTGAATGAATAAACCGGGAGGACGCGATTAGCGCCATCGCCATGTCAGCCCGAGGTGCCGCCGAAAAGTCATCATGATGTGGTAGGGGAACCGAAAGAATCGCTGCCGGGCGGCAACGGGATTTAAGCCGAGCCCGCATTCTTCACAAAATCGGCGGCTTCGACAAGGCTATCGATATGCCCATTGCACGCCAAATGCTTAATATCGTCATAACCATATCGCAATAGCAGACACGGCGAACCGGCATTCAAGGCCGCATCGCGGTCAAAATGCGAGTCGCCAATCATCAGCAGTTCGGCCGGTGCGATGCCGAAGTACTCGCACACATGCAGCAGGGGCAGCGGATGCGGTTTCTTCTCCGGCAGGCTGTCGCCGCCCAGTACCAGTGCAAAGAAGGGCAGCAGGCCGGTGCGTTCCAGTACGGGTACGGAGAAGCGGTAGGGCTTGTTGGTGACCACGGCCAGCTTCAGGCCGAGTGACAGCATCTGCTGCAAACCATCTACCACACCAGGGTACGGGCGGGTGGTGTTGGCGAGCATGGCGTCGTAATGGCGGCAGAACGCATCGACACCGGCTTCGAGCAGCTCCGGGTGGGCGCGGCCATCGTGGCTGTCGGTGAGGGCGCGGTGTACCAGCTGCACCATGCCGCCCCCGACAAAGCTTTCGAGCCGTGGCTGTGCCAGCGGGTTGAGGCCCAGCTCGGCGCGCATGGCATTGGCCGCAGCGGCCAGGTCGGCAATTGTGTCGAGCAGGGTGCCGTCGAGATCGAGGGCAACGGCTTTGATGGCGTGGCTCATCGGAAACTGCGCACGTCGAGCAGCTCGCCCACGCCCACATGCTGGCTGTGCAGCAGGCCCAGTATCTCGCTAGCACATTGGGCGGCAGGGGTGAGATCACCGTTACGGTGGTAATCCACAAACTGCGCTAGCTGGGGGAAGTCGGCTACCTCGGCCGCCCGGATATCCGCCTGCATGCCGGTATCGATGATGCCCGGGGCAATAGCGGCGATACGCACCGGCTTGGCCTCGCGTTGCTGCTCTACACCCACGCAGCGGCTGTACATATCAAGCCCCGCCTTGGCGGTGCAGTAGGCGCTCCAGCTCTGGTAGGCATTGCGGCCCGCACCGGAGCTGATATTGAGTATGCACTTGTCGCCGGCGTGATGCTGGAAGTGCCTCAGGAAGGCATTGGCCAGCACGATGGCGCTACTCAGGTTCACGTTGAGGCACTGCATCAGCGCCGCATCATCGTAGCGGCCTGCCGGTGCCACGGGTTTCACCAAGCCGGCGTTGTTGATCAGGTAGATGCCTTGCCAGGCCACCGCCGCCAGCGAGCCCATCAGTTCCTCGGCGGTATCGCTGGTTTGTGCGATATCGGCCAGATCGATGGCCACAAAGCGGTAGCCGCTCGCCGCCGCACCTATCGTGGCCAGCTCGGGCGATTCCTGCCGCGCCAGCGCAATCAGCTGATGGCCTTGGGCGGCAATATCACGCGCCAAGGCCAAGCCCAGCCCGCGCGATGCGCCGGTGACGATATAGCAGCGCATGGCTTAGCGGCTCACCTTGGCCAGCTCGGCACGCATGGCATCGATGGTGGCCTTGTAATCGGGCGTGTTGTAGATCGCTGAACCGGCCACAAAGGTATCGGCCCCGGCGGCGGCAATCTCGGCGATATTGTCCACCTTCACGCCACCGTCGATTTCGAGCCAGATTTCCTTGCCGGTTTTGGCCGTGTACGCATCAATGCGGCGGCGCGCGTCACGCAGCTTGTTGAGCGTTTCGGGAATGAACTTCTGCCCGCCAAAGCCGGGGTTCACGCTCATCAAGAGGATCATGTCGACCTTGTCCATCACATGGTCAAGGTAATGCAGCGGCGTGGCCGGGTTGAATACCAGGCCGGCCTTGCAGCCCGAATCGCGGATCAGGCCAAGGCTGCGGTCGATGTGTTCGCTGGCTTCGGGGTGGAAAGTGATGATGTTGGCACCGGCCTTGGCAAAGTCCGGAATGATGCGGTCCACGGGCTTGACCATCAGGTGCACGTCGATCAGCGCATCGGTGCAGGGGCGGATGGCTTCGCACACCAGGGGGCCGATAGTGAGGTTGGGCACGTAATGGTTGTCCATCACGTCGAAGTGGATGATGTCGGCACCGGCCGCGATCACGTTCTGTACTTCTTCGCCTAGCTTGGCAAAGTTGGCCGACAGGATGGACGGGGCAATGCGGAAGGTAGGCTGGGCCATGATCGCGGCTCGGAGAGAGTGGGGATGCGGCGATTTTACCGGAAAGCACCGCACGCCTTGTGAGTGAGCAAGATTTCGCGTGTAATCGCCCCCATCCAACACAGCCGCAAGCCAGTCATGGGCGAATCCCGCAAGCATCACATCACGGTGACCGTACAAACCCGATTTGTGCCGGATCAGTCCGACGAAGCCGATAGCCGCTTTGTGTTCGCTTATGAGGTCACCATCGTCAACACCGGCACCGAGCGTGCCCAGTTGCAGACGCGGCACTGGATCATTACCGAGGCCGACGGCAAGGTGCAGGAAGTGCGTGGGCAGGGTGTGGTGGGCGAGCAGCCAAGGCTGGCGCCGGGTGAGGGTTTTCAGTACACCAGCGGGGTGGCGATCAGCTCACCGGTGGGTACCATGCGTGGCAGCTACCAGTTTGTTGCGGATGACGGAACCCGGTTCGACGCGCCTATCGACGAGTTCGTGCTGTCCGTGCCGCGCGTATTGCACTAAGTATCAACGGGGCCTGCACACGGCCTCAATGTTTCCAGTCATCCAGATGTTCAGCCAGCATGCGGAACCCGGCCAGCAAGGAGACGGTTTCGTCCAGCCATGCGCCTTCGCCATGCTTGACCAGGCATTCATTCCATCGATGCTGGAGGCGGGCATCCAGATGAATGCGCCAGCCGAAGGCGGGGTCGGCAAATACCTGTGCGGCGGCATCGCCAAAGCCCATTAACGCCGCTTGCAATTGCGGGCATACCACCAGATCAAAGTAGACATGCTGAAACGCCGTGTCCGAAACGCCAGGGGCGTCGGCCAGCTGCATCAGCCGTGCCCGGAACGCATCGGGAAAGCCGATAGGCAGCGGGTCGGGCATGCGTTGTGCGCTCAGGCGCTCGCTGTGCCAACCCTGGCCGAAATCAGCCGGTTCGATGGTGTAGTGGGCAAGGTCGTCCATGGGCATGCTCCGGTGGTGGTACACCACCCCAAGCAAGCATCAGGCCATCTTTCCCGGAAAGGCAGCGCCTTGAACGGCCAGATTGCGTGCGTAGCCCGCCCAAGGCTGCTGTTCCACGGCATGTCGCGGCAGCTGTGTGGCATCAAGGCTTTCGTACAGCCGACGCAACGACACCAACTCCATGCCGGCGGCGCGCCAGGCGGCAAAT
Source organism: Chitinimonas sp. BJYL2 (assembly GCF_027257935.1). Classification (NCBI taxonomy): domain Bacteria; kingdom Pseudomonadati; phylum Pseudomonadota; class Betaproteobacteria; order Neisseriales; family Chitinibacteraceae; genus Chitinimonas; species Chitinimonas sp. BJYL2. The sequence goes on along the minus strand of NZ_JANZKW010000004.1, from coordinate 165,421 downwards.
ACCTGCCCCAGTAGCGGCAAGGCCTTGCCGGTATCGCGACCAGCCTGGACGGTGAACACATGGCTGCTGGCGCCATTGCCGGCCGCCGCCAGCAGCGTAGCGATCACGGCCTGGTCTTCCGCACCTGCGCGCCCACCCAGCTCGCCCAGCGTGGGCAGGGTGGTGGGCAGCTGCACGACACGTACTGGTTCGCCGTCCACCACCGGCAGGTAAGGATGTGAGCCTCGGGTGTCGCTGCTGTAACACAGGCCCAGGCGCTGCGCGGTGCGCAAGGCCGCGCGGTTGCAACGCCAGCCGGGCAGGGCCATTGACGTCGGCGCAGTTCCCAGCAGGTCTTCAAAGCTGTAGTGACTGCGCTTGAGTACCTGCTCCGCCCAATCCTGTGCCTGAGTGGGCAGATCGCGTATCCAGCCTGCGGCATCCCCTGCGCCCATGCCCAGCTCATAGCCGATCTGCTGCAGCACCTTGATCGCGTCGATGCCGCGTTTGCCTAGTTCGGGCGCAGGCAGGCCGCGACCATAGAAGCGTGCCAGACCGTGCGGCCCGGCGAGGCGGCGATTGAGCCGCTGCTGCTGACGATGGCTACCGACCCCGAATACCGGCTGGCTGCGCAAGCCACTGCGATCTGGCCCCAGGCTCACAAAAAAACTCGCATCGGCGCCATGCTCCTGCAACAAAGCCGCCAGTGCGGGCAGCGTGCGCAGGGCAGCAAGGTGATCGACTTCGATTCTCAGCGCGAGCAGCATGGCTGCAGATCTCCGGGATGGGCATGGCGGGGCGCGTATTGTCCGTGCTGTGCTGCCGGGGTACAAGACGTTATCGTGCGGTGACTCGGCTAGACTGAGGGCTATACCCGTCCATGAAGGACCCGATCATGCGCAAACTGGTGCTGTTCATCGCCTCCAGCCTCGATGGCTACATTGCCCGCCCCGATGGTGGCGTGGACTGGCTGTTTACCGATCAGGATTACGGCTATCAAGTGTTCTACGACTCGGTCGATGCCATCCTGCTGGGCCGCCGCACTTACGACCAGACACTGACCTTCGGCGAGTACCCCTATCCCGACAAGCACGCCTATGTCTTCACAAGTCGCCCACTCACGCTGGATGCGCCCGGCGTGGAGGCTGTCGCCGAACCCGTTGCCGGCTTCATCAGCCAGCTCAAACATGGCGAGGGCGGCAAACTCTGGCTCGTAGGGGGTGCCGCGCTGATCAAGACCTGCCTGGAGCATGATCTGATCGACGAATTCATCGTCTCCATCCACCCGCTCATACTGGGTAGTGGCATCCCACTGTTCCCAAATACCGATTCAAGCCGGCGGTTGAGCTTGGTTGAAACCGTTAGCTACGAAACCGGCCTGGTGCAAGTGCGGTATGAACGGGCACGCAAATCCCCAATGCATGCGGTACCAAGCTAGCAGCTTGAGTCGCTGCACAGTAGCGGGTGTTTGAAGACAATCTTCAGAGAGTGGGGATTGCGAGAGCTGCAGGCGGGATGGGCATGAATATGCCCCACAACCAAGGCGACAGACTCGCGCATGGTGCCTATTGTCCAAAGCCAAGCGAGATCAGTATCGGTTCGCGACGTGATGCGTCACCGCAGTTCGCGCCATGGTTAACAGGTATTGCAAATCAAACCGCAAAGCGGCGTTCGCCCAGACCAATTGCTCGGCTCATCGATTGGGAATCGAGTACAAGAACAGAAAAGCATAGCCCGTTGCGTACAGTATCAGGTTGGCGATAGCAGCAACGATCACGATCAGAATGGGCGCCCGCCGTTCCTCATATTCCCAACTCGCATCGGCCAGACCGAACGCAGCAGCGAACATTACAGGCGGCAACCATAGCAACCTGTTACCCCAGCGGAGTTGACCCGAAACCAGGATGAGCAGGAATAAAGCCCAAGCGCCTAACAGGCTCAGGGCAGCTGACTTTAGGAGCCGTGATTCCATCATAAGAGGTCTAACGTGCGAATTAAGCCGCGCCGCGAAGCGGCGTCGACTTGAATGAATTGTTAGCCCGAACTCTGGCTGAGATTACCATTTAACAATGCCTAGCGTCACCTTGATACCACCGACGAGCGTTGAACCCCCATAGTCCTTCGCAAGGCGCAGCAATGTGTCGTGGAAACCCAAGTTGGGGAACGCCGCCTCGACCTCTTTGATTGCTGCCTTGCTTATGCCCTTGCGGAGTATGCCTTTTGATGCATCAATCCAGTCCGCCTTACGGCAGGCTTCGATGATTCTTTGATGAGGCCCACTATAGGGGAAAATCTTGTGGTGCCAGTGGATCGCGCCGCGCAGTATTTCAGGGTCCAGCCCCCATCCGAATTTTTCGTTATCGGCAATTGCCATGGCCTCGGATGGCTCTAGGTAGGCCAACTCGCGATCTGTCCAGAGACCAATGTCGTGGTATACGAATGCTGCTTCCACAATCCGCTCATACTCTTCAGCATTTTCCAGAAAATGCATTGCGTATGTAATTGTGCGGTAGATGTGGTTGCGGTAGCCGGGGAAGTCTTTTCCAATAAGATTTTCGAATCGTCCCAACAACTCTTCAACATGTGGACGTGCTAGTTTGATCGTAATGTTTGACATTGAATTTGACTCCGCGATTTAGTGGGCGTGGGCTATAGGTTGCCAAGGGCTAACGTTGGAGGTAACGTGCGGCCGGAACGCCGCAGGCGTGGAGGGAACCCAAAGCGCAGCTTTGGGCCGTCACGTTGACCGAAAGGTTAGGCACTTGCCCAACTACAGAGTGCGGTTTGCCAGTTTGGGACTGCACATTTAATTCTTTCAATTAGAGCTACCCCGCCGAAAGTGATCGTTCCTTCGTGTGACCAATATACGATCCAGCTATTCTCAGAATCTACTGCGAAACTTTCTGAATACCCGTAACAAAAATCATAGTCGGCGGCTTTTGTAATCAAGGATGGATCATGTTCCCGCCAAACACTAACTTTTTTGCTTTCAAGACTTTCTATGAGCTTTTGGAAAACCTCTTCTGGTAGTAGAGGTTCAAGCAAGTCTGAATCAAATGCCAAGACATCTGTTCTGGTAGTTGGATGCAACGGAAAGAAGTAGTAGCCCGACCACTCCCATGCTTTACAAACCGAAGTGCGCAATGAGTCTGCTTCATGGGGAGATAGCGTATGAAATGTCATCAGTGCCTAACGTTGGAAGTAACGGGCCGCCGGAGTGCCAGAGGCACGGAGGGAACCCAAAGCGCAGCTTTGGGCGGTCCGGTTGACTGAAAGGTTAGGGTGTACGTGTTTCATTCCCGCTCTCTTTCATGGATATTCTCTGCTCGGCGATTGCTTGCTTAAGGGTTTGATCTATTTTCTCAGGGGAGCTAGAGGTTGCAGCTATGAGTCTGAGTGCCTCAATGTCGCCATCGTTTAGCGTTGCCATAAACTCCCAAGCGGCTTTGCTTTCTGAATTTCTTAGAAGCCTCATTAAATGAAGCCGAACTTTCACGTCGCTAATAAGCCTGGTTTCTAGTGCGACATTATTCTTGGCAACCATGAATTTATTGTCAGCGATCACCCCGGCAACAAACCCTATGATAAGAGTTATCACTGTTAGCAATGCTAGCTTGGCGCGAGTCACGCATAAACCCTAACGTTGGAAGTAACCTGCCGCCGGAATGCCGGAGGCATGGAGGGAACCCAAAGCGCAGCTTTGGGCGGTCAGGTTGACTGAAAGGTTAGGCACTTTTCTCCCGAATTTTGGCAATCGAAAATAATTTCATTGTGACGCCAAAGTAAATAATACTCATGATGCCATATACAAAAGGGCGATCCCAGAAGGAGCCTGTGACTAGCGATACGATTGGAATTAGAGCAAAAACAAGGCCAAACGCTCTAAGACCGGTTGGGTTTATAAAGCTAGACTTGCCCTTGGGATTTACGAAAACCAATCGAAGTGAGAGGTAAAAGACCCACAGGCTGCCGATGAAGAATATGCTGCTAATCGTGATGCTCGCGAACGTGGGAGGTACGTTTGGCGCATATAAAAGTGTAGAGCTTCCGAATGCACAAAGAAAAGTGAATGGTGTAAGCACTAATCCAAGAGGCAGTGTTATCCAGCGAGAGAGTGGCGCTGGTTCAATTTCCGAACGCTCATCCATTTTGCGAGTGCCTAACGTTGGAGGTAACGTGCGGCCGGAACGCCGCAGGCGTGGAGGGAACCCAAAGCGCAGCTTTGGGCCGTCACGTTGACCGAAAGGTTAGGTTTCTGCGTCATTAAGTAGATCCTCATGGGGTTTCTTCTTGTCTACCTCTATTTGCTCTTTCCGCTTATTTTGAATTGATTTTCGTGCGGATTTTATTTGGGACGGTGTGAGTGGTGAGGTGAATGCATTTCGACGCTTGGGCAAAGCTATGCCCCAAATGATTTCAAAACTATTTCGATGATGGTCTGGTATGGTTAGGGTTGCTAACCTATTTTGTAGCGAAGAGGAATGTAACATCATGTTACGTAAAGGAGAAAATTCCGGTGAAATAAGTGCTTGATAGAATAGGTATTTTACTTCGTAAACTGTTAGCTGAGAAACAAGTACTCTCCAATAGGTTTCCTTGCTTCCGTAAGGTGTGGACTCATCCTCAATTAGCACCAGCATGCTTGAAAGAGTTTCAACATATCTGGTTTGCTTACCGAATACCGACTGTATTGTTGAGCATAATATGTATAAATATTCGTTTCTGCTTTTCTCTTCGCTAGGAAGAGTGCGAAGATTGTGCTTGCCCCAGGCTTTGTCAAATTTTGTTAGTAGATAGCTAATTGCTTCTATCCCGTATATCCGTTCACTGTGTTCACTATGGGGCCTGATGGATAGTTCCCTAAGGTTTTCTTTATATAGAGTCAACATCTGATAGAAGGCATCCTCAAACCTTGCTCTGTGAAAGGTTTGGTTTTGAAGCTGAATCTCCTTTCTTGTTTCTTCAAGCTCTTTTCGGTTTAGTTTTAGTTCTTCTCGTTGCAGAAATATAGTTGCCAAAAGACCAGCGACGCCAAGGCCAGAGAACAACGATGTTAATGCCCCAAAGCTATCACCAAAAGTTCCAGATTTTGCAATCGTAAACTCTGAGATTGGCCAAGTTAGATAAATTATTGTTGCGGCATAACCTAAGAATGCTAGGCCCACACCTAGCATGGTCCATTTCAAAAACTTGGTTACGCTGAAATCACTGACCATTGGCGAAACCTAACGTTGGAGGTAACGTGCGGCCGGAACGCCGCAGGCGTGGAGGGAACCCAAAGCGCAGCTTTGGGCCGTCACGTTGACCGAAAGGTTAGGGGCGGCCAATTTATAGAGATTTTGAATTGGCATCCGCAATTTCCTTTCGCGCTATCTTTGGTAAGAATAAAATCGAAAGTGCGACTATCGGAATGAATATGAATGTGTATGAGTTGGCCAAAGATACGCCAAAAATTTTTATGCTTGCCTCTGCGGCGAGAAAACCAATAAAAATCCCAAACCCTAGAGCCATGAAGAATAGCTGAAGGGCAAGAGATTCTTTGGCAATTTTTGATTTATTCATGCGCTCTAATTTATATGAATGTCGGTGGGTGTTTAGAGAAGCGCCTAACGTTGGAGGTAACGTGCGGCCGGAATGCCGCAGGCATGGAGGGAACCCAAAGCCCAGCTTTGGGCCGTCACGTTGACCGAAAGGTTAGCCACCGTTACCCCGCAATGTGGAAATGAAGTTTTGACGAAACTCAGTAGCTCGCTCGGTGAGCTGCATGGCCTCTGCAGCTCGTTCCAAGTCACGCCAGAAGCTGCCTCTGCAAGGGTATTCACTTCCAACCTCTGCTAGCGTGTCCAGCGCCAAGCCGAATTCATTGTGTTGAATGAAGTTTTCGTATTGAGCAAGCGCGGTTGCATCTTCCTGATTTAGATGTGGCGCTGCCTCTAGCAAGCGCCGCTTGGCGCTCACTAAGAGCGATTCAGTGACTTTCCATTGCTTCCACAGCTGCGGATCGTTCATGGTGGCTAACGTTGGAGGTAACGTGCGGCCGGAATGCCGCAGGCATGGAGGGAACCCAAAGCGCAGCTTTGGGCCGTCACGTTGACCGAAAGGTTAGAGCGTATGGTTTGAATATGGATTAGTCGAGCCATCGCGCCAACATACGACTAAGGAAATTAACATTGTTTTCACCATGGCGGCTAAATCGATCTGAGGCGAAGTAGTTCCAAATGCCGATGAACATACAGACAAGAGCAAGTGCTATGGCTAACCATTGAAGCCAATGTATTCGTTTTGCAAAAACTGCTTCGACTATGGGGCGAAACATATTACCGTGCATAGACTCTAGTTGGTTAGTAAGCCACGTGGGTAACAACCAATAGAAGATCACAAATTGAATGGTGCCCAAGATGGCAGCACCTTTCCAGGAAAGACGGTTGGCTATGAAAGCTGTATCAGCTAATAGCTCACCTGCCATGGAGCGTTTTCTGTGGTAGCGACGATAGCTCATAGGTTCGGCAGTACGCTCTAACGTTGGAGGTAACGTGCGGCCGGAATGCCGCAGGCATGGAGGGAACCCAAAGCGTAGCTTTGGGCCGTCACGTTGACCGAAAGGTTAGCCATCTCTATTTTTTTGGAACGAGATAATCGGTAAAGATTTCTGATATGTGTAACATATCTGTTATCAAAATGGCTACAACCAACATCATTAACAATGGGACGCCATAGGGAATGAGGCGGAATGTCAAGGACTTTGACCACATAATAAAACGTGGTATGCCAGTGATAAAATAGTCACGATCCATTTCAAGCATCGCCAGCCAATAGTCTGAGCGATCATGGTTTTCTGTATCGGTGACAATGTCAGAGTACCTCTTGTGATAGTCGGATATTTCCAGCTTTCCAGGAGGGGTTTCTGATGCTCTGTCATTATCAATTGAGCGAATAAGCTCTTTAAGTTTGTCGCCACATTCCGTTAGGTTTTCCGCCCTTACCTCATAGCGGGCGGTTCCAATAACAACTGAATATACAAGCGATGCAACGGCGAGAAATATTTGTAAAACACCAAGAACATTGGCTGGGTATGCCAGAGGAATGTTTGCTGTTTGCATCAACGGAATAAATATTAATCCTAGCGAAAGTGCTGTTGTGGCAAAGAACGCAAATTTTGACTGTTTTTGGAGCCTTACGGCTGAGTTGTATCTGCACTTTGCAGTTACGCGCATGCTCATTTGCAGTTTCTCAGCCGCATCTTTAGGCGGGCGTTCTTTGGGATTCAGTGAAAATAACCAGCAAAAGAATGTAATGACATGTGCTCTCAATTACTACTCCTGATGGCTAACGTTGGAGGTAACGTGCAGCCAGAGCTGCGAAGCAGCGGAGGGAACCCAAAGCGTAGCTTTGGGCTGTCACGTTGACCGAAAGGTTAGAGCGCACGTTCCTAATCCTTGTGGCGTAAATTAGTTATGGTAACGGCAACTGCTTTTGTTTTTCTATTTACGCGAGCTGAGCTGATGACTATTGCGTCGGCTGGTTTCTCTGCTGCTATGTAAAGCTCAAATATCCTGTCGTCACCATCAAATAAGGTGCCGAGTGTTAGGTTTCTCTCCCACTCGCTAGGAATTGGTTCATAGGCTTCTAGCGCTGTCCGTGTGGCGACCCTCGCAATTTCCTGCAATACGTCGAGTTCGGTGGGGGCTGTAGATAAACCTTTGACGCGTTCCATGTGGAGAGCTCTAACGTTAAGTAGAAGTCCTATTTGACGTGATAAATCACGTCGGCGTGATGCCTAACGTCACGCGGCTCTATGGTGAGGCGAGGCTTAGCTGTGTGGTCTAGCATGTTAGGTATCCTACAGCTACGGGAAAATACGTCATGGAAACCAATCCGCCAAGGCTGCTTGAGCTGGTTCGTCAGCGTATTCGTCTGAAGCATTTCAGTATCCGTACTGAGGAAGCCTATCTGGGCTGGATCAAGCAGTTCATTCTGTTTCATGGCAAGCGGCATCCGCAGGAGATGGGCAAGGACGAGATTGAGGCGTTTCTGAACCATTTGGTGGCGGACCGGAATGTTGCTGCGGCTACACAGAATCAGGCCAAGTCGGCGTTGTTGTTTCTGTATCGCGCTGTGTTGGGAATGGAGTTGCCTTGGTTGTCTGATGTGGAGTCCGCCAAGATTCCCAAACGGCTGCCGACGGTGCTGAGCGAGTATGAGGTGCAGACGGTTCTCAACAACCTGACTGGTACGAATGCTTTGATTGGGGATCTGCTCTACGGTGCCGGATTGCGCTTGCTTGAGGCTTGCCGGCTGCGGGTCAAGGATGTGGATTTTGAGGCGGGGCAGATTGTGGTGAGGGATGGCAAGGGCGCGCGTGATCGCATCACGGTTCTGCCGCAGAAGGTTGTTCCATTGTTGCAGTTGCATCTGCAGCGGGTGGCGCAGCTGTTTGCGGATGATGCTAACAAGGGGTTTGCGCCGGTGTATCTGCCTAACGCTTTGTCGTTGAAGTACCCCAAGGCGGGCCGGGAGTGGGGGTGGCAGTATGTATTTCCCGCTGACAGGCCGTCCGAGGATCCGCGAAGTGGTGTGATTCGTCGTCACCATGTAAGCGATCAGCAGGTGCAACGGGCTGTACGGGCTGCGGCGCGGCGGTCGGGTATTGCCAAGCCGGTATCTCCGCATACTTTGCGGCACTCGTTTGCGACACACCTGCTGCAGAATGGGTATGACATTCGCACGGTGCAGGAACTCCTTGGCCACAGCGATGTGCGCACAACGATGATTTATACGCATGTGCTCAATCGCGGCGGGCGAGGAGTATTGAGTCCGCTGGACGCCTTGTCGCCTGCGTGAGTGGGAATATGGGTAGGCCATATGGGGCGCAAGCTACCCGGACTGCATGGTCAGGTCATCACCCATATGGGTGAACAATGCTGATTTTCTGCCTTCTGTCCCGAATCCGATGTGGGTGTTGCGAGTGGCGCAGGTAATCAGGCGGCTTGACGGATGAGTGTGCGAAGCACGAATGGCAGGATGCCGCCGTGTCGGTAGTACTCGACTTCAATGGGGGTGTCGATGCGGCATAGCAAGGACACATCCTGGCTGCGACCGTCGGATCGGGTGATTCGGAGCGTAAGGTTTTGCTGGGCTTGGAGGTTGTCGTGGATGCCCAGGATGCTGAAGGTTTCGTCGCCACGCAGACCGAGATGTTGGTGACTCTCTGCGCCCTTGAACTGCAAGGGTAGTACTCCCATGCCGACGAGGTTGGCACGGTGGATGCGTTCGTAGCTGCGTGCGATGACTGCACGGACGCCGAGTAGTTGCGTGCCTTTGGCGGCCCAGTCACGGCTTGAACCGGTGCCGTATTCTTCGCCGGCGAAGATCAGGGTGGGGGTGTTGCGTTGCTGATGGCGCATTGCGGCGTCGTAGATGGTGAGCTGCTCTCCGTCCATCAAGGTGTATCCGCCCTCGATCGGGCTGCCATCGGGATTGGGTGGCAGCATCTGATTCCGCAACCTGACATTGGCAAAGGTGCCGCGGAGCATGATTTCGTGGTTACCGCGTCGGCTGCCGTAGCTATTGAAGTTGGCTTGGGCTACGCCATGGTTGATCAGATACTGGCCCGCTGGGGTGGTGTCGCGGAATGAACCTGCCGGGCTGATGTGGTCGGTCGTGACCGAGTCGCCGAGCAGCATCAGGGCACGTGCGCCGTGGATTTCACCGATAGGGTCCGGCTGTAGCGTGAAGCTGTCGAAGAAGGGCGGGCGGGCGATATAGGTGGAGCTGGGCCAGTTATAGACTTGGCCGGACGGCGCCGGAATGGTATTCCAGAGATCATGATCGCGCGTGAAATCGCGGTAGCGATCGCGAAATAGTGCGGGATTCATGGCATGGTGCATCAGCCGGCCAATCTCCTGGCTATGAGGCCAGATATCTCGCAGGTAGACCGGCTGGCCATCATGGCCGAGACCGAGCGCCTCCTTGTCCAGATCGATATTCACTCGTCCAGCCAAGGCAAACGCCACGACCAGCGGCGGACTGGCCAGGTAGTTGGCGCGCAGGTTCGGGTGGATACGAGCTTCGAAATTGCGGTTGCCGCTGAGTACAGCCGCGCAAATCAGATCAAGCCGGGTGATGGCTTCGTTGATTGGCGCCGGTAGATCGCCTGCATTGCCGATGCAGGTGGTGCAGCCATAAGCCGCGATGTTGAATCCGAGCTGATCCAGATAGCTTTGGAGTCCCGCTCGTTGAAGGTACTCGGTGACGACGCGTGAGCCAGGGGCGAAGCTGGTTTTGATTCGCGGGTGTACGCGCAGGCCTTTTTCGACAGCGTGCTTGGCAAGCAGGCCTGCCGCCAGCAGCACGCCGGGGTTTGATGTATTGGTGCAGCTGGTGATGGCCGCAATCAGGATGTCGCCGTGGCCAAGGTCGATGCCTGGGAGGCCGCTGGGGTGTCGCTGTGCCATCTCTGCGGCGGGTTTGTTGAAGCCGTTATCGCTGCCCGGCGCGGCAAACAGGTGTTCAAAGCGAGCGCGCATATCGGGCAAGGCAATGCGGTCTTGAGGGCGTTTGGGCCCGGCCAGGCTGGGTACGATGGTGCTCAGGTCAAGTTGCAGTGGTTTGGAGTAGCGGATTTCGCCAGCGCGCGGCATGCCGAACAGCCCCTGTGCCTTGAAGTACGCTTCAAAGGCAGCGATTTCGGCCTCGTCTCGCCCTGTTGCCCGCAGATAAGCGACGGTTTGATCGTCCACGGGAAAAAAGCCCATGGTGGCGCCGTATTCCGGTGCCATGTTGCCCAGCGTAGCGCGGTCTACCACCGTGAGACTGGCGGCGCCTTCGCCGAAGAACTCGACAAACTTCCCTACCACTTTTTCGCGCCGGAGCAGTTCGGTGACCGTGAGCACCAGATCGGTGGCGGTGATGCCTTCGCGCAGGGTGCCAGTCAACTCAACGCCAACGACGTCGGGTGTGAGCAGGTACACCGGCTGGCCCAGCATGGCGGCCTCGGCTTCGATACCGCCGACGCCCCAGCCGACGACACCCACGCCATTGATCATGGTGGTGTGGCTGTCGGTGCCCACCAGCGTATCGGGGAAGGCCACCCCGTCGCGGATCTGGACGCCGCGGAACAGGTGTTCAAGGTTGACCTGATGAACGATGCCGATACCGGGAGGAACGACCTTGAAGGTATCGAAGGCCTGCATGCCCCATTTCATGAACTGATAGCGTTCGTGATTTCGCAGGAATTCGAGCTCCATGTTCATGCGCAAGGCATTGGGGTTGCCAAAATAGTCGATCATCACCGAGTGGTCGACTACGAGGTCTACCGGCACCAAGGGTTCGATGATCTTGGGGTCTTTGCCCAGCTTTGCAGCGACATCGCGCATCGCTGCCAGATCGGCCAGCAAGGGAACGCCCGTGAAATCCTGAAGCACGACCCGGGCAACCACGAACGGGATTTCATCCACGCGGGTGGCATTGGCTTGCCAATTGGCGAGCTGCTCGACTTGCTCAGCCGATACCCTCTTGCCATCACAATGCCGGAGTACGGATTCGAGGATGAGCCGGATCGATACCGGCAGCTGGCTGACCGGGCCGATGCCGGCTGCCTCCAGTGCGGGCAGGCTGTAGTAATGCAGTTGCCGGCCATCTGGCAGGGGCAGGGTACGCAGGGTGTCGTGCAGATTGTGCAGCATGGCAATGCTCCCGCCCGAGACAAGGGCTATCCGGATGAAGCGGCCGAGCGGGGTGATGCCGGCTCGGCCATGTGTCTAATCTTTACCCAAGTCGCGCAGGATGCAAGCAGGCTGGGTCATTGCGTGGCTGCATGGCGGTCGCCCGATGACGGTGGCCGTTCAGGGGGTGGCGGTGCCGGAAAGCCCGGTGTGGCTGGCCTGTTGCTCCAGCCAGCGGGTGAGTACATGGATCGTGGGATCATGGGTGGCAGCGCGGGGGGTGATCCAGCAATAGCCGCGTACCACCACACTGGGTTCCTGCAGTGGGGCGACCAGCGTGCCAGCGTCCAGTTCGGCCTGCATCATCGGCAGCGGACCAAGCACCACGCCGAGGCCGTTCATGGCCGCGCGCAAGGCCAGGTAGAAGTGGCCGAATTGCTGAGTGGCAGCAGGCTTGAGTTCTGGCACGCCGGCCAACGTGAGCCAACGCTGCCAGGCCGTGGGGCGGGTATCGGCTTGCAGCAGGGTGTGCTGGGCGAGATCCTGCGGGGTGTGAATGGGCAAACGCTCCAGCAGGCTGGGCGCGCACAGCGGTAGCTCGCGCTCTTCGAGAAAAGGCTTGCTGACATGACCGGGCCAATCGCCGGGGCCGCGGCGGATGGCGAGATCGAAAGGCGCATCCAGCCGCGAGATATCCCGGTCGCTGGTCATCAGCCGTAGTTCGATATCGGGGTGTTCACGCTGGAATTCACCCAGGCGTGGTAACAGCCAGAACATGGCGAATGTGGGGATGGAGTTGATGACGATGCGGCGCTGCCGGTCTGGCTGCCTGAGCTGCGCCGTGGCGTTGGCGATGATGTCGAGACCATCTTGCACCTGCACCAGATAACGCCAGCCGACTTCGGTCAGTTTGACCCGACCGCCGCTGCGCTCAAACAAAGGCACACCCAGCCAGTCTTCGAGTTGCTTAATCTGTTTGCTCACAGCGCCGTGGGTGACAAACAGCTCACCGGCAGCAGCGGAAAAGCTCTCAAGCCTTGCTGCAGCCTCAAAAGCACGCAGGGCATTCAGCGGGGGGAGGGTGGCGGTCATTATGTGAGTTTAACTCACAGATACTGTCTCGATTACTCGTTTGTGCATTGCTGTGCATGGCGGTAATCTGCGAGCACCTAGAAGAAGTGCCGACAGACTGGTCCCGCAAGCCGGATCAGCAAGTGACTGATCTGCCAGCTAAAATAGGCCTGTTCTGCAGGGTTTGCCGACTAGCCGCCAGGCTGGATGACGGCCCCGGCGCTTCCCGATTACACGCAACCGCAAGCAAAGGTCATCGCCATGTTAGAAGCCTACCGCCAGCACGTAGCCGAACGCGCAGCCCTGGGGATTCCCCCGCTGCCGCTGAACGCACAGCAAGTCGCCGATCTGGTCGAACTGCTGAAGAATCCGCCCAAGGGTGAAGAGCAGACGCTGGTTGACCTGATTACTTACCGCGTTCCGCCGGGTGTGGACGATGCTGCCAAGGTGAAGGCATCTTTCCTGGCTGCCGTGGCCGAGGGCAGTGTGAAGAGCCCGCTGATTGACCGTGCACTCGCGACCAAGCTGCTGGGCACCATGGTGGGTGGTTACAACGTCAAACCGATGATTGATCTGCTTGGCGACGCCGAGGTAGGCGGGATTGCTGCCGAGGGGCTGAAGAAAACCCTGCTGGTCTTCGACTTCTTCCATGATGTGAAGGCCCTGGCCGACAAGGGCAATGCCAATGCCAAGGCCGTACTGCAAAGCTGGGCGGATGCCGAGTGGTTCAAGAGCCGTCCTGAAGTGGACAAGAAGATCACCGTCACCGTGTTCAAGGTGCCCGGTGAGACCAATACCGATGACCTGTCGCCCGCACCGGATGCCTGGTCGCGCCCGGACATTCCGCTGCACTACCTAGCCATGCTCAAAAACACGCGTCCCGATGCAGCCTTCAAGCCTGAAGAAGATGGCAAGCGCGGCCCGATGCAGTTCATTGACGACCTGAAGAAAAAGGGCCACTTGGTTGCTTATGTAGGTGACGTGGTCGGTACCGGTTCCAGCCGTAAGTCCGCCACCAATTCGGTGGTCTGGGCCACGGGTCAGGATATTCCTTACGTGCCGAACAAGCGTTTTGGCGGCGTAACGCTGGGCGGCAAGATTGCGCCGATCTTCTTCAACACGCAGGAAGATTCCGGCTCGCTGCCGATTGAAGTCGATGTCTCCAAGCTCGAAATGGGCGATGTGATCGATGTCTATCCCTATGAGGGCAAGATCGAGAAGAATGGCACCGTGGTGGCCGAGTTCAAGCTCAAGTCCGATGTGATCCTGGATGAAGTGCGCGCCGGTGGCCGTATCAACCTGATCATCGGCCGTGGCCTGACCGCCAAGGCGCGTGAAGCGCTGGGTCTGCCCGCCAGTACCGAATTCCGTCTGCCCAAGGCGCCGGTTGATAGCGGCAAGGGTTTCTCGCTGGCGCAGAAGATGGTGGGCCGCGCCTGCGGTCTGCCCGAAGGCCAGGGCGTACGTCCTGGTACCTACTGCGAGCCGAAGATGACCACCGTGGGTTCGCAAGACACCACCGGCCCGATGACGCGCGACGAACTGAAGGACCTGGCTTGTCTGGGTTTCAGCGCCGACATGGTCATGCAATCGTTCTGCCACACCGCTGCTTACCCCAAGCCTGTGGACGTGAAGATGCACAAGGAGCTGCCCGCCTTTATCAGCACCCGTGGCGGCGTTGCGCTACGCCCCGGCGATGGCGTGATCCACTCCTGGCTGAACCGTCTGCTGCTGCCCGATACCGTGGGTACCGGCGGTGACTCCCACACCCGTTTCCCGATTGGTATCTCCTTCCCGGCCGGTTCCGGTCTGGTGGCCTTTGCTGCTGCTACCGGCGTGATGCCGCTGGACATGCCCGAATCGGTGCTGGTGCGCTTCAAGGGCAAGATGCAGCCCGGCGTCACCCTGCGCGATCTGGTCAACGCCATTCCGCTGTACGCCATCAAGGCGGGCCTCTTGACCGTAGCCAAGGCTGGCAAGAAGAACGTGTTCTCCGGCCGCATTCTGGAAATTGAAGGTCTGCCCGATCTGAAGGTGGAGCAGGCATTTGAACTGAGCGATGCCTCGGCCGAACGCTCGGCTGCGGGTTGCACGGTGCACCTTGATAAGGCACCGATCATTGAATACATGACGTCGAACATCACGCTCATGAAGAACATGATCGCCAACGGCTACCAGGATGCCCGCACGCTGGAACGCCGCATCAAGGCCATGGAGGCCTGGATCGCCAAGCCTGAACTGCTCAAGGGCGATACCGATGCCGAGTACGCCGCCGTGATCGAGATCGATCTGGCTGACATCCATGAGCCTATCGTGGCCTGCCCGAACGACCCGGACGATGTGAAAACCCTGTCCGAAGTGGCTGGCGCCAAGATCGACGAAGTGTTCATCGGTTCGTGCATGACCAATATCGGTCACTTCCGTGCCGCATCCACGCTGCTGGAAGGCAAGCGCGACATCCCGGTCAAGCTGTGGGTGGCACCGCCGACCAAGATGGACGCCGAGCAACTGACCAACGAAGGCCACTACGGCACCTTCGGCACCGCCGGTGCCCGCATGGAAATGCCGGGCTGCTCGTTGTGCATGGGTAATCAGGCACAGGTGAAGGAAGGCGCAACGGTCATGTCCACTTCGACCCGTAACTTCCCCAACCGTCTGGGCAAGAACTCCAACGTGTACTTGGGTTCGGCCGAACTGGCTGCCATCTGCTCCAAGCTCGGTCGTATTCCGACCAAGGAAGAGTACATGGCCGATATGGGCGTGCTGACCGCCAAGTCAGCGCAGGTCTACAAGTACATGAACTTCAATGAAATCAAGGACTACCAGGACGTCGCGGATACTGTAAAAGTCTAGGTTTTGTGAGGTCGGTATCTTTGATGGTCTGTAGCGATACCCCCAAAGATACCCCCAATAGTTTTTACTGGGCCTCGCACTTCGCGAGGCCTTTTACTTTGTAGATCTCACCTGGCTTGTGGATGCGATGACTCTGAATCCTAAGTCGAGTGCGTGTAGGCAGCGTGCTCAAGTTCGAGGTCGAGTAGCTTATAAAGTCAATGCCTCGAATACGTAAGGGTCGTAAGGCTCAGCTCTCGTCGAAATCCTCTTCAACTTCCCCCCGATCCATGTAGACCTGAATCAGGTCATCAACCAGGATCGTCCTAGGCTCGCCTTGCTGGCTGATCCGCAAAATGGCCGCGTTCACCGTTTCGCTGAGATAGCTTGCAATGTCAGCATGGCTATTACCCATCATCGCGTCAGGAATCTGATCAATCAGGTCCTGAGCCACAGGCAGCTTCTGAGCGGCGACCCAGGCTGATGTCATCCGCTCACGCGTCACACTTGATGGCAGTTCAAACAGAATTTGCGTGGAGAAACGCCCGCCGCGCAGCGCTGCGTCATCGAAACTTCGACTGGAGGATAGATGTGGTCGAGTTCAAAGACTGGTTAGGCGCTCTGAACGCCAATCCTGATGACGTGTTACTGAATGTTGGGTGGTGGTAGGTACTTCAACTCTATTTTGATTCCAATACCTCACGGTGATAATGGAAAAGCCGCCGAGTCCAAACACAGCGGCTTTTCTTCTGTCACTCGACCTTACACGGTCTAGCCATAAGCTTTTATTGACTCGCTTCCTATCTCTTCGCTTTCGCCAAGCAGGCCATAGCGCTTCAGTTGGGTTCTCATTACGTTTCTGGTGATACCCAGCAACGCAGCGGCTCGGACTTGATTCTGGCCGCTGTAGGCGAATGCTTCTTCGATCAGCAATTGTTCGAGCTGCTGGAAGAGGTCAGGGGTTTTATCCCGGAACAGCTCTTGGTACGCGGCCTGAATGCGCGTGATCGGGCTGTCGAGTGCGCTACTGCCGCTGGTGGGCATGCCGCCGCTGAGCTTCAGATGCTTGGGCAGGATCTGCTGGCCAAAACTCACCAGTAGCGCGTAATGCACCACGTTTTCCAGCTCGCGGATGTTGCCGGGCCAGGGGTAGCGTTGCAGGGCGATGATGGTATCGGCGTGCAGCGTGGGCAGCGGGCGCTTCAGGCGCTGCGCATACAGACCCAGAAAGTATTCGGCCAAGGGCAGGATATCGCCCACGCGGTCGCGCAGCGGTGGCAGATTCAGCTGGGCGATATTGAGGCGGTAGTACAGATCGAGCCGGAAATGCCCGGCCGATACGGCTTCGTGCAGGTCCACGTTGGTGGCGGCTACCAGGCGGATATCTACCGGGATGGGGCGACGGGCGCCGACACGGACGACTTCGCGCTCTTGCAGTACACGCAGCAGTTTGACTTGCAGATTGAGCGGCAGATCGCCGATTTCGTCGAGGAACAGCGTGCCGCCATCTGCGGCTTCAAACCAGCCCGCACGGCGTGCGGTGGCCCCGGTGAAGGCGCCGGCCTCATGACCGAACAGTTCACTCTCGGCCAGTTGCTCACTGATGGCGCCGCAATTCACCGCCACAAACGGGCCCGATCGGCCGCTCAGGTGGTGCAGATGCCGCGCCACCAGTTCCTTGCCAGTGCCGGTTTCGCCGATGATGAGTATCGGTGCTTCGCTGGGCCCGAGTTGCTCCATCTGGCTCAGCAACTGCTGCGATGCCGGATCGGCAAACACCAGCGCTTTGGCGCGGATGGAGGTGGGTTGCGAGTTGTAGCCCTCCAGCGAGATCAGGGCGGGCTTTCCGGCGGTTTGGCTGAGCATGGTGCACTCCAGGAAGCGGTGGGTCAGAGATCGTTGAGCGCAATGTACGCCTGACTTTATATCTCTAAAAAGAATTACAAATAAGAATAAACAAACAAAAAGAAATATAAAGAATAGCCACTTCCCAAAACAAGATCGCCCGCGATCAACGCGGGCGATGGCGGCACATTCGACCGAAGCGGTTTACAGACGGAACACGATAGGCACGGTCGCCCAGCCATCAATCGGCGTCTGGCCACGCTTTGCCGGCGCAAAGGTCCAACCCTTGATCGCCTTGCTCGCGGCGTCATCGAGCAGTTTGCGACCGCTTGATTGCTGAATCTCCAGCGCATCGACCTTGCCTGTGGCCAGCACGCGTACGCGCAGTACCACCTTGCCTTCCCAGCCTTGCGATTGGGCGAACTCGGGATATTCCGGCGCCGGGTTGTTCAGATAGCCTGCTTTACCGAACGGTTCTGTCACCTTCTCCACTGGCGCTGGTGGTGGGGGAGCGGGCGGCACGATAGCCGCAGGGGCATCACTCACCGGGAGCTTGTCATCAACCGGGATCGCGACCACCGGGGTATTGGCCGGCACTGACTCGGCTTTGGGCAGTGCTTTCTGAGCACGAGGTGGCGGCGGCTCGGCCGGCTTGGGTGGTGGCAATTCCTCGATGACCGGTTTGGCAAACTCCACGGTGACGGGTTTGAGTGCCTTGGGCGGTGCATCAGTCGGATGAGATTGGCTCAGCCGCCAGGCAAACAGCGCGTGCACCGCGAGCACCACGCTGCCAATTGCAATCCAGTGGTGTTTGCGGATCGCAGGTCGGGAGACGCTCAATCGAATCAGTTCGGCGGGGGCGAGCGGGTGCGGCGTGCTGCTCACTAGTGTGAGTTGGCGAACTTGTGGTGCGCGGCGCAAGGCACGGCGGCTGCTATGGGATACATCGAGCGCGCTGGCGGCGAGAGCAGACATGGTGGTTCCTTTCAGAATGACGGGCAACGCACGTTGCTTTGCCAACCAATCAGCAGAGACCGTGCCACTGATCAGAACTCACCGCGGAGATACGTATGATGTCCAGCATTGACGCGGCATGGCGGTGGGCGATTGGCGAATGGCGACGCTGGAGGATCGCGAAAACTCAGGGGGTTGCTGATGCAAAAGCAGCATCCGACGCGACGGGGTTGCTGCATGCGCAGCAGGGTGGAGGCAAGTGCGAAGCCTTCTGGACTTGCAGGCCCTGTCAGTACAAGGGCTTGCGATGCCATGTCGTCGTGGCATGCAAGGTGCTGTAGGCAGCGCTCCCGTATTTCTCTCCAAGGAGCACCTCATGAGCCAGACCCCGCGCATTCTCGTTTTCAGTGGCAGTGCCCGCCGCGATTCCTACAACCAGGGATTGAGTCGCCAAGCGGCCGCCTTGCTAAATCAATCCGGTGCGCAGGCTACCTGGGTCAATCTGGGTGGCTTGGATATCCCGCTCTATCACGGGGATCTGGAAACCGAGCATGGCTTGCCACTAGGGGTAAAAACCCTGCGTAGTCTGTTGTTCACTCACGACGCGCTGGTGATTGCCTCGCCGGAGTACAACGGATTCCCTTCGCCCTTGCTCAAGAACGCGCTCGACTGGGCCTCCCGCCGTCAGGGCGATGAGCCGCCTCGCGCCGCTTTCCTCGGCAAGTCGGCCTATCTGCTCAGCGCCACCCGTGGCGAGTCCGGTGGCGGGCGTGGCCTGCGCCATCTGGCTCAGCTGCTCACCAATCTCAAGGTCCAGGTGTTGCCCGATACGTTTACCTTGCCGCGTGCCGAGTCTGCGCTGGATGCGGAGGGCAATCTGCTCGATCCCACCCGGCGCGCAGCCCTGCATGCCGGCTTGCTGCAACTGCGTGATGCAGTTCTGGCCGGTGCGCCCCTTGCTACAGCTGCTTGAACACTGGCCCGTTTGCAGCAAGCCGAAAGTCGGCGGCGTGTAGAAATCAGCACTTCTCACGCGGTGCTGCGTCATTTGAAAACGATATTTATCCTTTTTATTCAATCATTTATTTGTATTGAGAGGAGGTGGCACAGAGGCTGCTGAACAAGGGGTATGCGTCGCCACCGACGGCGCTCACCCCACCGAAAGGATTGTCATGTCCGTCTCATCCACCGCTACACCGACCAAGCTCTGGTACACCCGCTGTGGCGCCGCCACGGCATCCGGGCTGGCTATCCGCCAGGGCTGGTTGCAAGACGCATTCAGCACGCCAGACACGCAGCTGCAATCGCTGCGCGATTCGCCCGAGCTGGCTATCCGCAACGCGCATTACCACCACGGCCTCAGTGGCTTGTTCCGTGAGGGCGGCAACATTCCGCCAATCTGGGCCAAGGCCGGTGGTGCCGATACGGTGGTGCTGGGCATTACCTGGCTCGATGAATACCAAGGCGTGCTGGTGCGTGCCGACAGCGATCTGCACACCGTGGCAGATCTGCGCGGCAAGCGTCTGGCCGTGCCCTTGCACCGCGGTTCCTTGATCGACTTCCAGCGCGGTGCTGCCCAGCACGGCTATGTGCATGCGCTGGCAGAGGCCGGCCTGAGCGTCAGCGATGTAACGCTGGTTGATATCGAAGCGCCCGCCTACGACGACGAGGACGGCCCGCGCCGTGCCCGTGTGCCGCAAGCGCGCGATCACGTGCTGGCTGCACTCGATGCCGGTGAGGTCGACGCCGTATTCATCCGCTTTGCCCGCGGTTTCCGCGCCTCGCGTGATCCCAAGTACCGCCAGATCATCAACCTCAACGAACTGGGCGACCCGCTCAAGCGTGTGGGCAATGGCGTCCCGCGCCCCATCACGGTAGATCGCGCCTTCCTGGAAACGCATCACGATGTGGTCGTGCGCTACCTGTCGGTTCTGCTGCGCACCGCGCGCTGGGCCGCGCTGCACCGTAATGAAGTTGCTGACCTGCTGATTCCCGAAAGCGGCGGTGCCACCCGCGATGACGTGTTCGCCTCGCACGGCCCCGGCGTCTACCTCTCGTTCACGCCGCAGCTCACACCCGATTACCTGCTGGGTCTGGAGACCCAGAAGAACTTCCTGCGCGATTGGGGCTACCTCGCCCGTGATTTCGACATCCAGGACTGGATCGACCCCGAGCCACTCGCTGAAGCCCGTGCACTGGTCGCCAATGAACGCGATGTCTGGCCCGGCAACTCGAACGCTTTGCAACGCGCCGCCTGATCCGAACTTTTCAACCCAAGTAACGATGGAGTACCACCATGTCTGACGCACTGACCGAGATTGACCTGATTTCCTATGTGGACGAAGCCAAGCAGGACGCCATCCACGCCTTCGACTTCCTGCGCGAAACGCAGACCCTGTCGGCCAGCTGGACCTTTCATGTCACCCACAAGATTCCGGGCCACGACAAGCTACTGCATATCCGATTCCCGCAGCCCTGGGAGCGCAACCGCACGCCGAGTTTCCGCATCACCGGTTTTGAAGACCAGCCACAGAACGTGCTGCACGAAGAGCGCCTCGATGCCGATACGCTGATCCACGCCCACACCAACTTTCTGTCGGCTTGGTCGCTGGCGCACAAGCCGTTTCCCATCTTGTACGTAGCCGCCCAGCGTCACCTGCTGGCGCGCGAGATTCCCAACCATCTCGAACGCAAGCGCAGCGTGCTCGATGTGATCCGCGAGCGTCTCGACAATCACCCCGAACTTGCCCCGCCACCGGCACTGCTGGAGAGCAATGGCGGTGCCAATTTCTGGGGCCGCGGCATTCTCAAGACGGCGCAGAACATCCTGTTCATTGAAGAGGCCGCCCGTTACCAGGCCATTGCCGAACAGCTCGGTGGTGCCAAGGAGTACACCGAGGGTGCGCTCGATCTGCAATGGAAGCGCACGGGCCTGCTCGATATCGTCAAGGCCAAGGGTTACGTAGGCTGATTGCCTGCGCCAGCCACAAAAAGAAACTACTCCCGGACGCCCGGCCATTTGGTCGGGCGTTTTTCATGGGCGGGGCGGCCGCGTAGGGTGCAATAAGGCCCAAAGGCCGCATTGCACCATTGCACCATCGGTGCAATGCGCTGCGCTTATTGCACCCTACGCGTTGCTCGCGCTGTTTGAATTGCAACAATCCACGCTGCTGCTGTGCGCGGTGTGTTGATCACATGCCATTGAAAATAAAGGAGAAAACTGGTTTTTCTGTAGGTGGCACGCTTATCGCAATGCAGTCTGTAACCAGTCAGCCGCAATCCCTGGGGCTGACGTTGAAGTTTCGGACTGCTTATGTGGATTTACCTCATCAAACGTCTGCTGATCCTGATCCCCACCTTGCTGGGGGTGCTGACGCTGACCTTCCTGATTACCCAGTTCGTTCCCGGTGGTCCAGTCGAGCAGGCGCTGGCGCAGATCGATGGCGAAAGCGCCCGCACCGGCACCGATGCCGCCGGCAGCAGTGGTGGCTGGGGCTACGCCGGTCGTGAAGGCGTGGACGACAAGCAGGTCGAGCAGCTACGCACGGCCTACGGCTTTGATAAGCCCTTGCACGAGCGCTATGTGCAGATGCTGGGCAGCTACCTGCGGTTCGATCTGGGCGAGAGCTACTTCCGCAACCAGAAGGTCATCGAGCTGATCCAGGAAAAGCTCATCGTGTCGGTCTCGCTAGGCGTCTGGACCTTTCTGTTCACCTATCTGATTTCGGTTCCGCTGGGCGTGGCCAAGGCCGTGCGCGCCGGCACGCCATTCGATCTGATCACCAGCATCCTGATCCTCATCGGCTACGCGATTCCGGGCTTTGTGCTGGGCGTATTGCTGATCGTGCTGTTCGGTGGCGGTTCGTTCTGGGATGTATTCCCGCTGCGTGGCCTCACATCGAGCGATTGGGATGAACTCTCGCTGGCAGGCAAGGTGGGCGATTACCTGTGGCACGTGGCGCTGCCGGTCACCGCCGCCGTGGTCAGCAGCTTTGCGATGAAGACCCTGCTGACCAAAAACACCTTCCTCGAAGAAATCCGCCGCCAGTACGTGCTCACCGCCCGCGCCAAAGGCCTGAGCGAGCGCCAGGTACTGTGGAAGCACGTGTTCCGCAATGCGCTGCTGCCGCTGGTAACGGGCTTCCCGGCTACCTTCATCGCCGCCTTCTTCACCGGCAGCCTGCTGATCGAGACCCTGTTCTCGCTCGATGGCCTGGGCTTGCTGTCGTTCGAGTCGATCAACACCCGTGATTACCCGGTGGTGCTCGGCACGCTGTACCTGTTCACCCTGATCGGGCTCCTGACCAAGCTGGTAGGCGATATCGCCTACGTGCTGGTGGACCCCCGCATCAAGTACGAAGCCCATGAGGTGTGAGATGACAACCGTTACCCATCCCCCTGTCCCCCCGATATTGCCGCTATCCCCGCAGACCGGTCCGGAAACGGGGCAGCCCGCCGATGCAGCGCGTCCCGAACCGGCACCGGCCAAGGCCATATCGCCGGGCCGGCGCATCTGGCTACGTTTCAAGCGCAGCCGCTTGGGCTACTGGAGCCTGATCCTGTTCGTGGCCCTGTATGTCACCAGCCTGGCTGGCGAGCTGCTCAGCAACGACAAACCGTTGGTGGTGCGCTACGAGCAGCAATGGTTCTTCCCGCTCTTGCAGGACTACCCGGAATCCGTGTTCGGCGGACAGTTGCCGATCGCGGCCGATTACCACGATCCGTTCATCCGCGAGCAGCTGGCCAAACCGGGCAACTTTGCGCTGTATCCGCCCAATGGCTACTACTACGACACGCTCAACTACTTCTCGACTGCCCACCATTACCCCGGCCCGCCCAGTGCCGAGAACTGGCTGGGTACCGATATCGCGGGCTACGACATCACCGCGCGCTTGCTGTATGGCTTTCGCACTTCCGTCACCTTTGCACTAGGGCTGACGCTGGTCGGCACCCTGTTGGGCATCGCCATCGGTGCCGTGCAGGGCTACTTCGCCGGTCGTGTCGATCTGTTCGCGCAGCGGCTGATCGAAGTCTGGGGCGCGATGCCCGAGCTGTACCTGCTGATCATCTTTGCCTCGATCTTCGAGCACAGCTTCCTGCTGCTGTTCGGTCTGCTGTCGCTGTTCGGCTGGATACACCTTTCCGACTACGTGCGCGCCGAGTTCCTGCGCAACCGCCAGCTCGAATATGTGAAGGCCGCGCGCGCCATGGGCTTGTCGCACTGGCAGATCATCTGGCGGCACATCCTGCCCAACAGCCTCACCCCGGTGATCACCTTCCTGCCGTTCCGCATGAGCGCCGCCATCATGGCTTTGGCGAGCCTGGACTTTCTGGGTTTGGGCGTCACCGCGCCGGCACCGAGCCTTGGCCACTTGCTGCAACAGGGCAAAGAAAACCTCGATGCCTGGTGGATTGCCGTCTCGGGCTTTGGCGTGCTGGTCATCACGCTGCTGCTGCTGACCTTCATGGGCGAAGCGCTGCGCAACGCGCTCGATCACCGGCTTGATCACGACGACGCGGAGGGCAGGGCATGAGCGCGCCAGAATCACGCTTACCGTTTTCTCAAAGCGAACCGCTGCTGAGCCTGCGCGACTTGTCGATCCGCTTTGGCCGCAAGCTGGCGGTGGATGGCATCAGCCTCGATATCCACCCCGGCGAGCGCCTGGCACTGGTGGGCGAATCTGGTTCGGGCAAGACGGTCACCGCCTTGTCGATCCTGCGCCTGCTCGAACACGCCAGCCTCAGCGGCGAGCTGCGCTTTGGCGGCCGCAACCTGCTGGACGAGAGCGATGCTGCCATCCGTCGCCTGCGTGGCAGCGAAGTGGCGATGATCTTCCAGGAGCCGATGACGGCGCTGAACCCGCTGTTCACCATCGGCAACCAGATCATCGAAACGCTGCAACTGCATGAAGGGCTCGACGCCCGCAGTGCACGCCAGAAGGCCATCGCCCTGCTGGCCCGTACCGGCGTGCGCGAACCCGAGCGGCGGGTCGATGCCTATCCGCATCAGCTATCGGGCGGCCAGCGCCAGCGGGCGATGATTGCGATGGCACTCGCGTGCCGCCCACGCCTGCTGATCGCCGATGAGCCGACCACGGCGCTGGATCTGACCGTGCGGGCGCGCATCGTGAAGCTGCTGCTTGATCTGCAAGCCGAAGAAGCGCAGCCCGGCGGCAGCGGCATGGCCATCCTCTTGATCAGCCATGACCTGAATCTGGTCCGCCACTTCGCCCAGCGGGTGGCAGTGATGGAGCACGGCAAACTGGTGGAAACCGCCGATACCGCCACGCTGTTCCAGAATCCACAGCACCCGTATACGCAAAAGCTCATCAACAGCCTGCCGCAGCGCCAGATCACGCCAGTGGCCGATGCTGCACCGGTGGTGCTCGATACCCAAGGCTTGCGCGTGACCTATGCCAAGGCCACTCCGGGCTGGCGCGGCGTGTTCCGGCGTGAGCGCTTTGTGGCGCTCGACGGGGCAGATTTGACCCTGCGCGCTGGCGAGACCATCGGCATTGTCGGTGAATCAGGCTCGGGTAAATCCACCCTGGCGCAGGCCGTGCTGGGGCTGATCCGCACCGATGCCGGTGAGCTGGAATTTGAAGGCGCACCGGTCACCCGCCTGTCACGCCGCCAGCAGCTGCAGCTGCGCGCACGCCTGCAGGTGGTGTTCCAGGACCCGTTCGGTTCGCTATCACCGCGCCAGACCGTATTGCAGATCATCGAAGAAGGCCTGGCCCTGCATCGGCCCGAGCTCGATGCCGCCGCGCGCCGCGCCGCGGTGGTGGCAGTGCTGGCGGAAGTCGGTTTGCCGGCCTCAGCACTCGGTGCGTATCCACACCAGTTCTCGGGTGGCCAGCGCCAGCGCATTGCGATTGCCCGCGCCATCGTGCTCAAGCCCCGCGTGATCGTGCTGGATGAGCCGACCTCGGCGCTCGATGTGTCGATCCAGAACCAGGTGCTGCAACTCCTCGTCCGGCTACAGCAGAAACATGGCCTGAGCTACGTGCTGATCACGCACGACCTTACCGTGGTCCGGGCCATGGCGCATCGGCTCTATGTGCTCAAGGACGGTCATATCGTCGAACACGGCGATACCGAACAGCTGATCACCGAACCCCAGCACCCCTATACCCGCCAACTTGTACAGGCATCGTTGTAATGGCTTACTCCTCCCGCTCCCGCTGGCTGGCCGCCCTGGCCGCGCTGACACTTCCGCTCAGTGCTTGGTCGGCCCATGCCTATGCCCAGTTCGGCCAGCCCAAGTACCCGGCCGATTTTGCCCACTTTGACTACGTTAATCCCGCCGCACCCAAGGGCGGCAAGCTCACGCTGTCGGTGGTAAGCCAGAACAGCAGCTTCGACAAGTTCAATCCGTTCACGCTCAAGGGCCGGCCGGCACCGGGGCTGACCGAGTTGCTGTTCGAAACGCTCACGGTACTGAGCCTCGATGAGCCCAACACCCAGTACGGCTTGCTGGCCGAGGATATCGACGTCGCCCCCGATTTCAGTGCTGTCACCTTCCGCTTGCGGCCGCAGGCCCGCTTCAATAATGGCGATCCAGTCACCGCGGCCGATGTGGTGTATTCATTCCGCACCCTCACCAGCAAGGCCGCCAGCCCGCGCTTCAAGTCTTACTTTGCCGAGATCGCCAGCGTGGAGGCGCGCGATGTGCGCACCGTGCACTTCACCTTCAAACGCCCCGGCCGCGATCTGCCGTTTGTGGCCGGCAGCCTGCCGGTGTTTTCGCCCAAGTGGGGCCGTAATGCAGATGGCAGTACCACGGCATTTGACGCATTGCGCCTCGAAACCCCGGTGGCCAGCGGCCCGTACCTGATCGACAAAGCCCAGAGCGGTGCCGATATCCGCTACCGGTTGAATCCCGATTACTGGGCGCGCGAGCTGCCGGTGCGGCGCGGTTTCAACAACTTCGGGCTGGTGATCTACAAGCTCTACAAGGACCGTGACACCCAAGTGGCTGGCTTGCGGGCGCTGGATTACGACTTCATGAGCGAAACGCAGATGCGTTACTGGTGCTGCCAGTACATCGGCAAGCACTTCAACAACAAGACGCTGATCAAGGAAGTGCTGCCGCACCAGAACCCGCCGGCCATGAATGGCTGGGTCGTCAACCTGCGCCGCGAGCGCTTCCGCGACCCGAATGTGCGGCTGGCGCTGAACCATGCGCTGGATTTTGAGTGGATCAACGACAAGATCTTCGCCAGCGAATTCAAGCGCGTGACCAGCTATTTCACCGGCACACCGCTGGCCGCCACCGGCCTGCCCGGTGCCGATGAACTCAAGCTGCTGGAGCCCCACCGCGCCGAGCTACCGCCCGAGGTGTTCGGCCCCATGTTCGAGCAACCCAGCAACCGTCAGCCCGGCGATCTGCGCCGAAACCTTACGCGCGCGCTGGAACTGTTTGCCAAAGCCGGCTGGCATAACCGCGATGGCGTGCTGCGCAACGCCAAGGGCGAACCGTTCGTGATCGACATCTCGGCCGGGCGCACCCAAAGCCCGTTCATGGAGCCGATCTACCTCAACCTGAGCAAGCTCGGCATCCAGGTGCGCAAGGTGGTCGCCGACGCCGCCACCACGCGTGAGCGCACCAACCGTTTCGATTTTGATTACCTCAGCGTGAACCTGCGCGAATCGCGGCTGCCCGCCAGCGAACTATGGCGCGTGTTCAACAGCAAGGCAGCCGATCGCAACGGTTCGGAAAACCTCGCCGGGGTGAAGTCGGCCGCGGTGGATGACCTGCTGCAAAAGCTGCAAGACGCCAACACCCCGGCCGAGCAGCAAACCGCCGCACGCGCACTCGATCGGGTGCTGATTCACAGCCACTACTTCATTCCCTGGCGCTACCTCACCCATCACTACCTGATGTACCACCAGCGGCTCAAGCGCCCCTCCGTGCTGCCGCGCTACTACGGCGGCACCGATTGGGCGGTCAGCACCTGGTGGGATAGCACGGCGACCACGCCGGCCACGCCGCTGCGACAAGCCGGCCGGCCGCAGCCAGCGACACCACGCCAACCCACCTAGTCCTGCCCGATGCCTGCGATGCAGGCATCGGCCTTCTCAATAGATTGCACACCATGAAAAACCTCTGGCGCACCATCCAGTTCATTCCCGAATACCGCCGCCGTGTGATCGGCGTCGCCCTCGTCGGCACGCTCGTCGCGCTGATCGGCACCGCCACACCCTATCTCTACAAGGGCATCGTCGATGTGATTGCTCATCTGCTCTCGGGCAAGGTCAGCCATGCCGAGGCCACCTGGAGCATCACCCTGTTGCTCGGTGCTTTCCTGTTGCTGCGCATCGGCGTGGTGGTGTTCGGCGCCTTGCAGAACAAGCAAGCTGACGACCTGTGGCTCGACACGGTCAGCACCTTCCGCCAGCGCGTGTTCGACAACATGACGCAGAAGTCGATCGACTACTTCGAGAAGACCCGTGTCGGCGAAATCATGGATCGCTTCGGCACCATCACCCAGATCACCATGTGGCTCTCCTCACTCACCGAGAGCGTGCTCGCCAGCATCTTGCAGATGGTGTTCATCACCGTGGTCTTGCTGGTCAAAGCCCCCATCGTGGGCGCGATCATGCTGGGCGTGTTGCTGATCAATTTCTTCGTCTCCTACCGCACCGTGGGCTGGACGCGCCCGTATCGGCGCGGCTGGCAGATGCTGGCGGGCCGCATGACCGGCCTGCTGGCCGAGATGGTCGGCAACATCGCCACTGTGCGCAGCTTTGGTGGCGAAGCGGCGGTGAAGCAGCGCTACGACGACACCCAGGCCGAGTGGCTGGTCACGCGTGGCAAGCTGCACCAGACCGAATGGCGGTCCGAGCAAGGCTTGAACCTGCTCAATACCTTCGGGGTGTTTGTCGCCGTGGTCATTACCGCACGCGGTGCGTTAGCCGGCCAGTTCAGCACCGGCGATATCCTGCTGGTGCTCACGCTCACCCAAACCCTGATCAGCTCCATCCAGCCCATTGCCCGCCAGATCAACCAGGCCGGCGAGATTGAAAGCAGCGCCGAGCGTTTGGTGGAGCTGCTGGATGTCGCCCCCGATGTGGCAGACCGGCACGGTGCCGTGCCGCTGGAGCGGCTCGAAAGCATCCGTTTCGAGAACGTGAGCTTCAACTACCCCGGCAAGGATTCACCTGCGCTGCAACCACTCAACTTCGAGGTCAACGCCGGGCAGACGCTGGCGCTGGTGGGTAGCAGCGGCAGCGGCAAGAGCACCATCGTCAAACTGCTGATGCGCTTTTACGACCCCACCGCCGGCCGCATCCTGATCAACGGTCGCGACCTGCGCGATTACCAGCAGCGTAGCGTGCGCGCCGTGATGGGCGTGGTCTTGCAGGATGTGGCGCTGTTCAACGACAGCATCGGCGAAAACATTGCCTTTGCCCGCCCCGGTGCCCAGCGTGCCGATGTGGAAGCCGCCGCCCGCGCCGCACATGCCGACCAGTTCATCCAGCGCATGGAGGCGGGCTACGACACGCTGGTCGGCGAGCGCGGGATCAAATTATCGGGCGGCGAGAAGCAACGCGTCGCCATTGCCCGTGCCATCCTCAAGAACCCCCAACTGATCGTGCTCGACGAAGCCACCAGTGCGCTCGATTCAGAATCCGAACACCTGGTCCAGCAAGGCCTCGCACAACTGGTCGAAGGCCGCACCGCTGTGGTGATCGCCCACCGTCTGAGTACGGTAATGCACGCCGATCTGATCCTGGTGCTGCAACAGGGCAGGGTGGTGGAGCGCGGTCGGCATGACGAACTGCGCCAGCAGCAGGGGCTGTATGCGCGGCTATTTGCTTTGCAGAGTGGGGAGAAGTTGGCTGCGTAAAGCCTGAAAGCCCCTCTCCCACCGGGAGAGGGGTTGGGGTGAGGGGACGCCGCCCATTCAATGCGTCAGCGCTTGTTCTACCGCCGCTCCCTCACCCCCACCCCTCTCCCGGAAGGAGAGGGGCTTAAACCCCCCTCCTCAGCCCTACAGCCATCCCCCGCCGTATCGCCAGATTCGCATTTCTTTTATTGGAGCTACCTCATGTCCCAACCACCTCGCCAACTCAAACTCGGCGTCTTCTTCACCCGCTTTGGCCACCACCAGTCCGCCTGGCGGCAGCCCGAAGCGCCGCATGCCGGCAACCCGGATTTTGCCTACTGGGCCAAGCTGGCGCTGCTGGCAGAACAGGCCAAGTTCGATACCGTGTTCATCGCCGATTTCGTCGGCCGTTCGCCCAAGGCGCTGCACAAGCAGGCGCGCAGCGACAAGCGTTATGACTTCGAACCCATCACCTTCATGTCGGCACTGGCGGCCATTACCAGCCGCATCGGCCTGGTCGCCACGGTGAACACCAACTTCAACGAGCCCTACAACGTGGCCCGCAAGTTCGCCTCGCTCGATCACATCAGCGGCGGCCGCGCCGCGTGGAATGTGGTGTCGTCCTTGCAGGACAGCGCAGCCCGCAGTTTTGGCCTCGACGACACGCTGAGCCACGCCGAGCGCTATGAGCGCGCCGGCGAATTCCTCGATCTGACGCGCAAGCTCTGGGATAGCTGGGACGATGGTGCGTTCGACAATGCCAACCCCGCCACCGGCCAGTTTTTCGACCCGGCCTCGGCGCACCCGGTGGACCACACAGGCAAGTACTTCCGCTCCGATTCGCTGCTGGATGTCGCCCGCCCGCTGCAGGGCTACCCGGTGCTGGTGCAGGCCGGCAATTCCGATACCGGCCGCGAGTTTGCCGCGCAGTATGCCGAGATGACCTACGCCTCCGCTCAGCGGCTGGATGTGGCGCAGGAGTACTACCGCGATGTGAAGAGCCGCCTTGCCAAATATGGCCGCGCGCCGGAGGACATCGTGATCACGCCGGGCCTCTCGCCCATCATCGGCCGCACCGAAGAAGAAGCGCGCGAGAAACTCCAACGCCTGCAAGACGCCGTCGATTTCTCCAACGGCGTGCAGCTCGGTGGCGTGGACCTGAGCGCTTATCCGCTCGACGGCCCGGTGCCTGATCTGCCCGAAACCGAAAACGGCAAAGGCCGCCTGCAGCAGCTGCTCGACCGCGCCCGCCGCGACAATCTGACCATCCGCCAGGCCGTGCTGCAGTTCAGCGTCTTTCGGGGACACAACCTCGTCGTGGGTACCGCCAGCCAGGTGGCGGATGTGATCGAGGAGTGGTTCAACAACGAAGCCGCCGACGGCTTCAACCTGATCCCGCCGCAAATCCCCACCGGTTTCGAAGACTTTGTGCGTGACGTGGTGCCCGAGTTGCAACGCCGCGGCCTGTTCCGCACCGAGTACACGGGCACGACGCTGCGTGAGCACCTGGGTCTGCGCCGGCCACACAGCCAGCACCGCTTGCCGCAATTGCGGGCTGCCTGAGCGCAGTCGGGCAACCGCATGCCGGATTGCGGTTGCCCCTCGTCCTTTGAGCAGCTAGAACCCTTATCACGGGCTAACGATCGGGGAGGGTTCTGCCATGCGTATTTCACACAAGTTGGCGCTGGCGTTTGCCGCGCTGGTCGCATTTGTCATCGCCATGGGCGTGGTGGGCGTCGGCTCATTGTCGGCGCTGGATCGTGCGGTGGGCGGTGTCACGCATGATGCACTGCCGGGTGTGCGTTACTCGGGTGCCATTCGTGCCGAGGTCATCGACTTCCGTAACCGCGAAACCCAGTTCCTGATCGCCAAAGATGCCGAAGAGATCAAGGAAGTAGCCGGCCGGCTGGGCAAGAACCTCGATAACCTGAAGAAGTTCGAGGACGAATACGCCAAGGTAGTCAGCTCGGATGAAGAGAAGGCACTGTTCGCCGAGTACCAATCGCAACTGGCCAACTACCAGGCTTCGCACAAGGCATTCCGGCAGGTAGTAGAAGGTGGCGATCGCGATGCGGCCATTGCCTTCTTCCGCAACGAGGGCCGCAAAGCCTTCCGTACCTTCCTGCCCACCGTGGACAAGCTGGTCGAATTCAATATCGAGTCCGCGGCCAAACTCTCCAAGGCCGCAGAAGACGACTACAGCGCTGGCCGTAGCCGCCTGATCGCCATTGTGGTGATGGTGACGCTGCTGGCCGTGGTGCTGTCGTTCTTCATCGTGCGCGGCATTGCCGGGCAGTTGTACCGTCTCTCCGGCACCATCCGCGAAATCCAGCGCGATCTGGATTTCACCCGCCGCGTGGGGGTGGATGGCAACGACGAGGTCTCCGAAACCGCGCGTGCCTTCAATAGTTTGGCCGAAAGCGTGCAAGGGGTGCTCAAGAGCGCAGACCGCACCAGTGGCCAGCTGATCAACATGGTGCAAGACCTTACCGCCTCGGCCCAGCAGGTATCCGATGGCTCGCGCCAGCAAAGCGATGCCGCGAGCAGCATGGCTGCCGCCGTGGAGCAGCTGTCAACCAGTATCAGCCACCTGGCAGATAGCGCCCGCGAAGCGATGACGCACTCGGTGGAAGCCGAGCACCATGCCGAAGACGGCGGCAAGGTCATCGAAAACGCCGTGCGCGAAATGACCGCGATTGCCGTGGTGATCAAAGACGCTGCTGCGGCCATTCAGCAACTGGATCAACGCTCGGCCGAGATCGGCAGCATTGTGCAAGTGATCCGCGAAGTGGCCGACCAGACCAACCTGCTTGCCCTCAACGCCGCTATCGAAGCCGCCCGCGCTGGCGAGCAAGGCCGCGGCTTTGCCGTGGTGGCCGACGAAGTGCGCAAACTGGCCGAACGTACCACCGCCGCCACCAGCGAAATCGCCACCAAGATCGCCGGTATCCAGCAATCTGCCCAGCAATCGGTGGTGACGATGAGCGGTGCCGTGCAGCGTGTTGCCATTGGGGTTGATCTGGCGCAAGCCGCCGGACAAACCGTGGGCACCATCACCAGCGACGCCCATCTGGTGGAAGGTCAGGTACAAACGATCACCAGTGCCCTCAAGGAGCAGGATCAGGCTGGTCACCAGATTGCGGCAGCGGTGGAACAGATTGCCAATATGGTGGAGCGCAACAGCACCGCCGCTGCACAAACCAGTGCGCATGCCAACGAGCTGGCCACGATTGCGGGAGCGATGCGGCAAGAGATTGCGCGGTTCCGGGCTTGATTCATCGCTCAGCCAAAACAGAAGGGCCGCTGAATCAGCGGCCCTTTTTTCTGTGCAGCACGATGCGCCTTACAGCTTGGCGATCGAGACTTCCGTCGCTTTCACAAAGGCAATCACCTCGCTGCCCACTTGCAACTCCAGCTGCTTGAGCGAGCGCGTGGTGATGACCGAGGTGACCACGCCCGAGGGCGTTTGTACATCCACTTCCGAGAGGATGTCGCCTTCGAGGATTTCGGCCACGCGGCCACGGAACTGGTTGCGGGGGTTGATGGAGCTGATCTTGCTCATGATGGTTTCCTTGGTCAGTAGGTGAGGGTCAGATGGCCAGTTGTCGGGCCTGGATGCGTTCGCTGAGCACGTGCTCGCCCAGCAGTGGGGGAATGCGCTCGCCCAGGCTCTGGCTGAACTGCGCCAGTGCCCGCTCGATGCGCTCGTCGAGTTCGGCGTCGAGCTCCACGCCGCCGCCGTCTAGCCAGCGGATCTGTTTGTCGATGGCGTACACGCCCTGCAGGGTTTCTTTCACGTTCAGTGCCGACAACACCGGCTTGAGCGCGTAATCCACCGCCAGCATGTGGGCGGGTGAACCGCCGGTGGCGATGGGCAACACCACCTTGCCGGCCAGTGCGCGCTCGGGCAGCAGATCAAGCAGCAGCTTGAGCGCGCCCGAATACGCAGCCTTGTAAACCGGCGTGCCCACCACCAGCCCGTCAGCCTCGGCCACGGCGGCTTGCAGGGCCTTGATGCTGGGTTGGTCAAACCGCGCCAGTACCAGGTCCTCCGGCGGAAAATCGCGTACATCCAGCGTGCGCACGGTGTAACCGCGTTCGCTCAGCTGTTTGGCGGTATGGGCCAGCAAGGCAGCAGAGCGGGATGTCGCGCTGGGGCTGCCGGCCAGAATGGTGATTTTCATAACTGTCTCCATGTATCCGGGTACTTCGAACGAGCGTCAGCGAGGCTCCCTCGCGGCGGCGAGGGCGGGGGGAGTGGGGTCAATCAGAGAGTGCCGCTGCTGATTGCCCACTGCTTTGTAACGCCCGGGTTTCCCGGGCGCTGCGGCCCCGTTGCCTATACGGACATCGTTCTATGTACCCAAGGCACTCACCAGCGAGTGGTGAAGTTGATGCCGTAGCGGCGCGGCTGGGCAAAGTTGGTGGGGTACACGCCACGCTGATTCACGATCTGCGAAAGCACCTTCTGGCTCTGATCAGTGATGTTGGTGACGTACAGATTGGCCGACCAGCTCTTGTTGGGGCTTTGCAGGCTCACGCGGGCATTGCCGTTCCAGTAAGCCGGGGTTTCCTGGTTCGGGTCGGTTTGCACCGTAGCGTTGTGGAAGATGTGGCTGCGGTACGACCAGTCGCTACCCAGCGTGAGCTGGTAGCCGCCTGCCAGCGGTACGCGGTAATCCACATCCAGCCGGTACGACACTTTGGGTGTGCGGTAGAACTCGTTGCCGCTGGCGTCCAGCGTGGTCGGGCCTACCTTGTAGATGAAGTTGGTGTATTCCGAGCGCAGCAGGCCCAGCGCATTGCTCACGCGCAGGCGATCAGTAATCTGCGTGTCCAGCTCCAGCTCAAAGCCCTTGATATTGCCGTCCGAGCTGCCGGCGGCGCTGGTTGTGGTGGTGCCGGGCACCTGCTGCTGGATGTTCAGTTGCAGGTCTTTGATGTCGTAGTAGAACAGCGCGGCGTTGGCGGTGACCTTGCCATCGAGCCAGCTCGATTTGATGCCCAGCTCGTAATCGGTGAGCGTTTCGGGCTGGGTTTCGATGATGGCGCCGTTGACGATGGACTGATTGAAACCGCCCGAGCGGAAACCCGTCGCTACGCGGCCAAAGGCCAGCAAGGTAGGCGATACGCGGTGTTCCTGCGTCAGATCCCAGGTGAACTTGTTGGCCTTGTTGGCCTTGAACAGCGTGAGCGGCGCAACAATGCCCGTACCCGTAGTGCCACCGGCCTGCCACCAGGCGTTGGCGATGGGGAAATCCACGATGCCCTTGTTGGCGGCGGTATCGGTGGCCGTCAGCGTGGTTTCGGTGATGTCCTTCTTCTCATTGGTCTGGCGCAGGCCCAGCGTGGTGGCGTTCTTCGCGTCGATATTGAAACGGAAGTTGCCGAATACCGCCGTGCTTTGCGAGTTTTGCAGCCACGAGCTGCTGGTGTACTGCTCGGTCGTGGTGCCGGCCGCAAAGCGCGCGGTCTGGCCGTAGTTGTCGGCACGCTGGTCAAAGCGGTAAGCACCCAGAATCCAGCTCAGGCGGCCGGTAGCCGGCGAGGTGAGGCGCAGCTCGTGTGTGGTCTGACTGAAGCTGGTGGTGGTGAGCGTGCTGTTGCGGTCGATCACCGTGTTGGCGGGCACGCCTACGCTGCTGTAGGCATCGCTATCGCCATAATCACGCGCGCTGATCGCGGTGAGGGTGTTGGCGCCCAGCTTGAAGTTAAGCTTGATCGTGCCGCCGTGGTTCTGCTGTTCGTTGTTCCCTTCGCCCGCCCAGAAATCGCTGGTGGTGCTGGGGTTGGCGCCATAAGGCGGAATGTAGCTGCCGCCGCCTTGCTTGATGGCACCGTCAGCATTAGGCGTGGTGACATTGTTCACGCTGGTGGCACCCACCAGATAACCGGGCAGGTTGCCGCCATCGCGCTGGCGGGTGCGCAGGCTCACCAGCAAATCTGCGCCATTGCCCAGATTGGCCAGCAACTGCACGCGGGCCGCAAAGTCTTCGAGCTTGGGGCCGTAATCGTCATTCACCACATTGCGCGCCCAGCCATCGAGCTTTTCGTAGCTCACCGAGCCGCGCACGGCCACGGTTTCGCTGACCAGCTCGCTATTGCCCGCGGCCTCCAGATTACGCGTGCCGTAGTTGCCCGCACCCACGCGGAAGTAGCCTTCCTTGTTGAACTGCGGCTTGCGGCTGATGTAGTGAATCGCGCCGCCCGTATTGTTCTTGCCCCACAAGGTGCCTTGCGGGCCGCGCAGCACTTCCACACGCTCCAGATCAAACACGGGGAAGTTCTGGTTGGTTTGCAGGCCGATCACCACCTCATCCACGTAAATGCCCAGCGGGCCTTCCTGGTTGTTGTTCGGGTCGTTGGTACCAATGCCACGCAAGAACCAGCGCGGCTTGGCCGAGCGCCCGCCCGTGGCCTGGCCCGACAGGTTCGGTGCCAGCCGTTCTACATCGGCCGACGACACAATCTGTTTGTCGCGCACCGCATCACCGCTGATGGCGGTGATGGGCACGGGAACATCCTGCAGCTTTTGGCTGCGACGTTGAGCGGTCACCACCACGCTGCCCAGATCGCTCACTTCGGCTTGTGCGCCGGTTTGGGATTCGGCCGTGGTGGCTTCGGTGGCGGCATCGGCCGCGGGGGTATCGGCATAGGCCGAAGGCGTGAGCGACAAAGCACCCAGTGCAATGATCACAGCGCGGGAAAGAGGAGAAAGCGGGAAAGCCATTTAGAACTCCGGATTAATTTTAACGGTACGCAAAATTCTCCTTGGTTCTATAGCAGCCGGCGTGCCAGCCCCGGCTTCATAGCGCTTGGGTATGAAAGCCGCACAGGTTTTCCACTTTGATTACAAGTGCTTAGCGCGCCTTGGCAGGCTGCCAACGTGCCCAGAGGCAGGACCGGAACAACGCCGCCACCTGTCCCGAAAAACACAGCCCCAACACCTGGCATGCTGAAAAGCCAGCAAGCCGCCTGCGCTGCGGGCTAGCGGGCTGCATAGGGTGGCTGCTCAATATATTCAATCAAATCAGTGCCTTGTGTGCCGCAGACAAAGCCGGCGCCCAATTGGCACAACCCATGCTGAAAGAGGCTTGGCAGAAGCCGGTTCACCCGTGGCCGTGCTTCTTGATCTTCGCCAATCCCGCCAACGCCGTTTCCAAGCTAAATGGAGTAACGCATGACTACCCAGCAAGCCGCCAACCAACAGGCCGTCAACGAAATCTGGTACACCCGCTGCCCCGTGCCCACCCCGCTGGGCCTCGCTGCCCAACTGGGCTGGTTCCGCGAAGAGTTCGCCCCCGAGCAAATCGCCATCCAGACTCTGCAAGAAACCAACGACCCGGCCCTGCGCGAATCGCACTACGACCACCACCTGCAAAACTCCTTCCGCCAGGGCGGCAACGTGCCCGCCATCTGGGCCAAGTCGCGCGGTGCCGATACGGTGGTGATCGGCCTGAACTGGATCGATGAATTCCAGGGCATCCTCAGTCTGCCGAATTCGGGCATCAAAACCCCGGCCGACCTCAAGGGCAAACGCCTGGGCCTGCCCGTGCACCACAACAGTATCGATCACGGCCGTGCCGGTGCCGAACGCGGCTTTGCCGTTACCCTGCAAGTCGGCGGGCTCACCGAGGCCGATGCCACCTTTGTGAACATCGACGCCGGCCAACCGGGCCTGCCGGCCTCCACCGGCGGCGGTGGCCGTCGCGGTGGCGGTTACAACGCCGTGATCGAAGCGCTGCAACGTGGCGACGTGGATGCCGTGTTCGTTAAAGGCGCCCGTGGCCTCGAAACCCACCACACCAGCGGCACCCACCTGGTCTACGACATCCGCCAGCACCCCGATCCGGCCGTGCGCGCGAACAACGGCGCCCCGCGCCCCATCACCGTCGACCGCGCCCTGCTGGAAAAGCGCCCCGATCTGGTCAAGCGCTTCCTCAACCGCATCGTCGATATCGCCGACTGGTCCGCCGCCCACCCGGCCGAAACCATCGCCTTCATCGCCAGCGAATCAGGCAGCACCGACGAATGGGTCCGCGCCGCCTACGGCCGCGACGCCCATCTGCACCAAGGCACCACCTTGGATGCCTGGGCGATTGATGCACTGAGCAACTACAAGGACTTCCTGCTGGCCCACGGCTACATCCCGGCAGACTTTGATGTGCGTGCGTGGATTGATCCGCAGCCGCTGGCCGAGGTGCTGGCGGAGCGGAGGAAGTTGGCGGCTTGATGGTTGTTGCTTGTGGATGTGAAGAAGCCCACCCTTTGCGGGGTGGGCTTTTTTTATTGCTGCTAGATTTGTGGGTGTGTTTCACCCATTTGGGTGATGCGGCGGTTGGTGTGCAGCGGATACTCTGCGAGGCATATCTGGTTACAGACACGTTAGGCATTCGAGATGCAGGCAAAGCACAGAGCGTATGCATTCTTTTTTAATGCAAATCACCCAGAGCTGGGTGTTTTTTACGGTCCTCCATGCACGTCGAAGATTGTTTCGTCGGCCCAACACCGTGACTTGGGAATAAAGAGTCAAGTTTTACGCGGCGATTTATTGCCGCACTTGATGGCCTATAAAATCAGCTCAGTATCTACAGAAGTTTCTCCTGTTAAAAATTCCAGGTTTATTAGCCAAAGCATGTCTGCGGACATGGGACTGTACAAGCTAATACTATGTGACTTTGCAGAGTCATTGAGCGATGACTGGCATACCGTTAACACCATAGAATTTCC
Organism: Chitinimonas sp. BJYL2; assembly: GCF_027257935.1. Classification (NCBI taxonomy): domain Bacteria; kingdom Pseudomonadati; phylum Pseudomonadota; class Betaproteobacteria; order Neisseriales; family Chitinibacteraceae; genus Chitinimonas; species Chitinimonas sp. BJYL2. The sequence continues at coordinate 127,515 of NZ_JANZKW010000004.1, read as the reverse complement.
ATTTGAACTAGCAAGAAAGTCTATATGGACTATTGTTCTTCCTTCCATAACGCAAGAAGCCGCCGAGGCAATCGACAACCAAACAAAATCGTTTAGCCCTTATCTTGGCGCCACCCGGATAGATACGGGCAACCCAATACACATAAAGCTTTTTTCATTAATTGATGGCGCATATATTGAAGACGGCAATTTGTATTGCAGGAGTGATTATGATCGCGAGGTAGGCAAATCCATTGCAGACTCATATGGTGCCAACTCCAAGCCGATACTAGTTGATCCAGAAGTATTCCATGCGAACTCACCTCCATCACTAAAAATGAGCCAACCATCTAAACGGGGGCTATTATCCGCATCTCGATTAGAAGGCAAGTCAAAACTAGACCACCGGCAGCAACTAGCCGTCGCGATTCTAGATTACTTGCAAAAAAATCCAGATGTCGAAGGGGTAGAATTCTATGCAGGAGAGAACGCTGAAAAATTGGATTTTCAATGCGATGAAAATAAAGTTAGAAATTATCTTCTCAATCCAGAGCACCCCGATGGCGCCCCCAAAGCAAAATTTTTTACAGAGTCTCTGGGTATCACACGAAATGACTGGAAGTATCTATCTGATCAAATATCGGGGGCCATGTCCAAGGCCTTAATATTTCGCGTAAAAAACAGTAATTTCGGAATAAATTATGGTGCTCTTATAGAGATCCGGGGTCGTAATGATCGAACGGCGATAATCCAAACAGGTTGGATGGTTAAAAGTGGAGAGCCTCCACGACTTGTGACAGCGTATCCTCACTCAGAGCCTGTTGATGCAGATCTTGAGGCGCCACTACAAAACATCGCACCCCCAGAATTAATTGGTGATGCCAAGTGGGCCGATATATATCGTAGAGCGCATGAGGCAGGAGAGAAAGCAGCACATTTATGCACTCCAATACCTATGACTCTAAGTGACAGTCCGCCAATATTCGCAGGCATGTGTGGTTTCGCTTGGGTTATTGTTTCAGACACTAGGCATGGTATGGCGAAGTGGCTGAAGGACAATGGGATAGGCCGGAAAAATTATAAATCCGGATGGGCTGTGCCCGCCCGACCGACACCAAGCAAGGATGACGATTGGGATATACAATCTATCGAGCCTAAAAAAGCGTACGCTGAAGCTTTTGGTAAAGTCCTCTTAGATAATGGTATCGAATGTAAAGTCGATAGTAGGTTGGACTAAATGCCTAAATTTTCAGTCAACCTGACCGCCCAAAGCTGCGCTTTGGGTTCCCTCCATGCTTACGGCATTCCGGCGGCAGGTTGCTTCCAACGTTAGGCATAATCTGCAAGTCTCGAATTGATTTTCTCGAGTTTGCAGATTATGCGTTGTCAGACGGCAATAGCCTCATCTTTGGCAAGGACGCTCGCGTGCTGATTCCCCGGCGTCCGCAACCCCAAATTCTCCCGATAAGTCTTACCCGTATATTCCTTGCGGAACAAACCACGACGCTGCAGCTCCGGTACGACTAGCGTCACAAAATCCTCAAAGCCACTGGGCAGCAACGGCGGCACCACATTGAAGCCATCGGCCGCATGGCCTTCGAACCATTCCTGGATGGTATCGGCCACCTCGGTGGGCGAGCCCACGACCTGGATATGCCCCTTGGCCACGCTGAAGCGCAGTGCCAGTTGGCGGATGGTGAGGTTTTCGCGGCGGGCCAGCTCGATCAGTTGCTGGGTGCGGCCGACGCCGTTGTCGCTCTTGCCCAAATAGGGCGTCAGGTCGGCCGGTAGCGGCTCGTCGAGCGGCAGGCCGCTCACGTCCAGGCCCATTAGCTGCACGCCACGGCTGAAATCCACCGCGTTTTGCAGTTCTTCGAAAATCTCGCGCGCTTCCTGCGCGCTTTCGCGCACCACTACCGAGAGGCCGGGGGTGACGAACAGTTCATCCGGGTCGCGGCCGAACTTGGCCATGCGGCTTTTCACATCGCGATAGTAGGCCTGGCCCACGTCGATGCTTTGTGCCGAGCAATAGGTCATTTCGGCGTGTTCGGCGCAGAACTCCTTGCCTTGTTCCGAGTTGCCGGCCTGCACGATCACCGGGTAACCCTGGATCGGGCGGGCCACATCCAGCAGGCCCTCGGCGTGGAAGTAGTCGCCCTGGTGTTGCACCGGGTGCGCGTGGCGCGGATCAAAGAACTGGCCGGTCTGGCGGTTGGGGTGATCAAACGCTTCGTCGTCCCAGCTATCCCATAGCTGCTTGCTCAGCGTGAGGAACTCGGCCGCGCGGCCGTAGCGTTCCTCGCGCGATGGGGTGGGCAGGCCAAAGTTCTTGCCGGTGCTGGGGTTGAACGAGGACACCACATTCCAGCCCGCGCGGCCGCCGCTGATATGGTCGAGCGAGGCAAACTGCCGCGCCACGTTGTACGGATGGGTGAAGTTGGTGTTCACCGTGGCCACCAGGCCGATGTGGCGGGTTTGGGTAGCAATGGCGGAGAGCAGCGTGAACGGCTCGAACTGGAAGCTGATGCCGGCGCGGCTGCTGCCGGCCAGGCCATCGCCGCTGCGGCCGATAAAGTCGGCCAGGAAGAAGGTATCGAATTTCCCTTGTTCGGCCAGCTGCGCCATGCGGATCCAGTAAGCCGCATCGGGGCGGCCGCTATCGCGCTGGCTGGCGTGACGCCAGGCGGCCGGGTGGTGGCCAAAGCGCATGAAGAAGGCATTGAGGGCGAGTTGTCGGCGGCGTTGGCTCATGGTGCGGGTTCCGGTTGGTGGCATCGCTAAGTGGATGCAATGGCCCGGTGTTTTGCAGATTCCATGCCACGCGCTCCCGCAGCCATCAACCCTTGCTGCCACGGGGTTTGGCGTGGACGGGCCCCGGCCCGGGATGCTGAAAACCCAGCAGCCCGCGCAGCAAGGTGTTGGCGTTTCCAGCATCGATTGAGCGATCAAACCGCACCGCCGCCGCGCGGTTGGCATGCACCGACGCTGCTGCCACAAGGGTTTGCGCAGCCTCTTGTTGCCCACCGACTCGGACGGCACGGATTCTGCAAAGTCTGGCTCACCACACAGCAAGCCTTGATGGCTGGGAGTGACCATGTCTTTGCAATTTTTCTGGCAGGTGCCAACGGCGGGCGATGTACGGCCGGGCACCAGCGCCATTGTTCGCCGTGGCGAGCGCGATGCCGGTGCGCCATCGCCGCTGGGTAAAGGCGTCAGCGACCCGCGCGGCGAGCGGTTCAACCATTTTGATTACCTGCACCAGGTGGCCCGCGCGGCCGAGCTGGCCGGGTTTGACGGCATCCAGATTCCGCATGATCCCGCCGGGGAAGAGAGCTGGATCGTGACCGGCTATCTGGCGCGCGATACCCGCAAGCTCACGCTGCTCACCGAGTTTGAAGCCGCGTGGGGCTCGCCCGTGTATGCAGCCAAAAACGCCGCCACCCTGCAGCGTTACACCGGCCAGCGCATTGCCTGGCAGATCAGTGCCGGGGGCGATGCCGCCAGCCGCCGCCAGCAGGCCGACCCGGTGCCGCAAGACAAACTCACTGCGCGGCTCGATGAGTTTGTCACCGTGGCGCGGGGTGTGGCGACGCAATCGCCATTCAACTTCAAGGGCGAGTTTTACGAAGTGCTCGAAGGCGGCTTCAAAGGCCCGCTGGCGCGTGTGACCGCGCCGCCGGTGTTTTTGTCGGGCGTGGATGAAGCCGCCTTGGCGCTATCGGCCCGACAGGCCGATGTGCATGTATTCCCCGCGCTGCCACTGCGCGAACTGGCCGCCACCGATGGCCCGCTGCCGCGTCTGCGTGCCTTGGCCAAGGCGCAAGGCCGCGAGGTGGCCATTGGCCTGCGTATCGATGTGCTGGCGCGCGATAGCAGCAACGAGGCCCTGCACGACGCGCGCCGCTTCTGGGCGCAAAGCGGCCACACGCCGGGTAGCGACCCGTTCCGCGACGCCAACTTCTGGGCGGGTCTCACCACTGCGCACACAGGCGCCGCTGCGGCCTTGGTAGGCAGCCATCAGGAAGTGGTGCGCCGCCTCACTGAGTTTGCCGAGGCCGGCGTCACCCACTTCATCCTCGCTGGCGTGCCGCGTTTTGAAGAGGCGTACCAGGTGGGGGCACATGTGCTGCCGGTTCTGCGTCAGCAATTCCAGCTACCCCACGGCCGCACCCAAGGTGCCCAGCCACAGCCGAACAAATCCTTGGAGTCTGCTCATGAGCATTGATGTTTTCTGGCGCTTGCCCACCCACGGCGAACCTGCCTCGCACCGCCGCCGCACGCCGCATCGTGGCGACTGGTTTCCCGGTAACGATGCCCGCGTGCAAGCCGGGCTGGCCGGGGGTGATGACGATTACCGTTACGTGGATTACCTGGCCGAGATTGCCCGCGCTGCCGAGATTGCGGGTTTTCAGGGCGGTTTGATTCCCTCGTTCCCGATGACGGACGAGCCCTGGGCCATTTCGTCGGTGCTGGCGCGGGAGACGCGCACCTTCCGCTTCATGATCCCGTTCCAGCCTGGCTTCCTGAACCCGGTGCTGGCCGCGCGCAAGACTGCCAGCCTGCAACGCGCCACGGGTGGCCGGGCGCTGTACAACATCATCACCGGGGGCGGTGGCCCGGCCCAGCTATGGTGGGGCGATGTGGCTCCGCATGATGATCGCTATGCACGCACCACCGAGTTTCTGGACGTGGTGCGCGGCGTGTGGTCGGGCGGGCCGTTCAGTTACAACGGCCGGTTTTATCAGGTGGAAGAGGCCGGCCTGCCTTACCCGCTCAATCAGGAAGATTTCCCGGAGATTTACTTCTCCGGCTCGTCCGATGCGGCGCTGCAATCGGCATCCAAGCATGCCGATTACTACCTGACCTGGCTCGAACCGTTTGCCCAGCTGCGCGACAAGTTCGCCCGCGTGCGCGAACGCACGGCGGCACAGGGCCGGCGCATCCAGTGTGCGGTGCGCGTGGACATCATCGCCCGGCCTACCGAGGCCGAAGCCTGGGCCGAAGTGGAGCACGGCTTCAACCAGGTCAGCCGCGAAGCGCTGGCGCGCTTTCTGGGGCAGGGTGAGGGCGATTCGGTCGGCGCAGCCCGCCAACGCGCCGGCCGCCCGACCACGGTGAACAGCTACCGCGATCTGATCACCGAACCCAATGTGTGGTCGGGCTTCAACCTGCTGCGCGGCGGGCAGACGCAAGGCATTGTGGGCAGCTACCAGCAAGTCGCCGAGCGGCTGGACGACTTGGTACAACTGGGCGCCGATGCCTTCATCCTCGCCAGCACACCGCATCTGGAAGAGGCCTACCGTGTGGGTGAGGAAGTGCTGCCGCTGGTGCGCGGCAAGCATCAGCCTGCGCTGCAACTGGCACGTGCCTAGTGAGCCGGGAGGGGTGCCATGCTGGAGTTCGGGTTGCTCGCGAGTACGCTGCTTCCTGCGACGGAGGGTGACTGGGCGGTCGCCATCCTGACGCGCGCCCGCCAGCGCAAAGGATCTGCTGGCGTGGCGTCCGGGGCGGGTTGCTTGGGCGCGGATGAGGCAAGGCGACTTGCGGCTGCCGGCATTGCGGTGCTTTGCAATGCGGCATTGGGCAACGCCCCTGTGTGGCTGGCCGCCTGCGGGACGCCGGTGGGTTCCGCAGGCGGCCAGCCCTGTACGCTACCCCGGCGCCAACTCAGCGATATCAAGCGGCGATTCTCCCGCCAGGAAGTGTTATTGCTGGCGGGAGATGACTTGCGGCACCTGGCTTGGTTGGCCCGTGCATTGGGAGAGAGCGGCTATGAGTCGGTATTTGTGGTGGACGACGCGCTGCCCTAGCGGCGCTAGCGCTGTCGCCACCACCAGCCAGCCCACAAACCCAATCCCGCAAACAACAGGAACACCCAGCCCGATACCGCGGCCGCCATGATGCCGGAGAGCAGCGTACCCACGGTGCAGCCCAGTGCCAGCATGCCGCCCCAGCCCATCAGCACGCCACCAAAGAACAGTCGTGGTAGATCACGCAGTGCAGGCAGGGTTGGTTTGAAATCGCCAGCGGGCAGGGCAGCCGCCCACGCGCCGGCAATGAGCGCGACCACGAACACGCCGTTACGCGACAACAGCGTTTCCTTGATGACGGTGGCGCAACCCCTGAAACCATCCAGACCTTCCAGGCGTTCCGGGAAGCCCGGTAAAACACTGCCCAAGGTGCGGGCCACGCTGCCGATTTCTGCCGTTACGCCTAATGGTGCGAGCCGCAAGAAAGCCAGCGTACCCAGCATCGCGATCAGGATGCCGCCCACATAGGTTGGCCAGCGAGTGGCAAAGATGGCGACGGCGAGAGATGTCGGCGTCTGGCTGCTGGATGGCTTACCCGTCCTTGTCAGCAGCCAGGCCAGCAATCCAAGCAGACCCAGCTGCAGTAGCAACGAGCCGCCATAACCCAGATGCGCAGGCAGCCAGAGTATGGGTGCGGACTGGATTTGCCACAGGTACAGCGGGTTCCAGCTCAGGAATCCGCCCACAAACCCCGCCAGCACGCCCGCGAGCGAGACCAAACCACCCGTGTGGCCTTCGCCCAACCGGTAGAGCAGGGCACTCACGCAGGAGCCGGCCAGCGCCATACCCAAGCCGAAAGCCAGTGCACCTGCGGCGAGCACGATGCTCACCGGCCCGATATGGGCGCCGGGTGGCAAGCGGCCCGGTGCGGCCTCGGGCAAGAAGGCGCCAAAGATCGCGTGATAGCCGAGCGTACCCACAGCCAATGCGGCAATCACGCCCAGCAGGCCATCGATGCGGCGCTCGGCCAGAAAATCGCGGCTGATGCAGTAAAAGCAGAAGCGGCTGCGCTGGAGCACGACGCCGAATACAAGCCCGAACAGCAGTGACAAGGAAAGACCGGGGTCCTGCTCGGCTCGGCGACCGAGCCACCAGGCAGAGACCAGTGCAGCCATCAGCAGCGTGGCGGAGAGCAACCATGGCCAGCGCTTGGCTGGCCATGCGGCGAGGCTGGAGGAAACGGGCAGGGTGGTGGACATGGTATGGCCTGCAACAAGCATGAATCATCAACAGAAAACGACACCGGTGCATGAAGCCCCGGTGTCGTTGCACATCTCGCCATCAGGCTAAGCGGTGTTTACTTGCCGCCCCACACCGTACCGGCCAGGTTGGTGATGGGTACGCCCACGGCGTTGCCGTACTCCGTCCATGAACCATCATAGTTGCGCACGTCGTAGCCCAGCAGCTTCTTGAGCGCGAACCAGGTGTGGCTGGAGCGCTCGCCGATGCGGCAGTAAGTGATGATGGGCTTGCTGCCATCGACGCCCGCTTCGGCATACAGTTTCTTGAGTTCGGCAGCGGGTTTGAAGGTGCCATCGGCGGCTACGGCCTTGCTCCAGGGCACGTTGACTGCACCGGGCACATGGCCGGCACGCACCGAAAGCTCATCCACACCTGCGGGTGCAAACACCTTGCCGGCATACTCATCCGGTGAGCGGATATCCACCAGCACGGCATTGCTGCGCTTCTCTGCGACGGCGAGCACATCCGGCAGGCGGGCGCGCAGGGAGGTGTCGGTTTTGGCCAGTTTGATATTGCCGGCGGCCGGGGTGCTGGCCAGTGGCGAAAGCGGACGGTTTTCGGCTTCCCACTTCTTGCGGCCACCGTCGAGCAGCTTCACGTTCTTGACCTGATAAACGTCAAAAATCCAGGCGCCCCATGCGGCGAACCAGTTGTTGTTGTCGCCGTAGAGCACCACGGTGGTGTCGTTGCTGACGCCTGCTTTGCGCAGCGCCTGCTCGAAGCGATCGCGCGGGACGATGTCGCGACGTACCGTATCCACAAACTCGGTATGCCAGGGGAAGTTGACGGCGCCGGGGATATGCCCGCGTTCAAACAGGCCCGGATTGACGCTGACTTCAATCAAACGGACTTTGGGGTTGTTGAGGTTCTTTTCGACCCAGTCCGTCGTCACCAGAAAATCGCTGGCGATGGCGGGCAGGGTGACGACGAGCAGCAGGCTGGCGACGCGCAGCTTGCCAATGACGCGAGTGAGCAACATGGTGAACTCCTTGTTTGCGGTGGCGTATTGATAACTTAATCGCATTAAAACAATAATCAAAATAACAAAACGAAATTTAAAATACCGTTTGGTGCTGAGGCGCCAACGGGGCCTGCCGAGCCAGCTGCCGACTGCGGATCGCGATCAGCCCCGCCATGATCAGCAAGCAAGGCAACCAGGCCGGATACAGCCAGCCCAAGCCCACCACGGTGCTGATCAGCCCGCCCAGCAAGGCACCACAGGTGTTCCCCGCCATGCCGGCCAGGTTGTAAAGACTGGCGATCTGGCTCTTGCCGCCGGGCCGCTGGCCCAGATGACGCATGTTGATCAGGTGGTTGATGGCGCTGCCCAGGCACAGCAGCACGGTGCCAAGCGCCAGTACGAAGAAGCCATTCGCAAATCCCAGCAGAATGAGGCTGAGTGCGGCCAGGCCGAGCGACAGCCCATAGCCTTGCCGGCGCGATAGGCCGCTGCAGAGCGCACCGAGTCCGAACAGCGCGGCGACATTGGTCATGCCTTGCACGGTGAGCAGCTGCACCGCTTCCACGCGGCCCAGCCCGTGCACCTGGATGGCGGCGGCCACGATGAAGGTGGAGAACATCGATTGCGTGGCGCTGGCCAGCCATTCCACGCTGCAGCTCTCGGCTACATCGCGATCACGTAACAGCTCGCGGGCGTGCCGCAGCAGGCCGGTGTTGTCGGGCGGCGGGGCCATGCGCTCGGGCAAGACCCATTGCCCATACACGGCCAACGCGGCGAAGCCGGCGGCCACCGCCACATAGGCCAGCACGAAGCGATCACCTGCTACCGTGGTCAGGGCAATGCTGGGGCCGAGCAATCCCATGCCGATCGATTGCGAGGCGCGATACCAGCCGGCTTTGGCATGGCCGATATCGGCCAGCCGCTCCAGAAACGCGCTGTTCATCGACACGATCCGGAACGGTATGCACAGGCCGATGACCGCGCGGATCGCGGCGATGGCGTACCAGAATCCCACCCAGGGCAGGACCAGATTCAGCAGCAGTGGACCCAGACTGGACAGAAAGTACACGCGCCGCGCGCCATAGCGGGCAATCAACCAGCCAGCAGGCAGGGTGACCAGCGCCATCCCGGCGGATTCCACCGCGCCGATCAGCCCGAGCTGCCAGCCGGTGGCGCCCAGGTGCAGGGCAAACAGGGTGGTAACGATCTTGCCGGTACTGATGGTGATGCCGCCGAGAATGGCGAGCACCATGAAGTGCGGCAGGAAGGTGCGGGCCGAACGCATCGGCAACTCCATGACAAAGCGGCCCGGCGCAGGGCCGGGCCGTGGGGTAGGGTGGGACTACTGTGTGGTGAGTACCGACACCCGGCTGACGCCAGTGGATTCGATGATGGCCATCACCTTGGCGACCGGGCCGTAGGGTACGGTTTCGTCAGCCTGCAGGTGTACGCCCAGCTCGGGCCGTGCAGCTTTCAAGTCGTGCAGCAGCTTGGGCAAGGCCTCGATGCCTACATCCACCTGGTCGACATAAACCCGTTTGTCCTTGTCGACCGTGATCACCACCGGCTTTTCATCGCTGGCTTTGTTGCTGGCCACGGTTTTGGGCAGCTCCACCTTGATGGCATTGTTCATGACCGGCACGGTGACCATGAAGGCGACCAGCAACACCAGCATCACATCCACTAGCGGGGTGATGTTGATTTCGCTGAGTACCGCACCGCTGTCTTGTCGTGTGGAGAAGCCCATTATGCGGTCACCTCACGCGGCGATCGGGCGAGGCCTACAACCTTGTTGTCGGCTTGTGCGGCGGGCTGTGGCAAACGGAAGCCGCTGCGCTGGGCGAGGTTGAGGAAGTCGCTGGCGAAGTCGTCGAGGTCTGCCGAGATGAGCTTGAGGCGGCGCACGAAGAAGTTGTAAGCCAGCACGGCCGGGACGGCGACCGCAATGCCGATGCCTGTTGCGATCAGCGCCTCGCCAATCGGGCCGGCCACCACATCGATCGTCGCCGAACCCAGGCGGCCGATGTCCGTCATCGCGTTAATGATCCCCCACACAGTGCCGAACAGGCCCACGAAGGGGGCGGTGCTCCCAATGCTGGCGAGCAGGGTGAGGCCGCTTTCCAGCGTGCGGTATTCCTTCTGGATCTGCTGGCGCAGGTAGCGCTCCAGCCGCTCCTGTCTATCCCACGAATGTTCCAGATCCTCGCCGTGGCTCGGTTCGCTGAGTGCTTTGAAACCCAATGCCGCCAGGCGCTGCAAGGACCCTTGCTGGTCTTCCACGCTGCTTGCTGCTTCGCGCAGATTGGCCGCGCCCCAGAACTGCTTGGAGAAGCGCTTGTTTTGCCGACCGAGCTGCCCGAACTGCCAGCCCTTGATGAAGATCAGCAGCCAGGTGGCCACGGAGAACCCTACGAGCGACCAGAGGGTTATTTCTACTGCGGGAATCTGAGAGGTATCAATCATGGCGATATCGTCCGTGCATGGTTCAAATGGGGTGTCGGTAGCAGCGTGATCACCGCTGCGGTACGACCTGCTTGAGCCCTGTAATTGCACGAAGAGTGCCAGAGAGGATTTTGTCTGGAGTGGTTGCTAAGCTACTGATTTCTAATGAATGTGCATTTTCCGCCAAGGTGGTAGTTGTTGTGCCACCCGCAACTATCAATACATCGCTGTTGGATAATCAGCAGGTTCACCTGCAGGGTTGATCATGTGCTTGGTCGCCGATATCCCGGCTGCCTTGCAAAACAGCCCGCCGTTACTCCGGCGGGCTGTTTTGCTTTGGGGCGCTGCATGGGCGGTGATTTACCGCCTGGTTTTGACTATGGTTCCCGCAGGTGCGTACGAGGTTGCCAAGGTATGTAGTGCATTAATTTGGACTACAGCGGGCATAAGCTGGTAAAAAGCGCGCCCAAACGCCCGGGGCAGGTCATTCAATCAATGGCTTAGCTATCAGGGCACGTGGCTCAAGAGGCCCCGACCAAACTGTTCTGAACCCAGCGCGGCGCACCCGGCCGCTACCAGCAGAATCGAGACTATGTCCAAGCAATCTATCGGCGTGATCGGCATGGCCGTCATGGGGCGCAATCTGGCGCTCAATATCGAGAGTCGCGGTCACGCGGTGTCCATTTATAACCGCTCGCCCGACAAGACCGACGAAGTGATGGCCGAGAACCCCGGTCGCCGTTTGGTGCCGTTCCACACGCTGGAATCGTTTGTCGATTCGCTGGAAAAGCCGCGTCGCATCCTGCTGATGGTGCAGGCGGGTAGTCCGACCGATGCGACCATCGAGCAGCTCAAGGCGCTGCTGGAAAAGGGCGACATCATCATCGACGGCGGCAATACGCTTTACACCGATACGATTCGCCGCAATCACGAACTCTCGGCGCTGGGTTTCAACTTCATAGGCACTGGTGTATCGGGTGGCGAAGAAGGTGCGCTCAAAGGCCCGGCCATCATGCCCGGCGGCCAGCGCGAGGCGTATGAGCTGGTGGCGCCAATCCTGCGGGAGATTGCGGCGCGCGCGCCCGATGGCGAACCCTGCGTGGGCTATATCGGCCCTGATGGCGCCGGCCACTATGTGAAGATGGTCCACAACGGCATCGAATACGGCGATATGCAGCTGATCGCCGAGGCCTACGACATCCTCAAGCGCGTGCTGAATCTGAGCAACGCCGAACTGGCCGAAGTATTCGGCGAGTGGAACAAGGGCGAGCTCGATAGCTTCCTGATCGACATCACTGCCAGCATCTTCGGCAAGAAGGATGACCAGGGCGGCGAGGGGGAGCTGGTCGACAAGATTCTGGATTCGGCAGGCCAGAAGGGCACGGGCAAGTGGACGAGCAAGAGCGCGCTCGACTTGGGCGTGCCGCTGCCGCTGATTACCGAATCGGTGTTTGCACGTTTTGTGTCGGCCATGAAGGCTGAGCGTGTCGAAGCCGCCAAGGTGCTCAAGGGCCCGGCAACGCGTGTGCAGATTGCCGATCGTAAGGCGTTCATCGAAGCCGTGCGCCGTGCCTTGTTCCTCTCAAAGATCGTGTCGTATGCCCAGGGCTTTGAGCAGATGCGCAAGCAGTCCGAAGAGATGGGCTGGAGCCTTAACTACGGCGAGATCGCCAAGATTTTCCGTGCCGGCTGCATCATCCGTTCGCGCTTCTTGCAGAACATTACCGATGCCTACACCAGCAACCCGCAACTGGTGAACCTGCTGCTGGACCCGCACTTTGCCGCGATTGCCAACGAGTATCAGACGGCGTTGCGTGAAGTGGTGGCAACCGCCGTGATGGATGGCATCCCGGTGCCGACTTTTGCCTCGGCGATTGCCTATTTCGACAGCTACCGTGCCGAGCGCCTGCCGGCTAACCTGATCCAGGCGCAGCGCGATTATTTTGGTGCGCATACGTTCGAGCGCACCGACAAGCCGGGGATCTTCCACGCGCAGTGGTTCTAGGCCGGTAGCAACGTCCCATGAAAAGGCCGCCTGGAAAGGGCGGCCTTTTTGTCTGGCGACCTTGTCGGTCAGGCACCGGGGCGAATGCGCAGCGTCAGCCCTTTGAGGAAATTGCGCATGAACTGGTCACCACAGCGACGATAGTTCTTGTGGTCGGGATTGCGGAAGAAGGCACTGAGTTCGGGCTTGGATACGGCAAAGCCCGCTTTATCGAGTATGGACAGCATGTCCTCCTCCTTGAGTTCGAAGGCCACGCGCAGCTTCTTGAGCACCATATTGTTGTAGAGCGGAAGTTGCACCGGTTGAAGCGGGCGATTCTCGTCGCGGCCGCGCTTGTGCACGATCAGGCCATCCAGAAAGTGCGCGAGCATTTCGTCCGGGCAATCCAGATAACCTTCTTCCTCGTCTTTCTTGAGGTAGGCAATCACGGCAGTCTTGTCGACCTCGTAATTGGCGAGCTTGGTGATCGCGGCAATGCGCGTGTCGCTGATGTCGAGCATGTAGCGCAGGCTGCGCAGGATATCGTTGTTGATCATGGTGATGGACCAGACAGGCTATGCGTGTAAGGCCTGTATTGTTTCATGCGCGGCTGCAAGCTGCAGATTATTGCTTGGTGCGGATCAAGGTTTATTCCAAAAGCGCGGGTGCAAATGCCTGAATGCATGGAGGAAAGTTCTAATACTTTGCTAAAATCGCCATCCTTCTCATTGCAGCCCTAGATTGCGCCATGTCCACGATCTCCACCGAACGCGTCCTGAGTGTCCATCACTGGAACGACACCCTGTTCACTTTTACGACCACGCGTGACTCGGGTCTGCGTTTCGAGAACGGCCATTTCGTGATGATCGGCCTGCAGGTGGGTGAAAAGCCGCTCATGCGCGCTTACTCGATTGCCAGCGCCAATTACGAAGAGCATCTCGAATTCTTCAGCATCAAGGTGCCTAACGGCCCACTGACCAGCAAGCTGCAACACCTGAAGGTGGGCGACGAAGTGCTGGTGAGCCGCAAGCCCACGGGCACCTTGGTGATCCACGATCTCAAGCCCGGCAAGAACCTGTTCCTGTTCGGCACCGGCACCGGTCTGGCGCCGTTCATGTCCATCATCAAGGACCCGGAAACCTACGAGCACTTCGAGAAGGTGATCCTGTTCCACGGTGTGCGCTATGTGAACGAGCTGGCCTATGCCGATTACATCCAGGAAGAGCTGCCCAAGAACGAGTTCTTTGGGGAGGTGATCCGCGATAAGTTGGTCTACTACCCGAGCGTGACGCGCGAAACCTTCCGTAATCAGGGCCGCCTGACCGACCTGATCGAGAACGGCAAGATGTGCGAAGACCTGGGCCTGCCGCCTTTGAACCCCGAGACCGACCGCGCCATGCTGTGCGGCAGTCCGAGCATGCTCAAGGATACCTGCGCACTGCTGGATGCCCGTGGTTTCAAGGTATCGCCCCGAATTGGCGAACCGGGTGACTACGTAATCGAGCGGGCATTTGTGGAGAAGTAATGTGCTGCTTGGCCGTCTGAGCAAAAAGCCCGCCAAGCGCGGGCTTTTTCATGACCCAGGTCAAGGATATATCCCTGCCGGCTGAACGTTATGCGCCTATAACCCGAGTCAAAGGGGGCGTAAATGACGATCCGTAGCTTGCGAATGGGTGGCTTGGTGGCGATCTTGTTGCTGATGCCGGCATGGGCCGAGACCCGGCCGGCAGGGCTGACATTCTGCGCGGAAGATCAGGATGCCTTTCCCTGGCTGCTGGATGATGGCCGAGGCCTCAACGTGATCATGCTCAGCATGGTGTCACGGCAGATCGGTATCCCTATCCGTATTGAGCGCCAACCCTGGAAGCGTTGCATGGCGATGCTGCAGGCGGGGCAGTTTGATGGCGCGTTCAAGGCCAGTTTTGTAGAGGAACGCATGGCCTTCGGGCATTACCCGATGCTGGGTAACAAGCCCGATCCGGCGCGCCGCATGATGAGCGAGACCTATCACTTCTATCGTAAGAAGGGCGCACAGGTGAGCTGGGATGGCACTCGTCTGAGCCGCCTTAATGGTCCTGTAGGGGCGCAGTCAGGGTTCTCGATCGTGGCTTACCTGCGCAGCCTGTCCCTGGGGGTGTCGGACTCCACCAAATCCGTGGAACCAATCTTGCGGATGCTGGAGGCGGGACGTTTGGGGGTAGTGGCACTGCAGACGGGGGCAGCCGATGCGGCGCTGCGGAAGAACCCCGATTGGCAGCACAAGATCGAGCGGATGGAACCACCCATCCAGACCAAGCCTTACTACCTGATGCTTAGCGATGCGCTTGTGCAGCAGTCGCCCCAGCTGAGCAAGCAGCTATGGGACACCATCGCCGCCGTGCGTGAGTCTCCCGAGTATCTGCGCGAAGTGGCCCGATTCGAGTAGCGGCGTGGTCACAAGGGGCATGGCTATGTCCCTCATTTCACGATGGATTTTCCATATTCTCCTTGCCCGTGCAGCAACTTTGGGCCAAAATCCGCGCTCATTTTTAGCGCCGCGGCACCTCGCCCGGCGCGGGTATTAGGGCATCGAATGATGCGCCTGGTGCTTGCCCCAAAGGGCCATGAGGCTAGGGAGGTGGGTCTTCGGCCCCTCTCCGGTGCGGTTCTCCACTGCACCGACTCGTAATCCATCAAGGCAAGACGTTCTTAGACCTTCGGGTGTTGGGGCACGTCGATTCTGCCAGTGGTGGATCGCGCCCAACTCCGGCTCTTGGGGGTGTGGGATATGTCCAAGCTGGAATCCAACCAACTGCTGCGCGCAGCTAACGCGCAACTACCCATCTCCGTCTATTTCGACGAAGACTTCTACAAGCTCGAACGCGAAATCTTGTTCGATCGTGGCCCCAAATACGTGGGTCACGAGCTGATGGTGCCCAATGTGGGCGATTATCAAGTGCTCGAAATGTACGACAAGGCCCGCATGCTCAAGCGCACCGATCAGGGCGTGCAGCTGCTGTCGAACATCTGCCGGCATCGTCAGGCCATCATGCTGGATGGTCGCGGCAACAACAGCCATATCGTCTGCCCGCTGCACCGCTGGACTTACGATAACCGCGGCACGCTGATCGGTGCACCGCATTTCCCCGACAAACCCTGTCTGAACCTGCCCAATACCGGTTTGCAGAACTGGCAGGGCATGCTGTTCGAGCTGGGTACCGGTGGCCGGGATGTGGAGGCTGATCTGAAAGACATGGGCGTGGCCCGTGATCTGGACTTCAGCAACTACATGCTGCACAACGTGCAGGTGGATACTTACGAAGGTAACTGGAAGACCTTTATCGAGGTCTATCTGGAGGATTACCACGTCGATCCGTTCCACCCCGGCCTGGGCCGCTTTGTGTCGTGCGACGACCTGAAGTGGGAGTTCGGCGCCTGGCACTCGGTGCAGACCGTGGGCATCAACAATGCGTTGGCCAAGCCGGGCTCCAAGACCTACGACGAGTGGCACAAGCAGGTGCTGGCTTTCAACCGTGGTGAGGTACCCAAGTACGGCGCGATCTGGCTGACCTATTACCCGCATGTGATGGTGGAGTGGTACCCGCACACGCTGGTGATCTCGACCTTGCTGCCCGAAGGCCCGCGCCGCTACAAGAATATCGTCGAGTTCTATTACACCGAGGAGGTCGCGCTGTTCGAGCCCGAGTTCATGGCAGCCGAGCAGCAGGCCTACCAGGAGACGGCGGTGGAAGACATGGAAATCATCCGCCGCATGGAAGAAGGCCGCGAGCGGCTCTACAAGGAGGGCCGCGACGAATTCGGCCCTTACCAGAGCCCGATGGAAGACGGCATGCTGCACTTCCATGAGTTCATGCGCCGGGAGATGGGGGCACATATTCCGCCCATGCGTGGCTGAGTTGAACCCAAGGACAAATGGCACCGTGAGGTGCCATTTTCTTTTTGAGGCGTAATGCTTAGGGTGCAATAAGCAGCGCGCATTGCACCGTGTGGTAGGTGATCAGCGCTTGCAGTGGTGCACTGCGGCCTCTGGCCCTATTGCACCCTACGATGCTGTGCCTAAGCAATCGGCATGACGCCGTCGTGCCGGGCTTTGTTAAACTCCCTGCCTTGTCTGCATCGGTTTGATCATGAACGGCATTGTCGATTTTCCGGCCTTTCTGCTGGCTTCCACTCTGTTGATACTCTCGCCCGGCCCCGGCACCCTCGCCATTCTGGGCTCGGCGACCGCTTCTCGTCGGGCGGGTTTTGCTGCGCTGGCGGGGACGAGCACAGGCGATGCGATCCTCATGGCTGCTGCGGCGATCGGTGCAGCGACGCTGCTGGCGGCGAACCCGTTTGCCTTCTCCATGCTCAAGTACGCCGGTGGCGGCTATCTGGTCTGGCTGGGTATCCAGAGCCTGCGGGCCAAGGAGCAAGGCCTGTCGATCAGCGCGCCCGGCGGCGGCGATCCGTTCCGGCGCAGCTTGTTTGTTACCTTGCTGAATCCCAAAGCCATTGTGTTCTTCATGGCCTTCTTTCCCCAGTTTGTAACGCCTGATTCGGGTGCCGGTGCCTTTGTTACCCTGGGCGTGGTGTTCATCGCGCTCAATTGTCTTTACCAGGCGCTACTGATTACCGGTGCCGGTTTCATCATCCGCCACCTTGATGAAGCACCGCACTATGCGCTGTGGGTGAACCGGCTGCTGGGCGCGGTGTTCATCCTGTTTGGCGTGCGCCTCGCGCTGGGCTGACAGCGCCAGCCCAAACCGTGGCCGCCGTGCCTGTCCGCAGTGCGCGGTGCGCCGTTAAATCCAGATCAATCCATCCAGAACCAGAAGCAGCAGGGAGCGGAACATGAGCGAGGAATTCGAGTACCACCTGGACACGCTGGCCGTGCGCGCCGGCCAGGAACGCAGCCAGTTCGGCGAGCATAGCGAGGCGCTGTACCTGAGCTCCAGCTTTGTGGCCGACAACGCCGCACAGGCCGCAGCACGGTTTACCGGTGTGGAGCCGGGTTTCATCTATTCGCGTTTTACCAACCCCACGGTGAGTTTGTTCCAGGAACGCCTGGCTGCGCTGGAAGGCGCCGAGGCGGCGGTGGCCACCGCCAGTGGCATGTCGGCGATTCTGGCGCTGTGCATGGGCCATCTGAAGGCCGGCGACCATATTCTGGCGTCGCAAGGCATGTTTGGCGCGACCATGCAGCTGTTCAATAACTGGCTGTCGCGCTTTGGTGTGACGGCCAGCTATGTGGATGCGACCAATCCAGCAGCCTGGGCTGATGCAGTCAAGCCCGAGACCAAGCTGTTCTACCTGGAAACGCCGTCGAACCCGCTGACCGAGATCGCCGATATTGCCGCCATTTCCGCAGTGGCCAAACGGCACGGCGCGATCATGGTGGTGGATAACTGCTTCTGCTCCCCGGCCTTGCAGCAACCGCTCAAGCTGGGGGCCGATCTGGTCATTCATTCGGCGACCAAGTACATCGACGGCCAAGGCAGAGTGCTGGGTGGTGCCGTGGTGGGCAGCAAGGCGCTGGTGGAACCGGTCTACCAGTTCCTGCGTACCGCGGGTCCTACGCTGAGCGCCTTCAATGCCTGGGTGCTGCTCAAGGGCTTGGAAACGCTGGGCATCCGCATGAAGGCGCATTGCGATAACGCACTGGCCTTGGCGCAGTGGCTGGAGCAGCAGCCGGCCGTGGCCAAGGTGTACTACCCTGGCTTACCCTCGCACCCGCAGCATGAACTGGCCAAGCGTCAGCAATCGGGTGGTGGTGGCGTGGTGTCGTTCGAACTGCATGGCGGCCAGCCGGCGGCGTGGAAGCTGATCGACAGCGTGCGCCTGATGAGCCGTACGGCCAATCTGGGCGATGTGAAGACGACGATCACGCACCCTTACACCACCACGCATGGCCGCCTGACACCGGAAGCCAAAGCGACAGCCGGCATACGCGAGGGCTTGGTGCGCATTTCAGTCGGTATCGAGCATATCGATGACCTCAAGCGGGATTTGCAGCTGGGTCTGTAAGACATCACTGCCAAACAGAACGGCCACCTCGCGGTGGCCGTTTTTTTTTGTTGCAGTCGTAGCCAGGCGGCTTAGTCGAGTTTGACCTCGGTTTCCGAGGCAATCGCCAGCGACATCGCACCGATACCCACGTTGACGCCCGCGGGTGTCCCCATCTCGCACAGTAGCACCTCTATCTTGCGTGGACGGGCTTCGGCGAGCAGGCGTACGTAACCGGGCATGGCTTCCACCACGCTGAGATCGCCGCCATAACTGATACAGATGGTCGGGGCGATCAGGCTGCCAGCCTTGATCTGGCTGATGGCCGCATCGAACAGCTTGTCGCAGCCATGCTCGAAGCCGCGCACCTTGCCGACCGGGCCGGTATCGCCGCGGTAGGCGCGGACGATGGGTTTGATGTCGAGCGCGCTACCGATCGCGTAAGTGAGAAAGCCCACGCTTTTGTCCCCGCGTGCGCGCGCCTGATTGCGCAGTTGCCCGAGGCCGGCGGGCACCATGAAGGCTTGGGTATGTTGGGCAAGGCGCTCAATGTGCCGGATGATGTCCAGCGAGGAGGCGTCTGCCGCGGCCAGCCGCGCCACTTCGGAAACAATCAGGCCCTGGCCGGTAAAGAGGCTGCCGCTATCGAACACGCGCAAGGAGAACGGCGCCTTGATGCCTGCCGACTCGCGGATGGGGCGGTAATCGTTGAGGATGCGCAGCGATGCGTGGGTGGCATTCTCGAAAATCAGGCTGCGGCTCTTCATCAGCGTGATGCAGAACACGTAATCGAATTCCAGCACCAGCCGATCCAGGAACAGGGTGCGGATCTGATCGGAATCGAAGGGGCTGGAAGAGAGTCCGCCTTCGCCATGCGAGATCACATCGCGGTAGAAATCCAGTGTGGCGACGGGATCGCGCGTATCGATAAAGTCGCCTTTGGGGCCGTGGATCGTGATCGGCATGATCACGATCTTGTGCTGATCGAGGAAGCTACGGGGCAAATCGCAGCTTGAGTCGGTCACGATACCAATGCGCATGGCGGTCTCCGTCGTCGTTTTGGGGCGGCATGATTCGAATGATTCTCGATAGCCTAGCAGATTTGAGCAAGTGCTCGAAATCTGCCTGCCATGCCGTGTACATCCATACAACGCCGTGTTGCGCTGGGCTCAGGGATGGTTTCCCCGCAATTGCGTGACCCGTGCCTGCAAGTCTGGCAGATCGGCCTCGGCTGCCGCGACCGGCGCGCTGGCTGCCAGTTCGATCCGCGACCAGAACCGGCGCGGCATTTTCACCATGGCGCTGCCATCCTTGCGGCTGAAGAAACTGCCCCACAGACCCCGCAGCGCCATGGGCACCACAGGCGCGCCACTGCGCTGGGCCAGTTCGATCACACCCGGTTTGAACGGGTTGATGGCGCCGTCGTAGGTGATCTTGCCCTCGGGGAAGATGCACACGACCTCGCCCTGCGACAGGTATTCCTGCACCTTCATGAAGGCACGCTCCTTCATTGCCGGGTCTTCCTTGGCCGAGGCAATCGGTACGGCACCGGCAGTGCGGAAGATGAAGTTGAGCACCGGAATCTTGAAGATGCGATGGTCCATCACGAAACGCACCGGCCGGCGTACTGCCCCGCCGATGATCAGCGCATCCATGAAGCTCACATGGTTGCAGACCAGGATGGCCGGACCCTCATCCGGGATGTTGTCCAGACCTTCGTGTTTGACGCGGTACATGGTGTGCGTGGCAATCCACACCAGAAAGCGCATCAGGAATTCGGGTTGCAGGCCGTAGACGTAGAGCGCAACCGGTATGTTCATCAGCGCCACGATCAGCAGCAGCTGCGGAATGTTCACGCCCGCCTGCAGCAGGGCAATGCTGACGCCGGCTGAGACGACCATGAAGCAGGAATTGAGGATATTGTTGGCGGCAATGATGCGCGAGCGGTACTCAGGTTCGCTCTTGATCTGGATCAGCGCATAAAGCGGCACGATGAAGAAGCCGCCGAACACACCCAGCAGGGCGATATCGGCAATCAGTCGCCAGTGTGTCGGATCGGCCAGGAACGCGAGCGCACCGATATCGTGACCCGGCACGACCGGATGGGCAAAGTACAGATCGATACCGAACACGCACATGCCGATCGAGCCGAACGGCACCAGGCCGATTTCGACCTTGCGGCCCGAGAGGGCCTCGCAGAGCGCCGAACCCAGACCGACACCCACAGAGAACAGCGCCACCAGCAAGGTGTAGACCTCGGCATTGCCGCCGAGTACGTCCTTGGCGAAGCTCGGTAGCTGCGTGAGGTACACGGCACCGAAGAACCAGAACCAGGAGATACCCATCAGCGAATGGAATACGGTGGGATTACGCCGGCTCAGGCCGATGATCCGCCAGGTTTCCGTAAAGATATTCCAGTTGATCTTGAGGTCTTTGGCCTGCGGCGGCGCAGCCGGCATGGCGCGGCTGGTCAGAAAACCCAGCACGGCCACGAGCACGCAGGCACCGGCGATGACCAGCGCGTTATCCGGATTGTGTTCCACGATCAGCGTGCCACCGATCTGGCCTAGCAGGATCGCGACGAAGGTGCCCATTTCGATCAGGCCATTGCCGCCGAGCAGCTCGCGATCATTCAGGTACTGCGGCAGGATCGAATATTTGAGTGGCCCGAACAGCGCGGAGTGCACACCCATCATGAACAGACACACCATCAGCACAGCCGCGCTGCGGGTGTAGAAGCCGATCCCGGCTACCACCATGATGGCGATCTCCATCAGCTTGATGAAGCGCGCGAGGCTGGCTTTGTCGAACTTCTCGGCCAGCTGCCCGGCAGTGGCCGAGAACAGGAAGAACGGCAGGATGAAGATGCCGGCTGCGGCATTGACCAGCGTGGCGGAGTCGAGCCCGGCAAAACCCAGTCCAAAAAAGGTCACCATCACTAGCATGGCGTTCTTGAACAGATTGTCGTTGAACGCACCGAGGAACTGGGTGACGAACAGCGGCAGGAATCGGCGGGTCTTGAAGAGAGCGAACTGGTTGTGGTCGGACATGCGTCCTCCGGTGTTATTGGTTTTTTGGGGTTGAAGGCAGCGCCATCACCTGGCGCCCGACAAGCTGCCGCTGCTGGCGCAGAAAGGCCTCGATGGATTCCACCGTGACGACATCGATCTTGCCGGCAAAGCGACGAGCAGGGGGATGGTCGTTGAACTCGACATTCTCGCTGAACAAGCGGCCACCCAGCCGCTTGAAAGTATTGAGCCGCAGGGTACTGGGCCGGTAGCCGGCGCCTTGCAGCCAGCGCTGGGCGCTTGCCCGGTCGCGCACCGTACCCTCGGGGGCCATGGCGGCGGCAAGCGATTCGAGCAGCCACTGGTTGGAGTTCTGGTAGCGCGTGGAGAACGGGTAGGCCACCACGTTGTAGTGCGCCTGATGCAGCGTGTGGGGTTGCTGCAGCCAAGGCAGCAAGCGGGCTTGCAAGCTGGTGGGCAGTGTCAGTACCAAGGCCTCGGGCGCATGAATGTCGATGAACAGATTGCCCAGGCCCTCATGGTAGAGCGAAGAACGATCGCCATTGCACTCATTGAGTTCATGAACCAGGAACCAGCGTCCTTTCGGGTGGTCCCGCCAGGCAAAACCCGCATGCGAGTAACGCAGCCCATACTGGCTCATGTCCCGACCAATCCGGGCGATGATCACCACCTGTTCGGTGCTGCGATCAAGCTGATTGCGCACCATGAGGGCCAGATTGAGGGCCTGCGCCAGCTCATCCGGGCCTACCGGCCGCTCATCGCAGCCTTTGCCCGCCTGCGCGGGCAGGGCTAGCGTCAATAACAGCCCAGAGAGAGCGAGACTGCGCTTCATTCGGCCTTGGACTGATGCAACAGCGATTGACCCACCTCGTTAGGGATGAACGCCAAGGCTTTACCGGCTGACGTAAGCAAATGGCCGCTGGCCTCGGTACTGACCGTGATGACCTGGCCTGTTGCCACGGATACAGCGCCGGCGGCCTTGCCGCTGTATTTGACGGTAACGCTGGCCCCCTTTGCTGCACCCCGGAGTACCCAGATGACCCCGTCAGCCACGGTTTCAACCGATTCCACGACCAGTGCGGCGCCCTCGCTGAGGATCAGGGCCGAGCCGCCGACCACGCTGGCGGTGCCGGCGGCAGACAGTTGCGATGAATGCGCACTGGCATTCGGGGCCGCATTGGCCGGCAAGGCCAGCGCGACAATGCTAAGAAACAAAGCAGCAAGACGAGACATGCAGTGGCTCCTGGCGTGCCTGCACGGGCAGGCGGGGGCAGATTAGCAGGCTGATACGGGTTTGCCTACGCATGGCCGTGGTGCGGCGCAGTGCTAGAATCGCGGCTGCTGCCCGTACCAACCGGTGCGGCGCGCACCGACCGGCTTGCGTCACAAGCGTATTGCCCGCACAGGAGAACAGTGTGAATCAGGACTTTCTGCGCCACCTCGACAGCGAGCTGGCTGCCATCCGCGAAGCCGGCTTTTTCAAGCCCGAGCGTGTCATTGCCAGCCACCAGCGTGCCGATATCCGCCTGGCCGATGGCAAGCCGGTGCTCAACTTCTGCGCCAACAACTATCTGGGTCTTGCCGACGATGCACGCCTGATCGCCGCCGCCAAGAAAGGCGTGGACGATTACGGCTACGGCGTGGCCAGCGTGCGCTTCATCTGCGGCACGCAATCGGTACACAAGGATCTGGAAGCCGCGATCTCGGGCTTTCTGGGTACCGACGACACCATCCTCTATTCGAGTTGCTTCGATGCCAACGGCGGCGTGTTCGAAACGCTGTTGTCCGACGCTGATGCGGTGATCTCGGACGAGCTGAACCACGCGTCCATCATCGACGGCGTGCGCCTGTGCAAGGCGCAGCGCTATCGCTACAAAAACAACGATATGGCCGATCTGGAAGCCCAGCTGCAGGCGGCCGATGCCGCGGGCGGGCGCTTCAAGCTGATCGTTACCGATGGCGTGTTCTCGATGGATGGCTTCATTGCCGATCTCAAATCGATTTGTGACCTGGCCGATAAATACCAGGCCATCGTGATGGTCGATGACTCCCACGCCGTCGGCTTCATCGGCCCCAATGGCCGTGGCACGCCCGAGCACTGTGGCGTCAGCGAGCGCGTCGATATCTACACCGGCACACTGGGCAAGGCGCTCGGCGGCGCATCGGGTGGCTATGTAGCTGGCCGCAAGCCCATCATCGACCTGCTGCGTCAGCGCTCGCGTCCGTATCTGTTCTCCAATTCGCTGGCCCCGGCCATTACGGCTGCCAGCCTTGAAGTGTTCCGTATTTTGCAAAGCGATGGCGCGGCCTTGCGTGCACGGCTCAAGACCAATGCCGAGCTGTTCCGCAGCAAGATGGCGGCCGCCGGTTTCACGCTGCTGCCGGGCGTACATCCCATCATCCCGGTCATGCTGGGCGACGCGCGCCTGGCCGGCGAGATGGCGGCCAAGCTGCTTGACCACGGCGTCTATGTGATCGGTTTCAGCTTCCCGGTGGTGCCCAAGGGCAAGGCGCGTATCCGTACTCAGATGAGTGCCGCGCACAGCACCGAGCAGGTTGAGCAAGCCGTGGCTGCGTTTACGGCGGTGGGCAAGGAACTGGGCGTGATTTGAAGCGGCTGATACTTACCCGCGTCGAAGAGGACAGAAAAACATGAAAGCATTGGTAAAAGCTGAAGCCGCACCGGGCCTGACCCTGCAACGCGTCAAGAAGCCCGAGGTTGGTCACAACGATCTGCTGATCAAGATTCGTAAAACCGCGATCTGCGGCACCGATATCCATATCTGGAAGTGGGATGATTGGGCGCAGAAGACGATCCCGGTGGGCATGCATGTGGGCCATGAATATGTCGGCGAAGTGGTCGGCATGGGCTCGGAAGTGCGTGGCTACAAGATTGGTGACCGTGTCTCGGGTGAAGGCCACATCACCTGCGGTTACTGCCGCAACTGCCGCGCCGGCCGCGTGCATCTGTGCCGTAATACCACCGGCGTGGGCGTGAACCGCGACGGTGCGTTTGCCGAGTATCTGGTGATCCCGGCGTTCAACGCCTTCAAGATTCCCGACGACATCCCCGACGACATCGCCGCGATTCTCGATCCGTTCGGCAACGCCACGCATACAGCGCTGAGCTTTGATCTGGTCGGCGAGGACGTGCTGATTACCGGCGCGGGCCCGATCGGCATCATGGCTGCTGCCATCTGCCGCCATGTGGGTGCGCGCCATGTGGTGATCACTGATGTGAACGACTACCGGCTGGAACTGGCACTGAAGATGGGCGCCACGCGTGCCGTCAATGTGGCCAAGCAAGACCTCAAGGCCGTGATGGCCGAGCTGGGCATGACCGAGGGCTTTGACGTGGGGCTGGAGATGTCGGGCAACCCGGCAGCGTTCCGCACCATGCTCGATACCATGAACCACGGCGGCAAGATTGCGCTGCTGGGGATTCCGCCCGGTGATATGGCCATCGACTGGAACATGGTCATCTTCAAGGGCCTGATCATCAAGGGCATCTACGGCCGTGAGATGTTCGAGACCTGGTACAAGATGATCGCCATGCTGCAAAGCGGCCTGGACCTCACGCCCATCATCACCCACCGCTTTGGTGTGGATGAGTATGTGACGGGCTTCGAGACCATGCTCTCGGGCCAGTCGGGCAAGGTGATACTGGATTGGGCGGAAGTCGCGGCCTGACCACGCTGTCTGCAAGCCAAGCAAGGCCCGGTGTGCGCACCGGGCCTTTTGTTTTGTGGCTGCAATCTGCTTGTCACGCTGGTGTCGTCAGACCGTCATCTGGATTCGGTACCTTCCGGGCGGTTCAAAACCCGCTTACCAGGAACTCCCACCATGCAAGTACGCCTGATCGCAGCGGCTGTTGCCGCCGGCTTATTCTCTTTGGCTCACGCAGCCGAACCCTTCGAGATCCAGCCTGTCGAGCACGCCCTCGTCGCCACGGTCGAGCGTTACAGCGTGGCCGTGCCGGCCAGCGAATATCTGCCCTATAAAGGCAAGTTCCAGTCTGCCTTCCCGCAAGGCCTGCACCCGGCTTATGGCTCGGGCCTACGTTTCAAGGGCTATCAGAAGGATGGTTCGCTCGACTTCTGGGCGGTGACGGATCGCGGTCCCAATGGCGATGCCCCCAAGTTCAAGTCGGGTGACAAAGCCTCGCCAGCCAAGGTGTTCCTGTCGCCGGATTTCGCACCGCGTATCGGCCTGATCAACGTACAACTGGCTGAGGTTGCCAAGCTGACGAAGTCGATGCCGCTGACGCAAAACGGCAATCCGATTTCCGGTCGCCCGATCAGCCCTGAAAACACCGGTTCGTCCAAGGAAGTGCCGCTCAGCGATGAGCTCAAGATCCTCAAGTTCGACGACTTCGGCATGGACCCCGAAGGCATTGATTTCGACGCACAGGGCAATCTGTGGATCAGCGACGAGTACGGTCCCTTCATTGCCCAGGTCGATGCCAAGAGCGGCGAGTTCATGCAGCAGTACATGCCCGGCGCCGGCTTGCCCGACGTGCTCGGCGAGCGTCAGCCGAACCGCGGCATGGAAGGCATTGCCGTCACGCCCAAGGGGCTGGTGGTGGGCCTGATCCAGTCCACGCTTGATATCAAGAAAGAAACCAAGGGCACAGCCCAGTTCATCCGCTTGGTCACGCTGGACCCCAAGACCGGCAAGACGCAGATGTTTGCCTACCCGCACGATGTGAGCGAGTACAAGAAGAGCGGCGACGCCAAGATGGGTGACATTGTCGCCATCGACGAAACCCGCTTCCTCGTCATCGAGCAAGGCAAGGACAAGAACAAGAAAATGCGCAATGTGGTGTACCTGATCGACATCAAGGGCGCCGATGAGCTGAGCGACAAGAAGCTCGCCAATGGCAAACCGCTGGAATACGGCGATGCCAAGGCGCTGGCCGAACTGGCTGCCGGTGGTGGTGTGACCGGTAGCAGCAATCTGGTCTCGGCTGGCGCACCGGCCAGCCTGAAGATGGCCAAGAAGACCAAGCTCTTCGATCTGCGCGACCTGGGCTGGACGGCCGAGAAGGCTGAAGGTCTGGCCATTGTGGGCGATGCGGGCAAGTTTGGTGATTCGACCGAGATCGCCATCATCAACGACAACGATTTCGGCCTGAAGGGCAGCATCACCGCCAAGGAAGATGACCCCGAAGAGTATGTGGTCGACAAGGACGGCAAGCTGGCCGATGCCAAGGGCAATGCCGTGAGCGCCAGCTACGTGGTGGGGCAGGGCGAAGAGCGGGATACGCAGCTCTGGCTCATCCACCTCAAGCAGCCGCTGAAGGACTTCTACCCCAAATAAGCGGAAACCCTGACCGCCTGTTTCCAGCCACACAGCATGGAAACCTTGCCCCGCACTGCGGGGCTTTTTCTTGTCTGGACGGTTTGCCGTGCCGGTTGGGCGCAGCCTTCACCGGGCTTGCGCTCTATGGATATGCCATTGCGGCGTTCAGGCGTGAGGCCGCGCCCCGGTTACAATGCATGCACTGTTGAGGAGCGCACTGCATGTACCCCACGCTTGAAGATTTTGTCGGCAACACCCCTTTGGTGCGGCTGCAACGCCTGCCCGGCAAAACCAGCAACATCATCCTGGCCAAGCTCGAAGGCAATAACCCGGCTGGCTCAGTGAAAGATCGCCCGGCCATGAGCATGATCCGCCACGCCCAGCGGCGCGGCACCATCCAGCCCGGCGATACGCTGATTGAAGCGACCAGTGGCAACACTGGCATCGCTCTGGCCATGGCCGCTGCCATCATGGGTTACAAGATGCGGCTGATCATGCCGGAACACCTGAGCATCGAACGCCGTCAGGCCATGAAGGCCTTTGGTGCAGAGGTCGTGCTGGTGACCAAGGAGCAAGGCATGGAGGGCGCCCGCGATCTGGCCGAACAGATGCGCGATGCGGGTGAGGGCATCATCCTCGACCAGTTTGCCAATCCCGATAACCCGCTGGCGCACTATGAAGGCACCGGCCCCGAGATCTGGCGCGATACGCAGGGGCGTGTGACCCACTTCGTTTCCAGCATGGGGACGACTGGCACCATCATGGGCACGGGTCGCTATCTCAAGGAACAGAACCCGTCGGTGCAGATCGTGGGTGTGCAACCGGTTGATGGCGCGCAGATTCCCGGCATCCGCAAGTGGCCGGCCGAGTATGTGCCCTCGATCTGCGATTTCAGCCAGATCGACCGGGTGATGGAAGTGCACCAGCAGGAGGCCGAAGACATGATGCGCAGGCTGGCGGCGGAAGAGGGCATCTTTGCCGGCGTGAGTTCGGGCGGGGCGATGGCGGCAGCACTGAAGCTGAGTGCCGAGCTGGAGAATGCCACCATCGTCAGCATTGTGTGTGATCGCGGTGACCGGTATCTCTCTACGGGTGTTTATCCGGCTTGAGTAGCAGGAAAAAGTCGAGCAGGACACAGACGCAAGAAAGGACGCCATGGCGTCCTTTCTTTTTGTTAGACATCTCGCCGGTATCAGCGGGCGTTGGCTGTCCAGTTGATGCCGGTTAGCAGATTCCATGACGAGTAAGGCACATCCTGCTCCCCCGTGCCGTCGCCGGCTTCTGGCAGTACCCAGATGGAGGCCTCGGCGCCACCGTACTCCATGAACGTTTGCAGGCGCGGTACGGTCATTTCATGTTTGGTGCCGTTGCTGTCGAAGTGCCGTTCGATGCTGGTGATATGGTGGATGGGCTTGGTCGCGCCCAGATTGCGGTATTGCTGGTTCACATAGGCAATCTGCCCGGCCTGGTCTGCCTCGGCGCTGCTTCCCCAATACACGGTGTAGGTCTGGGGCATGTGCCCGTCCACATAGGGATCGATGGCGCTGATCGCGACGCCACTGTGGTAGCTGATATAGCCGAAGGACGTCTCATAGAGCTTGAAGGCGCTGGTGGCGTAGCCGTCGTTGATGGCGCGCTGCCGTGCTGCCGAGAATGCCTGGAAAACAGCTACCTGGTTGGCAACGCTGGCGGTTTCAAACTCGGTTTCGATATCCGATACAAAGCCCACATAGCCACTCTTGGCGGCCTGATACAGTGTCTCGCCCTGACCGCTGGGACTGGAGCGGTTGGCCGGGTAGTTATAGGCCCAGGCCCAGGGCTCGATGCCCTGCGCCTTGTAGGCGGCAGGTACGCGCGCATCAAACAGCGGGAAGGTGTAGCCGTTGCTCAGGGTGGATTTGGTGCCGTCGGCAACCTTGATGTAGATGCGTTTCACGCCCATCGAACGCAGCTTGGCGGCCAGTTGTTCATGCGTGGTGGCCATGCGTGCGACGCGTTCGAACTCGAATAGCCAGACCCCCCACTTGTTCTGCCCGCCACCACTCGTGCCGGGGTAAGTCACCGTGAAGTTGAGGCTGTTGGTGCTCAGCAGCGTACCGCTGGCGTTATAGGCCTTGGCATAAAGCACGCGCGAGCCGGCAATCGTGACGGGCTGACTGATCTTGAACAACGAGGCACGATCCGTGGAGCTGCCCCAGAAGTAGCTGTCCGCGTAGTAGTCCACGCGCGCAACGTTGCCTGCTGCGTTGACTTGCGCCGTGACCACGTCATTGAGGACGAAACTGGCGCCGATACCGGGGTTGGCGAAAGTCAGATTGACCACATAAACCGGCACCTGGCGCTCATCGATCTTGATGCCTGCCGCGTTGAAACCCTGGAACCGGAATGTCCGTGCACCGATGGTGTTGAGGTAGGCCGGCGTGATCACGAACTGGCCATTGCTGTCCCGCGCTGTGGCGGCACCGATCTGGTAGCTGTCGGCCAGCATCAGCACCTTGGTGACCGCGGCGCTGGCCGCAATGCTGGCCGGTGTGCCGTTGGAGTAGGTTGCGTTCTTTGCGGGGTCGACCACCTTGATGTTGACCACGCTGATACTGCTGGTAGTGGTTGAGATGGCTGTACCGCTGGCATCGTAGCCCGTCGCCACGAGATTGCGCGTACCCAGATTGCTGAAGGTGTAGAAGATCGTCCAGTTATTGGCCGCGTTGAGCTCGTTCCCGAACGGAAACCCGTCTGCGGAGAGTTTGACCTTGACGATGTCGGGGGAGGTGACCTTGACCGAGATATTGAACCCGTTCACATATTCCGCGCCTGATACGGCTGGCGACAGGAAAGTGACGTGGCTCGCGGCAAATAGCGGCAGGCAGGCGAAGGCCAAGAGCAGGCAGCTCAACCATTTCCAGCAGAACATGGGCGCAGCAGCACCCCTACGTGATTCACGCATGACGCAGACTCCTGTGAGTTCAGGAAAACCGGATTGACCCGTGAGGGAGGGCGCGCGATGCGTCTTGCATCGCGCTCAAATCAGGAGAAATCAACCACCATACTGATCTGACACGGTGTCGTAGACAGCCGCCTTGATTCGATCGAGCACGGCTGTACTGGATGGGTAGTCGTTGGTATTGAGAGCGACGGATACATTGGCGGCCGGGATGAAGTACACCAGCGCCTTGTAGTTCAGCAGGGTGCCGGTATGGCCGTAATACTTGTAGCCATTGGGTGAGGTGAAGATGATGGTGCCCAGGCCGTAGCCGCTGCTGTTGGCTTGCGGTGCCTTCATGGCCGCCAGCGAGGTACTGCTCAGGAAGCTACCGCCGTAGATTGCGCGGGCATACTTGGCCATGTCTTCTGTGGTGGACACCAGCGCGCCAGCTGCCTTGACGCTGGTGGTGGAGTAGGCATAGGCCCGCACACTCTCGGCGAGATTGGGGATCTTCATGGCCGGGTTGCTGCTTACGTCAAGAAATGTGTTGTTCAGACCCAGTGGCTTGATGAGCCACTGATCAAATGCCATCTCGATGGGCATGCTGAGCTTCTTTTCGATCAACAGGCCCAGCACAAAATAGCCGCCATTCGAGTACTGATAGCCGCTGCCGGGGTAGAAAGCGGCTCCCACCTGGTTGATATAACCGACCACATCGTTATTGGTGTAGATCTTCCCGTATATGTCGGTGGAGTCGAGAAATGCATCGCTGTAGTCCAGATAGTTACCAACGCCGGCGGCGTGGTTCATCAACTGGCGGATGGTCATCGTGCTGCCATAGGCCAGACCCGGTACGGTGAGGTGTTTGGACAGCTTGTCGTCAATGTTCAGATAGCCCGCCTCCTGCAAGCGCAGGATCAGGGCCGCGGTCAGGTTCTTGCTGACGCTGGCAAACCGGTACTGATGCACGGCGGGATTCACCGGCACATTGCTTGGGGCAGCAACCCCGGTTGCAGCATAGACGTAGCCTTGATCCGGTGTGGAAACCGTGACCGACACGCTGGGCAGGCCGCTGCCGCTCCAAGCGGAAGTCAGGTTCTTTCTGAGGCGCTGCTCGAACGCCACCTTGCGGTAGAAGTTGCTGTTCCAGCGTGTTGAAAGGCAGGCATTGCCGCCGTTCAGCAGCTGGCATTTGCTTACCAGGGCGGGCGCAAACCCCGCGTAGACATTGCTGACACCATTAATGGTTTCGGCGCACAAGCCATCTACATAGGACGAGGTGGCCGCCCCGGTGGGGCAGGTGCCGGTACCGCGCAGGTTGCGTGTGAAACTGACGCTCCAGCGTTGCAGGCTTAGCTGAACACTGCCTACGGGATAGTTGTTGACGTTTGTGCAGGCGGGGCCGCCACCATACTTCACACAATTGTCCGTCATGGCCTTGGTAAACGGCCCGTAGGCATTGGTGCCATCAGCACAGAAGCCGAGTGCGCTATCAAAACTGGCGCCATCCGGACAGGCGGCGTGAACCACGACGCCCCCGAACAGCACGATTCCGAGTGCCCATTTGCGAGTTGTTGCCATTTGTCTGCTCCGTTATTGGGTTTTGTTGCGACAAATCTGCTGAGGAAGACACCCGGTGCACGCTTCAATATGCGGTGCGCCGACCTATACCCTGTGCATTCCCCTGGCCTTTCCCGATCTCAGCAACGGCGTCACGCGATGCCGTAGCAGTTGCGTTATAACCCCCGTATCCGGCCCGGAAAGCTGCCTTTTCCTTTTGCGCAATAACTCGCTGTTATGCCAAGAGGTATTGATTTTAAAGCGATATATTGTTGTCACTGTGGTGTGCGTGGCCGGCTGCCACGGTGATGCAGGCGGGAGGTGTGGGGTGGATTGGTCTGCTTGATCACCGTGCGATTCACGGTGAAGGGGGCGGTTACATCGCGCGAGGACGCAACATGTCATCACTCACGTTGTATTTTTGCAGCGATGCGCAGATGGGCCGGCTTCGGCAAACCGAACCGGAAAACCTAGAGATCGAAACTGGTGTAGCGCCGGTTTGCCTCGATCAACCGCGTCGCGAGCAAGGACAGGAACGCTCGGTCAAACTGGCTGCGCAGCTCGACCGGGCTCTCGCCCAGCGTGTCGCAAGGGATCTTGAGTACCTGCAGATCGGTCAGTGCCGTCACCGTTGCACTGCGGCGTCGGGCGCCGGGGAGGATGTAGACCATCTCCCCGAGTGAGTAACCGGCCTTGTCGCGCGATAGTTCGATGCCCTCGCGCTCGATGATCACCTCGCCCTCAACCAGCAGGTAAAAGGAATCCCCCAGTGCGCCTTCATGGATCAATCGCTGGCCGCGCTTGATCTGCGCCCAGACGCCCAGCCGCAGTACGGACCACAGTAGTGGCGGGGGAAAGTCCTTCAGCAGGGGCATGGTACGCAGCAGGGCGATTTTTTCGGCGTCGGTTTCGCCCGCCTGATCCGGTTGTGCGCTGGCGGAGAGGAAGCGGGTAAGGGCCTGGGCGAAAGCGTCCCAGGTGGCATAACGAGCATTCAGATCGATGGCCAGTGCGCGCATGATGACCTCGTCGAGCGCCAGAGGCAGGGCGGGACGCCTCACCGATGGGGGAACAGGACGCTCGTTGCCGATCTTGTACATGAGCGCAAACTCGGACTCAGCCTCGAATGGCATCTCACCGGTAAGGAGCTGATACAGGGTGACGCCAAGTGAATAGATATCCGTGGCCCAGGTCAGGGGTTCGCCCTTGACCTGCTCGGGTGACATATACGCCGGGGAGCCGGCGGTTTCGATTCGGGTGACATCCAGCTGCTGCCAGTCGGCGGTGCCGAAATCCGTGATCTTGACGTCGCCATCCGGCGTGAGGAGCAGGTTGGCGGGCTTGATATCCCGGTGAATCAGTCCTAGTTCCGCAGCGTAGCCCAAGGCATCGCAACACTTGAAACCCAGCGAGAGTACCTCGTTGACTGGTAGCAGGGCGTCTGGTGCGGTGAAGGCAGACAAGGGTTTGCCCTCAACGTATTCCATCACCAGATAAGGGGGATCGTTATCGAGATCGGCGTCCAGCATGGCCACTACATGCGGGTGCTTGAGCTTGCCCACCAGGCTCGCTTCTACCCTGAAGGACTGGATGCGCCGCTTCATGGCTGCAGCATCGGTGCTGGCCTCCTGGCGCAGGCACTTGATGGCCACCTGTCTGCTGAAGAATCCATCCTTGGCGAGATAGACGATACCCGTGGCACCCCGTCCCAGTTCGGCGCTGACTGCGTACTTGGCGATGCGGGCAGGTGGGCTGGGGCGGGTTCGATCCATGGCGGGGGTGTCCATCATGCTTAGCGATGCGGTGGTTTGGCTGGCGAGCGAGTCGTTTACGAGAATACGATTTGCCACAGGTTGCGCACGGCGGCGCAGTAGGGCGCCACTTCCCCCAGTGCTTCCTGCGTAGGGGCAGAGCCGTTGAGCCGCTGCTTGTGCTGCAGCTCACGCAGCAGGCGGTACGCCGCTTGTGCGCCATCTGCCAGTGCAGTGGGAATCAGCCCGGCTTCGGCTGCCGCCCTGAGCAGGGCGATATTGCCGCTGTTGTCCAGCAGGGCGGCGTGCTGCGCGGAATAGGCCAGTATCAGGTACTGAACGATGAATTCCACGTCCACGAGGCCGCCACGGCAGTGTTTCACGTCGTCGGGGTTGGCCGGGTGGGTTTGCAGCATGCGCTCGCGCATGGCGACCACCTCGTCGGCCAGCTTGGGCTTGTCACGACGTTGCGCAAGGATGTCCCGTCGAACGGACTCGAAGGCTTGTCCCACTGTCTTGTCGCCAGCGGCATAGCGTGCGCGGGTGAGGGCCTGGTGCTCCCACACCCAGGCGTTCTCGCTCTGGTACTGGCGGAAGGCGCCGATGCTGGATACCAGCAAGCCGGATGCACCATTGGGACGCAGGCGCAAATCCACCTCGTAGAGCGTGCCGGCAGGCGTGGTCGTGGAGAGCCAGTTCATCAGTTTGCGGGCGAGCCGCGCGTAGACCTCATTGGCGTCGGGATGATCGTCGTCATACAGGAAGATCAGATCAAGATCCGATCCGTAGCCCAGCTCTTTGCCCCCGAGTTTGCCGTAGCCAATGATGGCGAATGCTGGTGTATCGCGGTGGCGTTTGGGCAGTTCGGCCCAGGCGCGTTCCAGCGCCAGCGTGAGGATCAAGTCGGCCAGATCGGACAGGTGGTCCGACAAGGTCGTCAATGACCATTCACCAGCCAGATCCTGTGCACACAGGCGGAACACCTGCTGGTGCTGGAAGTGGCGCAGCACATCCATTTCGGCTTCAGTATCACCGGCATGCAGCACCAGCTCATCACGCAGCTGCGTGCCCAGACGCGGCCAGTCCGGCGGGGCATAGAGGAGGCGGGCATCGAGCAGTTCATCGAGCAGGATGGGATGGCGATGCAGGTAGTCGGCCACCCAGGGGCTGGCACTATGCAGGGCGGCCAGGCGACTCAGTGTTTGCGGGTGTTCGGCTAGCAGTGCCAGATACGATTCGCGGCGGGCGATGGCATCCATGAAGCGCAGCACGCGGCTCAGCGTTTCATCGGGATTGGGCTGGCGCGCACACACTTCCACCATGGGCGGAATCAGCGCGTCGAGCCGACGCCGGCTTTTGTCGGCCAGCGTCTGGTAACGGCCGCTTTGCGCCACCGAGGCCAGCAGACGTTCCATCTCGGCCGGTTGCTGGTACCCCAGCGCGGCGAGCCGGGGCTGGCCCGACTGGCCATCGGCAATGCCCAGCCACAAACCGGCCAGGGGGTGCACGGCATCGCCCTCGGCTTGCGGCAGCGCGAACACCTGCTCGAAGTGGCGCGAAACGGTGGCGCGGTGGGCATCAAGCGCTGTCAGAAAAGCCGGCCAGCCAGCGTAGCCCATGCTTTCGGCAATCAGCGCCTGATCGCCCTCGTTGGTGGGCAGCATCTGGGTCTGGCCGTCGTCCAGATATTGCAGACGGTGTTCCAGGTCGCGCAGGAATACATAGGCGGCTGTCAGCTCGGCGACAACGGCGGCATCGAACTGGCCCATCGCTTCGAGTTCGCGCAGCACCTCGCGTGTGGGCCGCACGCGCAGGGCAGGGCGGCGGCCGCCGCGGATAAGCTGGAAAACCTGGGCAATGAACTCGATCTCGCGGATGCCGCCGGGGCCGAGCTTGATGTTGTCGGCAAAGTCGCGGCGGGTGACTTCGCGCTGGATCTGCGCGTGCAGATCGCGCATCGAGGCATAGGCGCCGTAATCCAGATACTTGCGGTATACGAACGGCGTGACCAGTTGCATCAAGCCTGCGGCATCGCCACCGAGCCCATCCGGGCCGGTAATCGCCCGCCCCTTGATCCAGGCATAACGCTCCCACTCACGGCCCTGGGTCAGCAGATAGTTCTCCATGGCCGCGAACGAGCACACCAGCGGGCCGCTATCGCCATAGGGCCGCAGGCGCATGTCCACGCGGAACACAAAGCCATCCTCAGTCACATCGTGAATCAGCGCGATCAGCTTCTTGCCGGCACGGGCAAACCATTCGTGGTTGGAAATCGGTCGCGGGCCATTGGTTTCGCCGTCTTCGGGGTAGACGAAGATCAGGTCGATATCGCTGGAAACATTGAGTTCACGCCCGCCCAGTTTGCCCATGCCCACGACGATGAGCTTCTGTACCTCGCCCGTTTCGTTACCGATGGGCTCGCCGGTACGCTCGTCCGGGCGGGTAACACAGGCCAGCGCGGCCAGGATGGCGACTTCCGCCAGATCGCTGACGGTGACGATCACCTCATCCAGGTCGGCCAAACCCAGCAGGTCACGACTGAAAATGCGCGCCATCACTGCCTGTCGCAGCTTGCGCAGCGCGGGCTTGAGCATGGCCTCATCCGCATCGGCCGGCAGCATGGCCTCCATGTCGGCTCGGCTGAACGGTTGCTGTAATACAGATAATGTTTGCTCGAACAGAACCGGCTGCGCGCTGAAGAGTCTCTGCAGATAACGGCTATGTTTGCTGGCTTGATCGAGTGGCGTAGTCATGTGGGATTTGTGCACGCAGGGATAAATGTCCAAGACGTTGTCATGCGGGCGCGGATAAAATCCGCCTTCAACGCGCTTTGCGCTTTCAATGATTCTAGCTGCTCGTCGCTTGCCGGGCGCTTTGCCGTGTCGATGTCGCCCGCCCGCCACCCTGTTCAATCCCGCTTTATCTGGTTTCGCCGCAAGTGCCTGGGAGTACTGCACTGGCATGGTCGCGCGCTGATCTGGCTGGGCTTGGCTGTGATATTGCTTTGGGGCGCGGTGGCCGCGGGCTTGCAATGGTGGGTGTTTCCGCGTCTTGAAAGCTATCGTCCGGCCTTGGTGGCAGAGCTGAGCCAGCGCGTGGGCCGCCCGGTCAGCGTGGCCGAAGTCCGCGGCGGCTGGCGCAATGCTTCACCCTATCTGGATTTGCGGCAGCTGAGTCTGCACCACAGCGATGGTCGTCCGGCATTGACCCTGCCTGAAGTGGAAGCCACCTTGTCCTGGTGGCCCTTGTTGCTGGGCGATCTGCGGTTTGCCCGTCTCACCGTCGTAAGGCCTGATCTGGAGCTGACGCGCGAGACCGATGGCTCGGTGCGGCTTGCCGGCTTGCCACTGGATCAAGGCGGGGACGATACCCTCAGTAACTGGGTGCTGCGACAACATGATATTGCGATCGTCGATGCCACCGTGACCTGGCGTGATCACGCGCGCGCTGCGCCGCCCCTGGTGTTGCAGCATGTGGAATTCAGCCTCGAAAACCAGTTGTTTGGCCGCCATCGCGCCAGCCTGAATGCCACACCTCCTGTGGCGCTGGCATCTCCGTTTCGCGCGGAAGCACGCTGGCGGGGGGACGATATGGCCAGGTTTTCGAGCTGGCAGGGAGATATCCAGGCCCGTCTGCAGCATGTGGATCTGGGAGCCTGGTCGCGCTGGGTGCCGTTTCCGTTTGATCTGCGACGTGGTCGCGGCAATCTCGATATTGATCTGGATTTCAGCGGCTGGCGTGCCACGGCCATCAAAGCCCGGTTTGATCTGGCGGGTGTCAGCCTGCGTTTGGCGCCTGAACTGGAACGGCTGGATGTGGATGGTCTATCTGCTGCGCTGGCTTGGCAGGACCATGATGGTGAGCGAGAACTCGCTCTCTCCCAGCTCAAGCTGACGGCCGAGGGCGGCAAACTGCTCGACGGCAGTCAGGCCAGTCTGCGTCTGGACAAGCGGGGCGGGGGTGAATTCAACGCTGCCGGTTTGACCCTGCCCGCTTTGGGTAAGCTGCCCCCCGCACTGCCTTTGCCGCGTGCCTTGCATCGGCAACTCGCCGGCATGCAGCCCACCGGACGGCTCGACCGGGTGCGCTGGACCTGGCGTGGTGACTGGCGGGAACCTACAGAGTTTGGTGGCCGAGCCGGATTTACCGGTCTGGGATTGATCGCGCAGGGCAACATGCCCACGCTGGGGCCTCTGGATGGTGAGGTCGATTTCACCCACGAAGCGGGCAATCTCAGCCTGCGCTCTCAGGGTTTCAGACTGAGCGCTGCCGGTGTCTTTGAGGACGCCTTGCAGTTTGATCGCTTCCGCGCGGGCTTGGACTGGCAACGTGCCGGGCGGGGCTGGGTCGTCAGTCTGCGTGATTTCCTGGCCACCAACACGGATCTGGATGCGACGGCGACCGCGCGTTGGTCCTGGCCCGGTGAGGGCATGGGCGAACTGCGCCTGGATGGCCGTGTTGCCCGACTCAGTGCGGCCAAGGTGGCCGATTACCTGCCCACCGAACTTGGCCCAGACACGCGACACTGGTTGCGCACCAGCCTGTTGGCGGGGGAGGCACGCAATGCGCGCTTCGAGCTGGATGGGCCGCTGGCGGGTTTTCCGCATGCAGACGGCAAGACCGGCGTATGGAAAGTGAGTACCGAAGCCCATGGGCTGACACTCGACTATGCCAACGGATGGCCACCGATGACCGGGATAGATGGGCGTGTCGATATTGTCGGCAACCGGCTTAGTGTGGAGGCAACCGGGCAGATCGCAGGCACTCGGGTGACCCAAGCCAAGGCGCTGATTGAGGATCTGGCGCACAGCACCGAGGTCCAGATCGATGGTGAGGTCAGTGGTGCTACTGCGGATTATCTGAGCTATATCGCCCGTAGCCCGCTGGATGCAAGCTTGGGGCATATCGGCAGTCAGGCCCGTGCGAGTGGTGATGGACAACTGAGCCTCAAGCTGGCGATCCCGTTTGAAGACACGGACGCCACCCGGGTCAGCGGGCGCTATCGTTTTGCCGGCAACCGCTTGCAGATCGGTGAGGACATGCCCGAACTCACGGGTTTCGGTGGGGAAATCAGCTTTACCGAGCAGTCGGTTGGCAGCCGTAATCTTGGTGCCCAGGTTCTGGGCGGCCCGGTCAGGCTAGACCTCAGCAGCGCGACCGACGCGATTGCGAGGGTGAAGGGCACGGGCCGGGTAGACGCCCAGACAGCCCTGCGCCGTTATGGCGTGCCGTTTGCTGAGCGGGTCAGTGGCCAGACGGATTACCGCATTGCCGTCTCTCTGCTGGACCAAGGCTGGCAGATGAGCCTGGAGGCTCCGATGCGCGATGTGCGTATTGATCTACCTGCTCCACTCGCCAAACCGACCGGCGAGGTCAGGCCACTGCGGGTTCAACTGAGTGCAGACGCACAGCGAGAGCAATGGGGCGTGGTGCTGGGGAACACGCTCAATGTGGCTCTGCGACGCACCCAGCAGCAGGGCGTTTGGCGCACGGAGCGGGGCGAAATCTTCCTTGGCAATGGCACGCCCAACGCGGCCAACCGCGGGCTATGGGTGAGCGCCAACCTGCCTGAGCTGGCGCTGGACCCATGGCTGGCCTTGCTGGATTCGCCAGCAGCCAGCAGCCAGGGCGAGACCCTGGCAGGGCTGGAGATCAAGACGGTACGACTGAGCCTGCTGGGCAGCCAGATCGACGACACCTTGTTGCGCGCTTTGCCACAGGCCGATCGTAGCTGGCTCATCACCATGAGCAGCAAACAGATCGAAGGCAAGGGGAGCTGGTCGCCGCAGGGCAAGGGTACGCTCAATGCCCGACTCAATCGCTTGCTGCTGCCTTTGCCCGATGCACCCGATGGCGCGGCCACCGATAACGGGCAGCAAACTGAGTTGCCGGCCCTGGATGTGGTGGCAGAGGACTTTCGCTATCGCGCGCACCCCTTGGGCAAGCTCGAAGTGCGTGCCCAGCAGCAACGGGAAAACTGGCTGATCGATACGCTTACATTGAGCAATCCCGATGGCCGTCTGGCCATGCAGGGCGTCTGGCGCACCGGTGGTGGCGAAAATGCGACAAACATGAAGCTGGATGTCAGCTCCGACAATATCGGCAAACTGCTGGCCCGCATGGGCTATGCCGAAACGGTCAGCCGTGGCAGCGGTGCGCTCAAGGGCGAGCTGGCGTGGCAGGGTTCTCCCTTGGCGCCGCACTATCCCAGCATGACTGGCAGCCTCAAGTTGCAGGCCAGCAACGGCCAGTTTGCCAAGGTCAATCCGGGCATGGGCCGTCTGCTCGGCATTCTGAGCTTGCAGGCCTTGCCGCGACGCCTGACTTTGGATTTCCGCGACATCTTCAGCGAGGGCTTTGCCTTCGACCGTATCGAGGGCGATAGTAAGATCGTGAAAGGCGTGGCCAGTACGGAGAACCTCAGTATTGTCGGGCCTTCGGCGCAGGTGCTGTTCAAGGGCGAGGCGGATCTGGGACGTGAGACCCAGAAGTTGCGGGTCCGCATCGTGCCGACCATCGGCGATAGCGTGGCAGTGGGCGCAGGTGTCGCCCTTGCCAACCCGGCGCTGGCTGTTGGCGCCTTTCTGTTGCAACGCGCCTTGCGTGACCCGCTGGGTCGCCTGATCGCCTACGAGTACGACATCACGGGCGGATGGGATGATCCGCAAGTGAGCAAGGTGGGCGCAGTGCCGGCCAAATAGGCCGAGCAAGCCTGAAACAAACCCGCACGCTGAAGGAGCCCATCATGTCTACCCGAGCCCATAGCACCCAGTCCGCGGCCGCCGTTGCGGCCAGCAAAGGCGGCATGCGCGTCGCGGCCATCCAGATGGCGTCCGGCCCCAGCGTTTCGGCCAATCTGACAGAAGCCGAAGTGTTGGTGACGCTGGCTGCCAAGCAAGGAGCCAAGCTGGTGGTGCTGCCTGAGTACTTTGCGATTCTTGGTCTCAAGGATACGGACAAGGTTGCCGTGCGCGAGAAGCCCGGTGATGGTCCGATCCAGTCCTTCCTGTCCAAGCTCGCCAAGAAGCGCGGTGTATGGATAGTAGGCGGCTCGATCCCACTGTGGACGGATGACCCGGACAAGGTTCGCAACACGACGCTGGTGTTTGACGATCAAGGTCGGCAGGTGGCGCGGTACGACAAGATCCATCTGTTCGGTTTCGAAATGAACGGTGAGAAGTACCGCGAGGAAAACACGATTGAACCCGGCGACGAAGTCGTGGTGTTCGATTCGCCTTTCGGTCGCGTGGGTGTTGCCATCTGTTATGACCTGCGCTTTCCCGAGCTGTTCCGGCGCATGCAGCCGGTAGACCTGATCGTGGTCCCCGCTGCCTTTACCGAGACCACCGGTCGTGCCCATTGGGAAACGCTGATCCGCGCCCGCGCCATCGAGAATCTGGCCTATGTGGTGGCTTCGGCGCAGGGTGGTTTCCACCGCAACGGACGTGAGACGCATGGCAACAGCATGATCGTGGACCCTTGGGGCATTGTGCTTGATCGTCTGCCGCGCGGTTCGGGCATTGTGATTGCCGATATCGATCACGATTACAAGGCGCGTTTGCGCCAGAGTCTGCCTGCATTGCAGCACCGGGTTCTGGCGTGCTGATACGTGGTGTGCTGCTCGCGCTGACCAGTATTGGCCTATCCGCGGCAGAGCGTCTTGACTACGGTTGCAGCAGGCCACTGGAAGTGGGTGTCATGCCGATGGGCGCCTTGTACTTCGACGACAGGGGCATCAAACGCGGTCTGGATGTCGATCTGGTTGAAGAGGTCTCCCGCCGCACTGGCTGCCTGATCGAACTGCGCGAGCTGAGCCGGGTGTTGCAGCTGCGTTTGCTCAAATCCGGCCAGATCGCGATTGGCACTGCCATGGCCATTGATTCGGTGCGGGCGCGTGATCATTACGTACTGCCGCTGATGGAAAGCCGCAATGAAATGCTGCTGGCGCGGCCGGCACTTGATCATGTGCAGACCCCGGCAGATCTGATCAGCGTGCCCGGACATGTCCTCGGGGTGGTGGGGGGTGCTGTGCATGGCGAGCCCTATGACAGCTTGGTCGAATCATTGCGGGCGCAAAAGCGTGTCGTCGTCGCCCCTGATCATGGCAGCAACATGCAGCAGCTTCGTCAGGGCCGCATCCAGGCCCTGATTGCACACCCGTTCATGCATGCATCGTCCTTCATCCCGGCTGCCGAGCTGGAGCAGCGCTTCCGGATACTGAAATGGGGAAAGCGGGAGGATGCGCTGAAAGGAGGCTGGGCCTTGTCTCGTGCCCG
This sequence comes from Chitinimonas sp. BJYL2, assembly GCF_027257935.1. Taxonomy (NCBI): domain Bacteria; kingdom Pseudomonadati; phylum Pseudomonadota; class Betaproteobacteria; order Neisseriales; family Chitinibacteraceae; genus Chitinimonas; species Chitinimonas sp. BJYL2. The sequence continues at coordinate 86,272 of NZ_JANZKW010000004.1, read as the reverse complement.
ATTCAGTCCCCAGCAGGCCGAGCGCTGGCGGGAAATGTTTGCCACGATGCGCACCGATGGCACCTTGTTGAGGTTGCTGACGCGGTATGTCGGCCAGGCCAGAGCACAGGAGATGTTGGTGCGATAATCGCCGCGCACGTTACGATGCCCGTCTCACCTGCAGTTCACACGGATAAAAGCCCTGAATGACTCCCTCCTTGCATGCCCTCAGCCCCGCCCAGCACGCCAGCACGCTGCTGCTTGATCCGTACCAGCTTGATGAAGCGGCGCTTGATCGGGTGTTTGGCGAGATCATGACCCGTGAAGTCGATTATGCCGATCTGTATTTCCAGTACAGCCGCGCCGAAGGCTGGAGCCTGGAAGAAGGTATCGTCAAATCAGGCAGTTTCAATATTGATCAGGGGGTAGGCGTGCGCGTCGTCAGCGGCGACAAGACGGCGTTTGCGTATTCGGACGATATCAGCCTGCCGGCACTGCATTCGGCGGCGCAGGCAACGCGTGCCATTGGCCGTCAGGGGGGCACCAGCCGTGCCGGCGTTGCCGTGGCCGGACACGGGCACCAGCTCTATCGCCCGATCGACCCGCTGGGCAGCCTGGGCGAGGCGGACAAAGTCACTCTGCTTGAGCGTCTGGAGCGCTATGCGCGCAGTCTGGACCCTCGGGTCATCCAGGTCATGGCCAGCCTGGCCGGTGAGTATGAGGTGGTATACATCGCCCGCCACGATGGTCACCGCGCTGCGGATGTGCGGCCGCTTGTCCGTGTGGGAGTTCAGGTCATCGTTGAGCAGAACGGCCGCCGAGAGTCGGCTCATGTGGGTGGCGGGGGGCGCTTCGATTACGCCTATTTCAGTGATGAACTGTTGCAAGGCTATGCCCGCGAGGCCGTACGCCAGGCGCTGGTCAATCTTGACGCCCGCCCGGCACCCGCGGGCGAGATGCCTGTGGTGCTCGGTTCGGGTTGGCCTGGCATCCTCCTGCACGAGGCGATCGGTCATGGTCTTGAAGGAGACTTCAACCGCAAAGGCAGTTCGGCTTTTGCCGGCCGTGTCGGCCAGCGGGTAGCTGCACCTGGCGTGACCGTGGTGGATGACGGCACGCTGCCAGACCGCCGAGGCTCCCTGAATGTGGATGATGAAGGCAATCCCAGCCAGCGCACCGTGCTGATCGAAGACGGCATCCTGCGTGGCTATATGCAGGACAGTCTCAATGCCCGTCTGATGAAGGTGCCGCTGACCGGCAACGCGCGGCGCGAGAGCTATGCCCATATCACCATGCCGCGCATGACCAACACCATCATGATGGGGGGGGACTCCGCGCCTGAGGAAATCATCGCTTCGATCAAGCGTGGTCTGTATGCAGTCAACTTTGCTGGCGGTCAGGTCGACATCACCAGCGGCAAGTTCGTCTTCTCGGCCAGTGAGGCGTACTGGGTCGAGAACGGCAAGATCCAGTACCCGGTCAAGGGCGCCACGCTGATCGGCAATGGCCCCGATGTGTTGACGCGCGTGAGCATGATCGGCAATGACCTCTCGCTGGATGCCGGTATCGGTACTTGCGGCAAGGAAGGCCAGAGCGTGCCGGTGGGCGTGGGCCAGCCGACGGTACGCATCGACGGCGGGCTCACGGTGGGTGGGACGGCATGAGCGTGAGCCTAGTGCCCATGACCGCCGAACACTATGCGGATTTCATGGCGCGAAGCCGGCAAGACTACGCGAACAGCAATATCAAGGCCGGACGCTGGCCCGCCGAGGGCGCACTTGAGCGTGCCCATGCCCAGACCCGGGAAATGCTGCCACAAGGACAGGCTACTCCGAACCATCATTTTCTTGATGTGCATGATGCGGAGGGTGATGCCGTGGGCGTGCTCTGGTTTGCGCTGAATCCAGGGCCTGGCGGCCCGCAGGCCTGGATTTACGAGATCGCCATTGCCGAGTCTCGCCGTGGCCAGGGCTTGGGCCGTGCCACCATGCTGGCATTTGAGCAGGCGGCGCGTGCGCTGGGGGCGCAGACGCTGGGGTTGAATGTGTTTGCCTATAACACCGCCGCGGAGTCCTTGTACCGCAGCTTGGGGTATCTGCCCGTGGCCACGCAGATGAGCAAACCGGCGCTGGCTTGACCCATGGGTCAGATCCCGATGTCGCGTATTCGGTACAGCATGTTCCCGTAGCAACAGGGCGCCACGCAGGTCGAGTAAATGCTCGCTGTGCAGATGGCAACAAGGCGCTTGCCCGCGTTTGCATTTGCGGGTCTGCATGGGTAAAACAGTGATCAAGAACAACGTCGCGACGGGGCTTGCCCGTCAGCGAGCGCGAGCGAGGCAACACGGCACACCCTGAGCAACCGGAGTGCCATATGGTCAGCCATCTCATCTTGCCCGTCAGTCGCCTGTATCGATCCGATCTGGCGGCTATCCATACACATTTTCTCAAGCTGAACGAAGCCGATCGCAGCCAGCGCTTTGGCCTGGCGGCGAGCGATGCTGCGATTGCAGCGTACGTAGATGGCCTGCGCTTTGATCAGGATGCCTTTTTCGGGGTTTGGGACGAACAGGATGACAGCCTGCTCGGCTTTACCCATCTCGCCATCAGTCCGGTGAACCGCTACGCCGAGATCGGTGTCAGCGTGCATGCTGCTGCGCGCCGTCGTGGCTTGGGGAGTGCCATGCTCGATCAGGCCATCGACTACGCGCTGCGACTGGAGCTGACCGAGGTGGTCATGTGCTTTCAGCCCTACAACACCGAGCTGATGCAACTGGCCAGGACACACGGCATGCGGTTGAGCGTCGGCAATGGCGAGGGACTGGCCCGCCTGGGGCTGGTGGCGCGTTGATCGGTCTGGTACGCGGTAGTCCCGTCAGGTGCTGCGTGAGGATTCAGGTGGCGCGTTTGGGGCCGCGCAGCAACACCAGCACGGCACCGGCACCACCATCGGTAGGGCGGGTCTGGCAATAGGCCAGCACTTCATCGCGTTGAGCCAGCCAGTTCCGCAACTTGAGCTTGAGCACCGGCTCTTTGTTCTTAGAACCCAACCCCTTGCCATGGACAATGCGTACGCAGCGCTTGTCGTTGCGGACGCAATCGTGAACATACTGGCCAACGGCCGCGCGGGCCTCATCCACATTGAGGCCGTGCAGATCAAGGTTGGCCTGCACCACCCAGTGCCCGCGACGAAGCTTCTTGAGCGTATCAAGCCGCTGCCCGGCACGCAGATACAGTAGCTCTTCGCCGCTTTCGATCTCGTCCCAAGGCCAGTTGTCGGTCATGGCGTCGTGCATGACTTTGCCGTCATCGGCGATTTTCTGCAGCGGCCACGGGCCGATCTGGCGCGGTGGGTGCGCGTAGGGCAGTGTGCGTTTGAGCGGGCTGACGTCGGCCACGGCCTGGCGAAACAGTGTCGCATCATCAGGCGTGACCGGCTGAACGATGGATCTTGCAGCCACCCGTGCAGCACGTTGCTGCTTGCGCATATCTCGCGCCAGCGGCTTGAGCAGATCGGCAAGGGCGGTGTCAGAGTGCTTGGGGCGAGCCATGATGGCGATTCTATCGCGTGCACGAAAAAAGCCGCCCGGAGGCGGCTTTGTCCGAGTGCCGATGGAGATCAGCGCAGGGTATCGAGATACTTGTCGGCATCCAGGGCGGCTTGGCAGCCCGTAGCGGCGCTGGTAATGGCCTGACGATAGATGTGATCCTGTACATCACCCGCGGCAAACACGCCCGGCACGCTGGTGCCCGTCGCACCGCCTTCGCGGCCGCCCTTGGTGATGATGTAGCCGTTTTCCATGTCGAGCTGGCCGGCAAATATATCGGTATTGGGCTTGTGGCCGATGGCGATGAAGCAGCCGGTCAACGCCAGGTCCTTGGTCGCACCGTCCTTGCTGGACTTGATGCGGATGCCGGTTACACCGGTGTTGTCGCCCAGCACTTCGTCCAGCGTCTGGTTCAGTTCCAGGCTGATCTTGCCGGATGCAACCTTCTCCATCAGGTGATCGACCAGGATCTTCTCGGCGCGGAAGGTGTCACGACGGTGTACCAGGGTCACATGGCTGGCGATATTGGCCAGGTACAGTGCTTCTTCAACGGCGGTGTTGCCGCCGCCAACCACGGCAACCTTCTGGTTGCGGTAGAAGAAGCCGTCGCAAGTGGCGCAGCCGGATACGCCCTTGCCCATGAAGGCTTCTTCGCTGGGTAGGCCCAGATACTGCGCCGACGCACCTGTGGCAATGATCAGGGCATCACAGGTGTATTCACCTGCATCGCCAATCAGGCGGATTGGGCGTTCGTTCAGCTTGGTCGTGTGAATATGGTCGAACACGATCTCGGTGCCAAAGCGGCGAGCATGCGCTTCGAAGCGCTGCATCAGTTCGGGGCCTTGCACGCCATCCGCATCGGCAGGCCAGTTGTCCACTTCGGTGGTTGTCATGAGCTGACCACCCTGCGCGAGACCGGTAATCAGCAACGGTTTGCGGTTGGCGCGCGCTGCGTAAACAGCGGCGGTGTAGCCGGCGGGACCCGAGCCGAGGATGATCAGGCTGCTATGGGTAGTCTTGGACATGGCAATTCCTTGCAGTGGGCAGTCAAAAAAGCTCCGATAGTATAAGTGCACGCAAAGCGAGGGCCTAAATTGATTGTTTCAATACGCCCGATAGGTGGCTGACAGTTTATGGTGAAGGCATGAGCGTATTGCGGCTATATCTCCAGGTTTTTCTGCATCTTGGTGCGTTGCGCCGCTGGCCGGTGCGGCGTGTGCTCATGAAGCAGATCTACTTTTCCGGCATACAGGCATTCCCGCTGATGCTGTTCATTGCGATTGCCGTGGGTGCCATCGTGGTCGGTCAGCTGCACTATCAGATCGGCCAGAGTGGCGAGGGCAGTCTCAGTCTGCTAGCCGGGATTACGCTGACCGAGCTGGCCCCCTTGCTCACAGCCATCATGCTGACCGCTCGCTCCAGTTCTGCCATGGCCAGTGAACTCGCGCTGATGCGGTTGAATGGTGAGCTCACGGCGCTGGAACGCATGGGCATTGACCGGGTGCCCTATCTGATCATGCCGCGGGTGCTGGGGATGATGTTTGCCACCACGGCACTCGGTTTCTACTTTGCAGTCATTACCCTGCTGACGGGTGCGCTCGGCGTGGCAGGCTTCAACTGGCTCAACGAGCTGGGCCGACTGTCCCAGTCCTTGCCGGCATCGGTATGGCTGCTTTGTCTTAGCAAGTGCGTGGTGCTGGGCTCCGTGATTGCGACGGTTGCCTGTGCGCGGGGCCTGCGTGGTGGCAGCACGGGAAACGATGTACCCATTGCCGCATCCAGTGCGGTTATCCGTGCTTTGTTGGCAGTGTTCATGGTGGATCTTGCGTTCATCCTCTTGGGGCAGCTATGAACTGGTTTGCCGAATTGACACTCCATGACGGGGTGTTGTCTGTTTATCCGGGCGTGCGTCTGTGGCATGCCACCAGTGGCGCTGCACGCCTTGACGCCTTTGCCGCGCTGAACCGACAGCGTGCCGGACCACACGGCTGGCTGCCAGGGCAGGGGGGGCTTGTCGCCAACCTGCGTGTCTGGGAGAACTGCCTGTTACCCGCCGCCTATTTCCAGTCGCGCAGCCTGGTCCAAGAGGAGCAACGTTTCCAGGGCTTTCTGGACGACTTGCAGATCGACCAGTCTGAACGAGCCATGCTCAGCCGGGCTACGGTCGCCATGCTCACCCCGCGTCAGCGACGCCAAGCGCTGATGTTGCGCACACTGATGGCAGCGCCCGAAATGATCCTGATCGAAACCGAATGGTTGCAGATGGCGGATGACACTGAAGCCGGCAGCTATGTCGATGCATTAGGTAAGCATTGCCCTCACGCTGCGTGGATCGCGCTTGGGCCGCAGCGTCCAGCCGCGATCTGGCGTATCAACCCTGCCAAGGAGCCGGCCGATGCCGCTATTGCGTGACGACGATCCCCGCTTCAGGGCACTGCCGTGGAAGCTTGCCCTGTTTGTCCTGACTGCGCTGGCAGGTGCGGCCTTGGTCATTGTGTTCTTTGCATGGCGCCAAGGATATTTCGAGGCCAAGACGCCCCTGACGTTTATCAGCGATAGCGGCAACGACTTGCGACTGGGTATGGCGGTCAAGTTCTCCGGATTCAAGATCGGAGACGTAACGGATCTCAAACTGGATGAGCGTGGACGCGTGCGGATCGCCGTGATGGTCGAGGATCGTCATCTCAAATGGATCAAGTCCGATTCGGTGGGCCGTGTGGCCAAGGATGGCCTGATCGGGGACGGGTATATCGATGTGGGTATCGGTAATCCCCGCTTTCCCCCGGTTGACCGGAATGCCGAACTCGAATTCATCCCGGCCAAGAGCATGGATGAGATCCTCCGTGAGGTTCGTGATCGCGCCATGCCAACGCTGGTCGAGGTCGAAAGGCTGATTCAGCGTATCAACAACCCTGAAGGTGACCTGCACCAGACACTGGTCAATCTGCGCCAGTTCTCAGCGGGCCTGTCGGATACCCGAAGCAAGCTGGATCAGGCGCTGGACAGCGTCAACCATCTGGCCGCCAACGAGGTACCCGCTACGCTGGCTAACACACGCCAGGCACTGGAAAGCGCGGATGCATCGTTGCGTCTGCTGGAGAGCCGTCTACCCACACTGCTCGACAAGACGGACCAGACCCTGGGGCACGTGGAATCCATGGCCGGCATTGCGCGCAAGGTGCTTGAACAAAGCGGACCCGACATCGTCGGCTTGGCGCATGAAGGTCACCAGCTGACGCGCAAGGGGAATCAGGCGGTGGATGCCGTAACGGGCGCCTGGCCGTTGAATCGTCTGATCTCGCCTGCACCAGAACAACTTCCTCGCAGCGATAGTCAGGGGCTGACACCATGAACTTGCGACCGGGACTCATGATCATGCTGGTGGCCGCACTGATGGGGACACTGTCGGGCTGTGCCGGGACCAAGGCGGTTGAACCTGCTGAACGTCTGCAGGCGCAGTTGCTGACCCGGGCTGCTGTAGGGGCCGCTACACGCGGTAACTGGCAGGTGGCGAGCAAGAACTGGCAGGAAGCCGCGCAGCGCCATGCCTCGCTGGATGACTGGACCGCTGCGGGACGGGCAACACTGGGGGAGGCCCAGGCGTTGGTGCAGCTGGGCCAGAAAACAGAAGCCATTGCCCGCCTGACCCGCTTGCTCGGGTCGAGCCGCTATGTCCCGCCCGTTCAGGCCGAAGCCCGCTATCAACTGGCACTGTTGGCCGCGGCGGCCAAAGACGCTGCCTTGGCTGCGCAGCATCTCGATGCAATGGATTCGATGGCGGGGATTGAGCCTGCGCTGCAGGGCGCTGTGCTGAATCTGCGCGCCCGACTTGCTGCGGATCAGGGCGATTGGCAGGCTGCTCGCCAACTGGCTGCGCGGGCTCTCGTATCACCTGGCCTGAGTTCCATGGAGGCGGCAAACGCACAGCGTTTGATCGGAGAGGCGGCCATGCAGACAGGTGACTGGCATGCCGCTGAGGCGGCGCTCAATGCGGCGCTGACGCAGGATCGGATACAGGCCCGCTCGGCTGCGATTGCGCAGGATCTGGCCCTGTTGGCAGAACTGGCGGACAGACGGGGGAGTCCCGAAGCAGCAATGCTGCGCGCACGCGCGGACGACGTGTGCAATGCGGTGCGGGACTTGAGCGAAAAGGCAGTATGTGCCTATAATCGCGGGCTTCCCAGATCCGGGAAGTGAATCTCCCGCCTGCGGCAGCCAGGGTGCGTCAACGACGTGTCAAGCTGCGGGCGGTAAGACCCTAACCCTCGCATTGGAGTTTTACTATGTCCGTTAGCATGCGCGATATGCTCGAAGCTGGTGTGCACTTTGGCCACCAGACCCGTTACTGGAACCCGAAGATGGCTCAGTACATCTTTGGTCAGCGTAACAAGATTCACATCGTCAACCTCGAAAAGACCCTGCCGCTGTTCGAGAGCGCACTGACCTACGTGCGTCGCCTCACCGCCAACAAGGGCACCGTGATGTTCGTCGGTACCAAGCGTCAGGCCCGCGAAATCGTTCGCGAAGAAGCCCTGCGCGCTGGCGCCCCGTTCGTTGATCACCGCTGGCTCGGCGGCATGCTGACCAACTACAAGACGGTCAAGCAGTCGATCAAGCGCCTCAACGAACTGCAAGTTACCTTGGCTGATGCCAACAACGGCCTGTCCAAGAAAGAACTGCTGCTGCTGACCCGCGAAGTCGAAAAGCTCGAAACCTCGCTGGGCGGCATCAAGGACATGAACGGCCTGCCGGACGCCATCTTCGTGATCGACGTTGGCTACCAGAAGGGTGCCATTGTCGAAGCCCAGAAGCTCGGCATCCCCGTCATCGGTGTGGTTGACACCAATAACTCGCCCGAAGGCATCGACTACGTGATCCCGGGTAACGATGACTCGGCCCGTGCCATCCGTCTTTACGCCCGTGGCGTGGCCGACGCGATCCTCGAAGGCCGTGCTCTGGCTATCCAGGAAATCATCGCCGCTGGCAGCGAGACCCAGGCTGCTTAATCGCCCGGTCACAGACAGCAAGCAAAAAGGGGCGTCTCGCCCCTTTTTGCTACCCAGATTACCGAATCCCGAATACTGAACGATCAAGGAGTACGAACATGGCAGAAATCACCGCAAAGATGGTCGCCGAGCTGCGCGAAATGACCGGCCTGGGCATGATGGATTGCAAGAAGGCCCTGGTTGAAGCCAATGGCGACATCAAGGCTGCTGAAGAAGCCCTGCGTATCAAGAGCGGCAACAAGGCTTCCAAGGTGGCTGGCCGTACCGCCGCTGAAGGCACTGTGGCTGCTTTCGTGAAGGGCAATGTGGCTGCTCTGGCTGAAATCAACTGCGAAACTGACTTCGTGGGCAAGGACGCCGGCTTCCTGGCTTTCGCCGCTGCCGCTGCCGAAGCCATCGTGACCGGCAACCCTGCTGATGTGGAAGCGCTGGGCGCCGTCAAGACCGCCTCGGGCGAAACCGTTGAAGAACTGCGCAAGGCCATCATTGCCAAGTTGGGCGAGAACATAAATGTGCGTCGCTTCACCCGCATTGAAACCGCCGGCAATCTGGCTACCTACCTGCACGGTTCCAAGATTGGCGTGCTGGTTGATTACACTGGCGGCAATGAAGTCATGGGCAAGGACATTGCCATGCACATCGCTGCCTCCAAGCCCAAGAGCCTGGATGCGTCGGGTGTGGATGCCGAACTGATCGAAACCGAACGCCGCGTGGCCATTGAGCGCGCCAAGGAAGCCGGCAAGCCGGAAGCCATGTGGGAAAAGATCGCTGAAGGTACCGTGCAGAAGTTCCTGAAGGAAGTCACCCTGCTGAGCCAGCCGTTCGTGAAGGACGACAAGCAGACCATCGAACAGCTGCTGAAGGCCAACAACGCTTCGGTGAAGTCGTTCGTGATGTACGTGGTCGGCGAAGGCATCGAGAAGAAGGTTGTCGACTTCGCTGCTGAAGTGGCTGCCGCTGCCAAGGTTTAAGCATTACCTGCAAGACCCATGCAACCGTCCGGGGAAACCCGGGCGGTTGTTTTGCAAGTAGGGTCCGAATCGGGTGAACTTTCCCCTGCCGGGCTGCTACAAAGAATCGATTTGTTTTCCCACACAAAGGTGACCCCATGACGCACACCCCCATCTACAAACGCATCCTCCTCAAACTGTCGGGTGAAGCGCTGATGGGGGAGGATAGTTACGGGATCAATCGCCAGACCGTGGAACGCATCGTGGCCGAGATCAAGGAAGTGGCCGAGATGGGGATTGAAGTCGCGGTGGTGATCGGCGGCGGCAACATCTTCCGCGGTGTCGCCCCTGCCGCCGCAGGTATGGACCGCGCAACGGCCGATTACATGGGTATGCTGGCCACGGTGATGAACGCCATGGCCTTGCAGGATGCCATGCGCCAGCAGGGGCTGGTCAGCCGCGTGCAGTCGGCGCTGACGATCCAGCAGGTTGCCGAACCTTATATCCGCCCCAAAGCCATCCAGTATCTCGAAGAAGGCAAGGTTGTCATCTTCGGGGCCGGCACGGGTAACCCCTTCTTCACTACCGATACCGCAGCGGCCCTGCGTGGCATGGAAATGAATGCCAACATCGTACTCAAGGCCACCAAGGTGGATGGTGTCTACACCGATGATCCGAAGAAGAACCCGGATGCGGTGCGTTATTCCAAGCTGACCTTCGACGAAGCCATCAGCAAGAACCTCAAGGTCATGGATGCCACTGCGCTGGCCCTCTGCCGTGATCAGAACATGAATATCCGTGTGTTCAGCATCTTCAAGGCCGGCGCGCTCAAGCGCGTGGTGCTCGGCGAGGATGAGGGCACGCTGGTACACTGCTGACAGCTTGTTGTTGTGGCAGGGCAGGTTGCAGGCGCTCACCAGGCAGAGCCTGGTGCTTTGGCCGATTTGGAAGGGCAGGCTGTCCCTGAAATTCCCTGCCCCCTCCGCCCCCGAACGCTGCACGCTCAGTTCCAGGCTCCGTTCTCGCCAAGAACTTCGGGCGGCCGCCGGCGGGGAACCTCGCTTCGCTCGATAGCCTTGCCTCTCGCTAAGCGAGTACAGAATACTGTTCCGGGTTCCTGACTCGGAGCCAATCAAGACAAACCCAGCAACTCAGGAGCGAGATTCATGATCGCTGAACTCAAGCAAACCATCGAACAGAAGATGCAAAAGTCGGTGGAGAATCTGAAAACCAATCTGGCCAAAGTGCGTACGGGCCGAGCCCATACGGGCCTGCTCGACCATATCACCGTGGATTACTACGGTAACCCCACGCCGATCAATCAGGTGGCGAGCGTGGGTCTGGCCGATGCCCGTACACTGCTGGTGACGCCTTACGAGAAGAAGATGTCGAGTGCGGTTGAGAAGGCCATCCGTGATTCCGATCTAGGCCTGAACCCGGCTGCCATGGGTGATGCCGTGCGCGTGCCGATGCCGATGCTCACTGAAGAGCGCCGCAAGGACCTGATCAAGGTCGTGCGCAGCGAGTCCGAGGACAGTCGCGTGGCCGTGCGCAACCTGCGTCGCGATGGCAACGATCAGCTCAAAAAGGCAGTCAAGGACAAGCTGATCTCCGAAGACGAAGAGCGCCGCGCTACCGACGATATCCAGAAGCTGACCGACAAGTACATTGCCGAGATCGACAAGCAGCTTGCCGACAAGGAAAAAGAGCTGCTGACGGTATAAGGCGAGTTTCGTGGCCCTGTTCAAAAGCTCGACCCGGGAGATCCCCGAGGTCGCCAAAGTCCCGGCGCACGTTGCCATCATCATGGATGGCAACGGTCGCTGGGCGAAGAAGCGTCTGCTGCCGCGAATCGCCGGGCACAAGCAAGGTGTGGAGACAGTACGCGAGGCGGTCAAAGCCTGCTCGGAACTGGGTGTGCGTTACCTGACGCTGTTCGCTTTTTCCAGCGAGAACTGGCGACGTCCTGAAGAAGAAGTCTCTTTCCTTATGGGCCTCTTTATCGCCGCGCTGGAACGCGAGATCGACAAACTCGATCGCAACGACATCCGCCTGCGTCTGGTTGGTCGGCGTGATCGTTTTTCGCCACAAATCGTCTCCCTGATCGAGGCTGCCGAAGCGAGGACGGCTGGCAATACCGGCCTTACCTTGACCATCGCCGCCGATTACGGTGGCCGCTGGGATATCCTGCAAGCTACGCAAGCCATGTTGATCGCCCGGCCGGAACTTCTCGCCAGCGGTTATGGCGAGGATGATCTCGCCCCGTATCTGGCCATGGCTTATGCCCCGGAACCCGATCTGTTCATCCGTACGGGTGGCGAAGCGCGGGTGTCCAATTTTCTGCTTTGGCAGCTTGCCTACACCGAGCTGTACTTCACCGATCTGTTCTGGCCCGATTTCGATCGTGCTGCGCTGGAGGCCGCTATTGCATCCTACTGCCAGCGCGAGCGCCGCTTCGGTCGCACCAGTGAGCAGTTGAGTTCCCCATGCTGAAAACCCGAATCCTGACCGCCCTGGCGCTCTTGCCGCTGGTGCTCGCTTGCCTGTTCTTTGCGCCTGCCTGGGGCTGGGGGATGTTTGCGTTATTTGCGCTTACCCTGGGTGCTTGGGAGTGGGCACGTTTCTCTCGCCTGGATCGCACTGAATCGGGTGTGTTCATTGTCACTTTCGTGGTGCTGGGTGTCGCGTGGCTGGTGTTGCCACTGAGTCGTAGCTGGGGTGTCTGGCTGGATATGCTGGCTTTGCCATTCTGGCTGCTGCTTGTCCCCCTGTGGCTTGCGCGGAAATGGTCGCTTGCCCGCAAGCCGATCGCCGCGCTGCTTGGCTGGGTGATTCTTCTCGCCGCCTTGGCTGGCGTCACCCGCATGCGCGAGATGCATCAAGGTCCCTGGATTCTGTTGGCAGTCCTGGCTATTGCCTGGGTTGCCGATATTGCGGCCTACTTTGCTGGACGTACCTTCGGCAAACACAAACTGGCCCCTTCAATCAGTCCGGGCAAGACTTGGGAGGGTGTCGCCGGGGCCATCGTCGCGGTTTCTGTGTATGTCACCTTCCTGCATGCCTCCGATCTCTCCTTGTTCGCAACGTTGCCGTTGCCTTTGCTGCTGCCGCTGGCGTGGTTATTGACGGCCATCAGCGTGATAGGCGATCTGTTTGAGTCGATGCTCAAGCGTCAGGTTGGTCTCAAGGACAGCAGTCAGCTATTGCCGGGGCATGGCGGTGTGCTGGATCGCATCGATAGCCTGCTATCGTTGGTACCTGTGACTACGGCCTTGCTGTTCGGCTTGGCACCCTTGGTGGTCTGACCCATGGCTGCCGTTCAGAACATCACCGTCCTTGGCGCTACCGGCAGCATCGGCGTCAGCACGCTGGATGTTATCTCCCGTCATCCAGAACGTTACCGAGTCCTTGCCCTCAGCGCGCATGGTCAGCTTGAAAAGTTGCTGGCCCAGTGCCAGGTTCATCGTCCACGGTATGCCGTGCTGGCGGAACCGGGACGGCTGGTCGAGTTCAAGCTGATGCTGGCTAGTGCAGGCTTGACCGGCATTGAGGTTCTGGCGGGTATGGAGGCGCTGGAATACATCGCCAGCCACCCAGAGGCCGACGCGGTCATGGCGGCTATTGTCGGGGCGGCGGGGATGAGGCCGACGCTGGCTGCCGCGCGGGCCGGCAAACGAGTGTTGCTAGCCAACAAGGAAACCTTGGTCATGGCTGGCGGCCTGTTCATGGATGCGGCTCGGGAAGGTGGTGCGACGCTCCTGCCTATCGACAGTGAACACAACGCGATCTACCAATGCCTGCCCCAACCCTTCAGCGATACGGCCGGGCAGGGCGTACGCAAGATATTGCTGACTGCGTCCGGTGGCCCGTTTCGTTGTGCGTCGGCTGAGGAACTTGCCGTCGTTACGCCAGCCCAGGCCGTCAAGCATCCCAACTGGAGCATGGGGCGCAAGATTTCGGTGGACTCCGCAAGCCTCATGAACAAAGGGCTGGAGGTCATTGAGGCACGCTGGCTGTTCGATTTGCCGCCTGAGCGCATCAGCGTGGTCGTTCACCCGCAAAGCGTGATCCACTCCATGGTGGAGTATGTGGATGGGTCCGTGCTGGCACAGCTGGGCAACCCGGACATGCGTACACCCATTGCTTATGGTCTCGCTTGGCCTGAACGTATAGATGCCGGTGTGTCGCCGCTGGATCTGTTCCAGATTGCGCGACTGGATTTCGAGGCACCTGATCTGTCCCGCTTCCCTTGTCTGGCGCTTGCGTTCGAAGCCCTGCGCATGGGTGGTGCGGCGCCGGCGGTGCTCAACGCAGCCAATGAAGTGGCTGTTGCCGCTTTTCTGGATGAGCAACTGGGATTCACAGCCATCGCCCAGCTCAATGCTGCCAGCCTTCAGGCTGTTGCTGCCGACTTTGACGCCCGATCACTTGATAGTCTGGTCGCGGCAGACGCGGCAGCGCGGCGTCATGCTCAAGGGTGGCTGCGTGACCATGCACACTGACGGGGCGGCGACATGTCTTTGCTGATCACGATACTGGCATTCGCACTGGCGATTGGTGTGCTCGTCTCCGTCCACGAGTTCGGGCACTACTGGGTGGCACGGCGATGTGGCGTGAAAGTTCTGGTGTTTTCGATCGGCTTTGGCCGGCCGCTCGTGACCTGGCAGCGCGGTGAGGTGCAGTGGCAGCTTGCCGCCATTCCGCTGGGGGGCTACGTCAAGATGCTCGATCAGCGAGAGGCACTCGTTGCGGCAGAGGAAGTGCATCGCGCGTTCAATCGGCAATCGCCACTCAAACGTATTGCTATCGTACTTGCTGGGCCCTTGGCCAATTTTGCCCTTGCGATTGCGGTTTATTGGGGAATCTTTCTCGCGGGCGTCGAAATCACAGTGCCTCGTATTGGCGCTGTCACGCCGCAGAGCATGGCTTCTGCCGCTGGCTTCAAGCCCGGCGACACCATTCTCACGATGCAAGGGGAGCCTGTTGCTTCCTGGGCAGAGGCCCGCCTATCGCTGATTGATGAAGCCGCTGCCCGGCGTGTACTGGCCGTGACGGTCCGCACGCAAAGTGGCGTGTTGGCAGAGCGAATGCTCGATCTGAAGCAGATCGACAAAGATGCCATTGACGGCGACATTGCTGATTTTCTCGGCCTCTCGGTCGCTGTTTACAAGCCGGTGCTGGGTCATCTCGTCGCAGACGGGGTGGCTGCCAAAGCCGGACTGCGCCAAGGGGATGCCCTGATCAGTCTGGATGGTCAACCTCTTGCCGACTGGGCATCCTTTTCTGCGGCCATCAAGGCCAAGCCCGATATCCCGGTCAGGTTGCAGGTCAAGCGTGATGGCCGTCTGATTGAAACGGTCATCACCCCGGCGGCCATCATTGATCGTGCCGGTAACCGGGTCGGACGCGTTGGTGCCGGTCCCACACTGGATATGGATGCCATCCGTCTGCTCCAGCAGCCTGTTCACTATGGCCCGGTGGAAGCGCTTGGCAAGGCATTGCTGCAGACCTGGTCAACATCGGCCTTGTCACTGCGCATGTTGTGGCGCATGGTGACGGGCGATGTCTCCTACAAGCAGCTTTCTGGCCCTGTGGCCATTGCGGGCTATGCCGGTCAGAGTGCCCAGATCGGCCTGCGCGCCTACCTGGAATTCCTGTGCCTGATCAGTATCAGTCTGGGGGTGCTCAACCTCCTGCCCGTGCCGGTGCTGGATGGTGGGCATTTGATGTATTATTCCGCCGAACTTTTGCGGGGCCGACCCGTGTCGGAACGCGTCATGGAACTCAGCCAGCGCGTAGGCGTCGGACTCCTCGCCGCGTTGATGATTGTTGCCCTGTTCAACGACATCACGCGCCTGGTGGGCAGCTGACCGCCCCGTCGTTATCCAGCGATTGCCCGGATCTTTTTCCGGGTTATCGGATTCGTCTATGAAACCGACCTCGATCACTCTCGCCCTACTCGCCGCTTTTGGTACTTCCCTTTCCGCCCACGCTTTCGAGCCCTTTGTCATCAAGGATATTCGCGTCGAAGGCATCCAGCGAACCGAAGCTGGTACGGTTTTCAATTATCTGCCCGTCAAGATCGGTGACCGCATCGATGACGACAAGGCCGCTGCATCGGTAAAGGCGCTGTTTGCTACCGGGTTCTACAACGACGTCCGCATGGAGGTCGATGGAGATGTGCTCGTCGTCGCAGTGGATGAACGTCCAGTCATCGCCAGCATCCGTATCGAAGGTGCCAAGGAGTTCGAGGAAGATCAGCTGCTCAAGGCACTGCGAGAAAATGGTCTGGCAGAGAGCCGAACCTTCGATCAGGCCCTGTTGGGTGCCGCAGAGCAAGAGCTCAAGAAGCAGTACTACAGCCGTGGCAAGTACTCCGTGCGTATCTCGACCAAGGTGACCCGCTTCGAGCGCAATCGGGTTGGCGTGAGTTTCGAGATATCCGAAGGTCTGGCGGCAACAATCAAGCAGATCAACCTGGTGGGGAACGAGAAATTTGCCGAGAAAGAGCTGCGCAACAATTTCCAGCTCGACACCGGCGGCTGGTTCAGCTGGTTCAGCAAGAACGACCAGTACTCCAAGCCCAAGATGCAGTCCGATATCGAGGCTTTGCGCTCCTACTATCTCGATAACGGCTATCTGGAATTCAATATCGACTCCCAGCAAGTCGCCTTGTCTGACGACAAGAAGGATATCTTCCTGACGGTCAATCTCAGCGAAGGGGAGCAGTACAAGGTCAGCGACATCAAGTTTGCCGGTGACCTGATCGTGCCTGAGGAAGAGCTGCGCAAGCTGGTCAATATCAAGCCCGGTGAGGTGTTCTCTCGCGCCAAGATCAATGCAGCCAGCACGGCGATTTCAGATCGTCTGGCCGATGAAGGTTATGCGTTTGCCAACGTGAATGCCGTACCCGAGGTCAATCGCGACAAGTTCGAAGCCGCATTCACCTTCTATGTCGACCCTGGCCGTAAGACCTATGTGCGCCGTGTCAATATCAGTGGTAACTCGCGTACCCGTGACGAGGTAATTCGTCGTGAAATGCGCCAGCTTGAGGCAGCGCCTTATGCCGGCTGGAAGATCAAGCGCTCCAAGGAACGTCTGGATCTGCTCAACTACTTTGATGATGTATCGATCGATACGCCGCTGGTTGCCGATAGCAGTGACCAGGTCGACGTCAACGTCAGCCTGAAAGAAAAGCAGACAGGTAACATCCAGGTTGGCGCCGGTTACTCGCAAGCCGATGGCACCGTGCTCTCGGGCTCTATTGCTCAGGCCAATATCTTCGGTAGCGGCAAGTACCTCAAGCTGGAGGTCAACACCAGCAAGAGCAGCCGCGTCTATGCCATGTCGTTTACCAATCCCTACGCCACCCCGGATGGCGTGGCGCGTGGCTTCGATATCTACAAGCGTCGTTACGAGCCCAGCAACAATGTCGTGGGCACCTATCTCAACGACACTACCGGTGGTGGTTTGCGCTGGTCGGTGCCAATCAACGAATATGACGGCATCAATTTCGGGGTGTCGGGCGAACGATCGAAACTGACGGTCTTTTCGTTCAGTCCGGTCAGCTATATCAACTTTGTCAACAAATATGGTGATACCAACCTGACCTTCCTGGGTAATGCCGGCTGGGCGCGAGACACGCGCGATAGCGGTCTTTTCCCCACCCGCGGCAAGCTGATCACGGTCGGTGCTGAAGCAGGTCTGCCCGGCGGCAGTATCAAGTACTACAAGATCACGGCCCAGCAGCAGTGGTTCTACCCCCTGAGCAAGAACTTCACCGCCTTGTGGAATCTGGAAGCAGGCTACGGGGCTGGTTACAGTGGCCAGAAACTGCCTTTCTATGCCAACTTCTTTGCCGGTGGCGTGAGTTCGGTTCGCGGTTACGAATCCTCCAGCCTCGGCCCACGCGCCAGTGTGGTGAACGCCGATGGCACCACGAGCTTTACCACGGATATCGTGGGGGGTAATCGTCGCCTCGTGAACAATTTCGAGTTGATTCTGCCTGTACCGGGCATGAAACAGACCGAGAAGTCGGTTCGCTTGTCAGCCTTCATTGACGGCGGTACCGTCTGGGCTGAGGGTGATAAGGCCCGCTTCGGTGACATGCGCTATTCGACCGGTCTTTCGTTCAGCTGGCTCGCGCCAGTGGGGCCGATGAAATTTAGCTACGCCAAGCCGCTCAATGCCAAGCCGGGCGATCGGGTAGAGCGCTTCCAGTTCTCGCTTGGACAAACCTTCTGATCCTTGCCCGGCCTGAAATGCCGGGCTGGCTTCGTGCGGTGATGACTAGATTGATGAGGTAACGATCATGAAACACATTTTCTCCTGGGTACTTGCCGCTGGCCTTTTGGCACCGGTCATGGCGCAAGATCTGAAGCTGGGTTTCGTCAATATTGATCGCATCCTGCGCGAATCCGGTCCTGCTGTGCGTGCCACCAAGAAGCTGGAAAAAGAGTTTGCGAACCGTGAGACCGAACTCAAGAAGCTGACTGAAGTGGTTCGGGTGCGTCAGGCCGAGCTCGATAAGGGCGGCTTGTCCATGCCCGAGACCGAACGCCGCAACAAAGAGCGTGAGTTGATCAAGCTGCAGCAGGATCTGGCCCGCACCCAGCGTGAATTCCGTGAAGACCTCAATGCGCGCCGCAATGAGGAGCTCTCCGGTATTCAGGAGCGTGTCTACAACACGATCCAGCAGGTTGCTGCCGGTGAAAAGTACGACGCCATTCTTCAAGAGGCGGTGTATATCAATCCCAAGCTCGATATCACCGACAAGGTCATCAAGTCCTTGTCCGACAAGTAAAGGGCATCAGGTGGTTTACCGCTTGTCCGAGCTGGTGGCCCAGCTGGGCGGGGAGCTGCTGGGTGACGATGTGCTTGTCCACCAAGTTGCCACACTGGAGGGCGCGGGTGTGGGGCAACTGGCCTTTCTGGCCAGCGCCAAGTACCGCAAGCAGTTGAATGACTGCCGCGCAGCGGCTGTGGTGGTGTCCCCCGACATGCGCGATGCCACCACGCTGCCCCGTATCGTTGCAGCTAATCCCTATCTTTACTTTGCGCGCGTTTCTACGCTGTTGAATCCGCCTGCCAGGCCAGTATCCGGCGTCCACCCCTCGGCAATCGTCGCGGCGGATGCTCAGCTTGGTGACAACGTGAGTATCGGACCGTTTGTCTCCATCGGCCAAGGCGCAAGGATCGGTGATGGCACAGTGATCGAAGCGGGTTGCCGTATCGGTGATCATGTCGAGATCGGCGCCGATGGCTGCTTGCACCCCAATGTGGTGGTCTACGCCCACTGCCGATTAGGCGATCGAGTGATCATTCATGCCAATGCCGTGATCGGTGCCGATGGTTTCGGTAATGCCTGGACCGGTGAGGGTTGGTACAAAATTCCCCAGATCGGTCGGGTACTGATCGGCAATGATGTCGAGATCGGTGCCTCCACCACGATAGATCGTGGCGCACTTGACGATACCGTAATCGAGGACGGCGTCCGCCTCGATAACCAGATCCAGATTGCCCACAATGTGCGCATCGGCAAACATACCGCGATGGCGGGCTGCGTCGGCGTGGCCGGCAGTACGCACATCGGTGCTTACTGCACATTTGGCGGGAGCGCCATGATACTGGGCCATCTTCAGATCGTTGACCGGGTCAACGTGATGGCGGGTACGCTGGTCGGCAAATCCATACTCAAAGCGGGTACCTATGTTGGCCAGTACCCGGTCCAGTCTCATGAGGACTGGCTCGCCAACGCGTCCCACCTGCGCCGGCTTGATGCCATGGCCAGCAGGCTGAAAAACATTGAACGGAAAGTCGGCCACTCAGACGCCGACCAGGGAGACCCCAAGCATGACCCAAGTACTTGAAACCATGGATATCCAGGGCATTCTGGATCATCTGCCACATCGTTTTCCCTTTTTGCTGATCGACCGCATTACGGAACTGGTGCCCGGTGAGCGGGTAGTCGCGCTCAAGAACGTTTCCTATAACGAACCGTTCTTTGTCGGTCACTTTCCCAAGTATCCGGTCATGCCGGGCGTGCTGATCATTGAAGCGATGGCGCAGGCGGCAGGTGTGCTGAGTTTCCGTACCACGGGCGACAAGCCCAAGGACGGTTACCTCTACCTGTTTGCCGGTATCGATAATGCACGCTTCAAGGCGCAGGTGACGCCGGGTGATCAATTGCTGATCGAAGTCAGCATCGAGCGCAAGATGCGCAATATCTTCAAGTACAAGGCCGTTGCCCGTGTTGGTGGCAATGTCGTGGCGGAAGCCGACTTGATGTGTGCCCAAGTGCCGACGGGCGCTGCGGCAGCCAAGGCCTGAGGAAGCATTGATGGCGACGATACATCCGCAAGCTCTCGTGCATCCCGGCGCACGTCTGGGTGAAGGTGTTGAGATCGGTCCGTTCAGCGTGATCGGTGAGCATGTCGAGATCGGTGATGGTACTCGCGTGGGTCCACACTGTGTCATCGAGGGCCATACCCGTATCGGTCGCCACAATGTGTTCCATGGCTCAGCGCAGATTGGTTGCACGCCGCAGGACAAGAAGTATCGGCAGGAGCCTACCCGCCTCGTGATCGGTGACGACAACAGCTTCTTCCATTTTGTCACCGTGTCGACAGGCACGATCCAGGATCAGGGGCTCACCGAGATCGGCAACGACAACTGGGTCATGGCGTATGTGCATGTGGCCCACGATTGCCGGATCGGCAGCCACACCATCCTGGCTAACAACACGACCTTGGCCGGCCATGTCCACGTTGCCGACCATGTGTTTCTGGGCGGTTTCACCAGTGTTCACCAGTTCTGCAAGATCGGCATTCATGCGATGACGGCGTTTACCGCTGCCGTCACACAAGATGTACCACCGTATGTCACTGCGGCAGGTAATCGTGCAGCCCCTGCCGGCATCAATAGCGAGGGTCTGAAGCGTCGTGGCTTTACGGCAGAGCAGATCACCGAGATCAAGCGTGCGTACAAGCTGCTCTACCGACAGAACTTGCGCCTTGAAGAAGCGATCGCCGAGATTACTGCGCGTGCAGCCGACAAGCCCGAATTGCAGGCTTTCGTGGATTTCTTCCCGACCGCCAGTCGTGGTTTGATCCGCTGATCATCTTTCTCATTACAAGCCCCATTCCTGTCTATGCAGTCCTTGTTTGATGGCCATACCGGCCCGCGTATTGCGATTGTGGCCGGCGAGGCCTCGGGTGATTTGCTCGGTGCAAGCCTGATCGAGGCCATCCAGCGGCGGGTTCCCAATGCCCGTTTTTCAGGTATTGCCGGTCCAAAAATGCAGTCTGCCGGGGCCAAAACCCTGTTTCCGATCGAGAAACTGGCGGTGCGTGGCTATCTTGAGGTCATCAAGCACTTGCGCGAACTGCTCGGCATCCGCGCCAGCTTGCGCAAGGCCTGCCTGGCGGAAAGACCGGATTTGTTCATCGGCATCGATGCACCCGACTTCAATCTGGGTCTGGAAGCCAAACTCAAACGGGCCGGCATCCCTACCGTCCACTACGTGAGCCCATCGATATGGGCATGGCGTGGTGAACGTATCCACAAGATCAAGGCCGCTACCAATAACGTGCTTTGCTTGTTCCCGTTTGAGAAACCCCTGTACGACGCCGTGGGCGCGCAGGCCACCTATATAGGTCATCCGCTGGCGGATGATATGCCGGTGATGCTTGATCGGGCGGCGATTCGTGAAACGCTCGGACTGCCAGATGCTGCATTGGTCATCGCCATGTTGCCGGGTAGCCGCGTAAGCGAAATCGAATTTCACGCGGATCTGTTTATTGAAACGGCGCGCCTGCTGCATCAGCGCTATCCCCACGCCCAGTTCCTGATTCCGCTGGTCACGCGGGAGACCCGCGATCTGTTTGATGCCGCGCGCTATCGTTGCAAGGCGCTGGATTTACCACTGCGCCTGATGTTCGGCCATGCGCAAGAGGCCATGCAGGCAGCAGATGTGAATCTGGTTGCCTCGGGAACGGCAACCCTGGAGGCCATGCTGGCCAAGCGGCCGATGGTGATCACTTATCGGCTCAGCAATACCACCTACAAGCTTGTGCGCAAGAAGATGCGCCTGCCCTATGTGGGCTTGCCCAATGTGTTGGCCGGCAGGTTTGTCGTGCCGGAGCTGCTTCAGGACGAAGCAACACCCGAAAATCTGGCGCAAGCACTCGCAAATCTGATCGAAGACCGCGTGCTGGCCAAAGATCTGGAGCAGCTCTTCACAGAGCAGCACGAGGCGCTGCGGCATGATGCCGCGGAGCGCGCTGCGGATGCCGTGGTGCGCTATCTGGGGGCGAAGTCCTGATGCTGGTTTGCGGTGTGGATGAGGCTGGAAGGGGCCCCTTGGCGGGTTCTGTGTTCGCTGCTGCCGTCATTCTGGGTCCCGATCACGGGATTGTCGGTCTGGCCGACTCCAAACAGCTCACTGCCGCGAAGCGTGACCGGCTATTCGACGAAATCCGCGAGCGTGCCTTGGGCTGGTGTGTCGCCTCGGCCAGTGTGGCGGAGATTGATCAGCTCAATATCCTCAAGGCGACCATGCTGGCCATGCACCGTGCCGTCTCGGGTCTGCAGCCGGCCGCAAACCTCGCCTTGATTGATGGCAATCGCGTCCCGCCGGGCCTTCCCTGCGACGGCAGGGCCATCGTTCGGGGTGATGCGCTGGAGCCCTGCATCTCGGCGGCATCCATCTTGGCCAAGGTATCGCGGGATCGCGAGCTGATGGCGCTGGACGCCGAGTTTCCGGGCTATGGGTTCGCCATCCACAAGGGATATCCTACGCCCGCCCATTTGGCTGCTTTGGCTGAGCTTGGTGCAAGCAAGGCCCACCGCACCACTTTTGCACCGGTTCGGGCGCAAATCCAGGCGCGCCAAGGTGCATTCTGGTGAGACACTGAACAGGCGTGCAGGAAAGTGATGCACACTCAGTCCGTATAGCATTTGTCATTCGCCCTGTCGGGCAACTAATATCCAAGCGTTGCGCCGTCTTGCGGCGCGCCAACCGGCCTGCAGAGCCGACGGGAGCTACACTCGATGTTCGTCATCATCGGCTACGTTTTCATGTGCACCTGTATTCTGGGTGCTTACGCATGGCATGGCGGTCACTTGGCGGTGCTATGGCAGCCCTCCGAAATCGTGATCATTTTCGGCGGCGGTATCGGTGCCATGATCGCTGCCTACGGTTCCTCCCTGGGGCCTATTGTCAAAGCCATCCCCAGCGTGTTCAAGGGTTCATCCTTTGGCAAGGCCTTCTACATGGATCTGTTTGCCATGATGTTCGAGATCCTGTCCAAGGTCCGCAAGGAAGGCTTGATGTCGATTGAAGGGGATGTGGAAAACCCGGATGGCAGTCCGCTCTTTTCCAAGTATCCCGCCGTGGCGAAGGACCACCATGTCGTTGAGTTCCTGTGTGACTACCTGCGCCTGATGGTGGGGGGGAACCTCAACGCATTCGAGATTGAAAACCTGATGGATGTGGAAATCGAAACCCATCACCACGAAGCGCATGTGCCGGCAGAGTTCATGGCCAAACTGGCAGACGGCCTGCCCGCATTCGGTATCGTGGCTGCGGTGATGGGTGTGGTGCATACCATGGGCTCCTTGCACCTGCCTCCGACGGAGCTGGGCAAATTGATTGGCGCCGCGCTGGTGGGTACCTTCATGGGTATCTGGCTGGCATATGGCTTCTTCGGGCCATTGGCTACCGTGCTGGAAACCAAGGTCAATGAAGGCTCCAAGGTACTGCAGACCATCAAGATCACTTTGCTCGCCAGCTTGAACGGCTACGCCCCTCAGGTTGCAGTGGAGTTTGGTCGTAAAGCGATGGAAAGCCGTATCCGGCCGTCGTTCCTGGAGCTGGAAGAGTACGTCAAGAGCAAGAAGGGTTGACGACCTTGCAAGGCAAGGCCCGATCAACTGACAGGCGGGAGAGAGAACAGTGAGTGACGATTCCCAGCGTCCGATAGTCGTCAAAAAGATCAAGAAGGGCGGACACGGCCACCACGGCGGTGCCTGGAAGATTGCCTATGCCGACTTCGTGACGGCGATGATGGCGTTCTTCCTCTTGATGTGGCTGCTAGGCTCTTCCACCAAGGGGGATCTGCGCGGCATTGCCGATTACTTCCAGAACCCGCTCAAGGTTGCACTCAGTGGCGGTTCCGGTGCCGGTGAGTCCCAAAGCATTCTGCAGGGCGGCGGACTTGATCTCTCCAAGAAGGCAGGTGAACAGCGTCGGGGTGAGGGCGGCAAGGAGAAAAAGCGCCTTGATGAGCTGCGCGAGAAGATCAAGCAGGCGATCGACTCCAAGCAGGGCAAGCTGGCTCAGTACAAGGATCAGATCCTGCTTGATGTCACGCCGGAAGGCCTGCGCATCCAGATCATCGATCAGCAGAATCGTCCCATGTTCAAGAGCGGTAGCGCACAGATGGAGAGCTACGCGACGGACATCATTTCCGAGTTGTCGTCCATTCTGAACGAAGTCCCCAACCGTATTTCCCTGTCGGGTCACACCGACGCCGCGGGCTTCTCCTCGGGAGATCGCGCCTACAGCAACTGGGAATTGTCGGCAGACCGTGCCAATGCTTCGCGTCGTCAGCTGATCAGCGCAGGTGCCGATGCGAGCAAGATACTGCGGGTCGTCGGTCTCGCGGACTCCGTGCCTTTTGACAAGGAAGACCCGGCCAATCCGGTCAACCGACGCATCAGCATCATTGTGCTCAACAAAGAAACCGAAGAAAACATCATGAAGCTCGCCGGCAAACAGGCGGGTGAGGTCGAACAAACGAGCGACGCCAGCGCAGCCATCCAGGCTGGAGTGGCGAGCCCGGCACCGTGAGTCCGGGGCCTGCCGGGTTTCTGGTCCAGCTGCTTGCAAGTTCTTTGGCGGGATTGGGCATGGCACTACTTGGGGGTGTGCCATGGGGGGTGTGGGTACTGGTCCAGATGGCTGTTGCGGTGGGTCTTTCGCTTGCACTGCGCCAGCCGCGCTGGTGGTGTTTGATTCATGCTCTGTTTTTGCCGCTGGTGATTTTCTGCCTATGGCTCGCGTTGCCACCTTGGGTTTATCTGCTTGCGTTTGTAATGACTTGGCTGGTGTTTGGCAGGATTGATCGCAGCCGAGTGCCGCTATATCTCAGCAATCAGGCTGCATTAAGCGTGTTGGCGCAGCGTGTTCCCGAGCATGGGCGCCTACTGGATATCGGTGCCGGGACAGCCACTGTTTTGATGGGGCTGCGCCATCGTCGCGATCTGATACTGACCGGTATCGAGCATGCTTGGCTGCCTTGGTTGCTGGGCTGGTTGCGGCTCAGGCTATCGGGTAGCACCGCACGCTGGTTGCGTGGCGATATGCTGGCGCTGGATTACGGGGAGTTCGACATGGTCTACGCTTTCCTGTCACCGGCAGCCATGCCTTGGGTGTGGGAAAAAGCCGTCGCTGAAATGCGGCCGAACAGTGTCTTGGTCAGCAACAGTTTCCCCGTGCCGGGTGTGGCCGCCGACGAAATCATAGAACTCAACGACTGGAAAGGCGCGAAGCTCTACTTATGGCGAATGCGCTGAACAAGCCTGCGAAACCTGTCTCCAGTGCCGAGCAGGATGCCAATGAGGCCTGGCTGAAATACTGGGCCTCACGGCCGCTACCGATCCTGCAGTCCACCAAGGCGGCGCTGACCGGATTATTGAATCGAGCTGCCAGCGTACGAAACGACGAGCTGGTCGAGCTGGCACTGCGGGATCCATTGCTGACAGCCCATGCGCTGCGATTCGTGAACCAGCGCCCCCGCGGTAGCCTCGCCGCGGATGTGGTCTCCATCGACAATGTCATTCTGCTGATGGGTGTTGAGGCATTCCTCACCCAATTCAGCCGTCTCCCCAGTGTTGAATCGGTTTTATTGCCTCAGCACCCTGCGCACTATGTGGCCGTGCTCAAAGAAGTGGCTGGCGCCCGCTTGGCTGCGCGTCTGGCCAGGGATTTCGGTAATTGGCGTTATGACGCCAGGCTGGATGAAATCTTCGTGACCGCACTGCTGGCGTCCCTGCCCAAGATGTTGCGATATCTTGAGGCTGGGCTTCCTGATAAAGCCCCGGCGGTCAATCCGGCTGCGGTGGGTTTATCGCTCTTTGTCCGCTGGCGGTTGCCCGATGTATTCGCGACCCTGCTAGATGACAGCGCTGCAAGCAGCCAGCGCGGCATGTTGCATCAGGTTGCGATGC
Organism: Chitinimonas sp. BJYL2; assembly: GCF_027257935.1. Lineage (NCBI taxonomy): Bacteria > Pseudomonadati > Pseudomonadota > Betaproteobacteria > Neisseriales > Chitinibacteraceae > Chitinimonas > Chitinimonas sp. BJYL2. The sequence goes on along the minus strand of NZ_JANZKW010000004.1, from coordinate 60,560 downwards.
GCCTCGCTGACAAGCTGCAGTTGGGGTGGTGGCAAGATGGCATAGACCATGATTTGCGGACTGCTGCGCAGACGCTGGGTGTGGAGCAATCGGCGGTTTGGGCGCTGGTGGTGGAAATCCTGTTGCACTTTGCCCGCAAGGACTGGCCTTATGCGCAAATTCATGCACCCGCGCGCTGGTTGGTCATGCAGCCCGGTGAGTGGCCCAAGCCCAAGTCTGCGCAAGCCGCGCAGGACAACAGCAAACCTACGCTCGCGGAAATCCTGCGTGAACTGCAACGCGCCGGAGGCGGCGGTGCCTCTTTCAATCAGATCATGGGGTTGGCGATTCGTGCACAGTCCGAGGGCATCGGCCTCAAGCGGATTGTGTTCGGACTGCTGAGTGCGGGCCAGAATATCCTCAAGGTACGTTACGCGATCGGCATTGCCGAGGGCGATCCCTTGCGCGCCTTGCAGATTGATCTCTCGGCGCCGCATATCTTTACCAAGATGCTGCTCAAGCCACAGTCAGTTTGGCTCAATCAAGGTAATCGGGCCCAGTTTGAGGCGCTATTGCCACGGGGGTTGAGGCAGTCGCTCGGCGCCGGTGATTTTGTGGCGATGTCCTTGTTCGTTGATGACAGACCGGTTGGCCTGTTCATTTCCGACAATGGTGGTACGCCGCTCACTGCAGCGCAATACGATGGTTTCAAGCAGGTTTGTCTGGCCACAGGTCAGTGCCTGACACAACAGGCGCGGCGTCTCGCACTGGGTGGCTAATCCTTGTGCAGGCGTTTTGTTGTTGTCATGTCGTTCAATCAAGTGGTCATGCATGGAAATCATCCAGTCGCGGCAGAATCCGCTGTTCAAGTCTTGTCTCAAGCTCGCCACTCAGCGTCGTGAGCGCCTCAAGAGTGGGTTGACCCTGCTGGACGGCCCGCACTTGCTCGCGGCCGCACTTGATACAGGGTTGCAGCCAGAGCGAACCGTCGTGGCAGAGCATGCCTTGGCCAAGAATGAAGTGGTCGAGCTGTCTGCCCGGCTAGTGCGCCAGCCGGTTGTTTTCTGTGACACCTTGTTTGCCGAACTGACCGAACTGGAATCTGCTAGCGGCTTGCTGGCGATCTGGTCATACCCCAGCTCCCCCAAGCCCTCTCTGTCAGGGATGATTCTTGCCCTGGACGGTGTGCAGGATCCCGGTAATGTCGGCTCGATCCTGCGCACTGCGGCCGCCGCTGGCGTGGATCAGGTCTGGCTCGGGCAGGGTTGCGCTGACGTCTGGTCCCCCAAGGTACTACGTGCCGGCATGGGCGCCCATTTTTGTGTCCCGGTGATCGAGCGCGTGGAGTTGCCCGCACTTGCAGCTGTGTTTTCGGGTCGTCGGGCCGTAACGGTTCTGGCAGAGAGCAGTTCGCTCTATCAGACCGATCTACGTGGCGATCTTCTACTGATCATGGGGAGTGAAGGGCAGGGGGTACAGGCTGATCTCGTGAAGCTGGCCGATCTGCGGCTACGCGTGCCCATGCATCGGGGCATGGAGTCGCTCAATGTGGGGGCGGCGACGGCGATCTGTCTGTATGAGCGTTTACGACAGGTGAGCGGCTAGTCTGTTCATGCCTAGCCGCCGTAGCCAGCTGCTGACATCGTTGAGCATGATGACATTGCCCGCCGCGGCACAGAGTATCCCGAACACGGTGAGCCACTGCCAGTTGAAGCCTTCGAAGAGAGTGGAAAGAACAAGCGCGACTATGGGTACGGCAATCGCGATATAGCCTGCACGGGCAGCACCGATCCGGCCCATCAGCGTGAGGTAGGACGCAAACGCCAGTACCGAACCAAAAATGGCCAGATACGCGAGCGAGAGCAAGTAGGCGGGCCGCCAGTCAAATCGTAGCGATTCGCCGCTCAACAGGGTGTAGGCCAATGAGGCCAAACCGCCGGTCAACATGCCTATACCGATACCAGGCAGTAGCGGGATGTCCAGATTCCGGTTGTGTTGTGCCACGATGTTGCCGGCAGAGGCCACGACGGCGGCCAGCAGTCCGCAGGCGATGCCTGTCCAGTTGGAACGGCCCTGTACATCCTGAAGTTCGGGCCAGAACACCAGCACGATGCCCGCGAGACCCAAGGCAGCGCCGAGCAGTGACTTCCGTTCAATCGGCCGTCCGAATGCGAGGCGCATGCCGATCAGGTTCATTACCACCATGGTGGAGTTAAGCACGGCTACCAAGCCGGACGCAATGTGGGCCTCAGCCGCGTATACGAGCATGTAGCTGATGCCGAACATCAGCGCGCCCTGCGCTGCAGCCCATTGCCACTCCTGTACCCGCAGGCGCAGCCGGTCTCCTCGCCAGGCGGCCCAAGCCAGTACGATGACCGCGGCGATCAGGAAACGATAGGCCACAGAGGCAGTCACCGGCACGGTGCCAAGCTGGAAGGTGATGGCCAACCAGGTGGATCCCCAGATCAGGGTGGCAATGGCGTAGAGCATCAGGTTGGACATGCGATTCCCCGGCGAGTCAGGTTATCAGCGTAGTCCCGATGAGCCTCGCAACACAGTGACGCCTGCCCGGCTGTCAGGGCACTGTGTTGGTGGAAATGGCGTGACAGTCAGTCTGCCGGCATCGTGATCGAAGGCAGGCTGGCACTCCGAGTGCCCGGCACAGGCTGATTGTCCTGGCGGTGATAGCTGAAGACCAACGAGTACTTGGTCGACTGGGTGCGATTCCATCCGGCGGCATGGAATGTCCGCGCATGAAAAAACACCACATCGCCTGGGGCCAGTTCTGGAAACTCGGCGCTATCAATCAACACACGGTTTTCTGGCAGGTCGGTACGCAGGAAGGCACGGGACTCGAATCGATCGTTATCGAGTTCGAGCTGATGGCTGCCCGGCAGAAAACCCAGGCATCCGTTCTCCCGAGTTTCATGCCCCAATGCCAACCACACGGAAATCAGGTCGCTATCACTAAAGCTCCAATAGCGGATATCCCGATGCCAGTGGGTTTCACTTGAGTAAGCCGGCTGCTTGGTCATCAGACTGTTGTGATGCGCCTGAGTCAGCGCCACGCTTGCGCCCCCCAGCAGCTGACTGACGCGGCGGGTCACAACCGGGTTGCATGCCCACTCCCGGAAAACCGGAGCACGCGCATACATTTGCTGGAGGCGCCTGGCCGTGCGCCCACCCTCGGCATCCCGTGAACGGGGTGCGCCGGGATACTGCGTATCGGCTTCGTACTCGATGGGTGCTATGGCGGCATCCAGCTGTCGACGGCTTTCGCCAAGGATGGCATCGCACAAGGATGGATCGGCAAGACCGCGGGCAATAAGGAAACCACGCGTTTCAAATTCTGCGAGCTCAGCGGGAGTAAACGGGGTGGTATTCATGTCAAAACTATGTGCGGCAGGGCATCATGCCGGAAGGGTTGTTCCATGGCGGATATTACCCTGCCGGACGCAGGCATGCTTGATGTGCGGCAAGCCGGTGCCAAATCGAACCGTATAATCCCGACAGGCAGGAGGTCATCATGACGACACCACTTTCAATCAGGTTTGCGATGCCGATCAGTTGGCTCGACAGCCCCCCGGTTACGACCATTGACCCGGTATTGCTGCTGCGTGTGCTGGCCCTGCTGGAGGCATCCCCTGCGCATCTCGATGATGACGACAGTCCAGATGCGCTGCGCTGGCAGTCGCTGGAGGCGCGCGTCGAGCTGATGTTGCAGATGGTTGGTCAGTTGCTCGCGCGCGGTGATTGCTTGCCGCCCCTGCAAGAGATTGAGCTGAGCGGCGCTGGCGTGAGTTGGAATTCGGTTTCCCCAGTGCCGGTTGGCAAGGCTGGTTATGTGGGCATCTACCTCAGCCCTCGCATACCTCAGCCCTTGGTATTGTCTGCGACGATACGTGAGTGTGAACTGACGGGGAGCGGCGATTACCGACTGGATGCGACATTTGAGCAGATAGACGCCGAAGTGCAGGACTGGATTGAAAAAACTGTCTTCCGGCGCCATCGCCGCCAGATATTCGAGAAGAAACATCCGCATGACGATTGATATTCCTGCCAGCTGGAGCACGTTGCTGGGCACCGAGCTGGCCGATCCGTACTGGCACGCACTGCAGCAGTTCGTTCAAACGGAAGAGGCTCAAGGCAAGATCATTTATCCGCCAAGGGCCCGCCGCTTTGCCGCTTTTGAGGCCCTGGCGCCTGAGCAAGTGCGCGTAGTGATACTTGGCCAGGATCCCTACCATGGCCCACAGCAGGCACATGGCCTGAGTTTCTCGGTTCCGCCTGGTGTGGCGATACCCCCGTCCCTGCGCAATATCTTCAAGGAGATTGCGCGTGACCTCGGTATCAGCCCCCCGCAGCATGGCTGTCTGAACCAGTGGGCTGAACAGGGTGTGCTTCTGCTCAACAGTGTCCTGACCGTGGAGGATGGCAAGGCTGGTTCACACAGGAACCGCGGCTGGGAGCGATTCACGGATGCGGTCATCAGTGCTTTGTCTACGCAGCATGAGGGGATTGTCTTCATGCTGTGGGGGGCCTACGCCGAGGCGAAGCGCTCCTTGATCGACACAACCCGCCACCTCATTTTGACGTCTCCCCATCCGTCTCCCTTGTCGGCACACCGCGGATTCATCGGCAACGGACACTTTTCCAGCTGCAATCGTTATCTGACTGAGCGCGGTCAGATGTCGATCAACTGGCTCCTCGATTGAGCCCAGAAAGGACTGCAATGTATACCGTGCACGGCATGGCTCTATCGGGTAACTGCTACAAGCTCAAGTTGGCGCTTGAACTGCTGGGTGAGCCCTATCAGTGGCAGGAAGTTGACACGCTGCGTGGCGAAACCCGCAGCCCGGCCTTCCTGGCCATGAACCCCAATGGCAAGGTACCGGTGCTGACCTTGCCCGATGGTAGCCATCTGGCTGAGTCCAACGCGATCCTGTGTTATCTGGCAGAGGGCACGGACCTATGGGCCGGAGATCGCCGCCAGCGTGCCGAGGTGTTGCAATGGCTGTTCTTTGAGCAGTACAGCCATGAGCCATACATTGCAACCGTACGCTTCTGGGTTCGGTTTGCCGGTAAAGCGGAAGCGCTGGCGGAAGAAATCGCCAAGCGTCGGGTGCAGGGATATAAAGCGCTGGATGTGATGGAGCAGCAATTGGCCACACGGGCATTCTTGGCCGGTACGTCGCTTAGCATCGCCGACATCGCCCTGTTTGCGTACACCCATGTGGCGGAAGAGGGAGGATTCTCCCTGGTGGCATACCCACACATCCGGGCATGGCTGGCACGGGTCCAATCCACGCCCGGTTTTGTGCCGATGGGCTAGCCCGTCATCTAGTCCTGCATCTTGCCGGCGGCCAGACCGCGCCGGTAACGATGCATGATGATGAGCATGGTCACCATGAGCAAGGTGCCGAAGCCGATGATGATGGTGTACATGGGCGGGATACCCCCCAGGCTACTGAAGTAGGACAGCGCCTCGCCGTGCATATTGTCGCTGAGCGGCGAGCTGAAGTACTTCACCAGCAGGGCGTGTGCGCCGACCATCACGAGGATGCCCAGATTCTCGTTGAAGTTCTGTACCGCAATGGAGTGGCCCGCGCCCATCAGCATGAAGCCACGATGCTGAAGCATGGCATTGAGTGGTACGACGAAGAATCCGGCCATGGCGCCCACAATGAACATCTGCACGCCCGCGAGCCGTACGTCGTACACAAACAGCATGCTCACGACCATCATCCCCATGGCCACGCCTGCGGGCAACACCCGGAAGGCCTGCTTGAGCGGTATGTAGCGCCCGGCAATGACTGCGCCGGCAGCCGTGCCGAAAGCAACAATCGCCACCAGTCGCGTAGCTTGCTCCAGATTGAAGCCCAGCCAGATGATGGCCCAGTTGATGACCACCAGCCGCATTGTGGCTCCGGCACCCCAGAACAGGGTGGTCACCGCGAGCGACAACTGGCCCTGTGGATCCCGCCAAAGCTTGACGACGCACTCCCAGAACTCCTTGATCAGGAAGCTGGGGCTGAAGTGGATGGGCTTGAGCGTGACATTGAGCTTGGGGACATAGAGGTTCACCCAGGCTGCAGCCAGATAGATGCAGGCCAGCACGATCAACGCAAACATGGGCGCAGACAAGCCTTGCAGTAGCGTGCTCTTGGCAAGCCATGCTGCCATGGAAGGACCGGTGATCAAGCCGCCGATCACGGTGCCGAAGATGATGGCGCTGACCGTTGCACCTTCAAGCCAGCCATTGGCTGCCACGAGCTTATCGTGAGGCAGGTATTCGGTAATGATCCCGTACTTGGCCGGTGAATAAGCCGCTGCGCCGAAGCCGACGATGGCATACGCCAGGATGGGGGGTAGCCCCACCAGCATGCCCACGCAGCCGGCAAGCTTGATGCCGTTACACAGCATCATGGCTCGACCCTTGTGCATGGAATCGGCAAACGATCCGGCAAAGGGTGCGAGCACAACATAGGAAATCGTAAAGCACCAGAGCAGCATGGACTGGTGCCATGCAGGCGCAGCCTGAGATTTCAGGAGCGCCAGTGCTGCGATGAAGAGGGCATTGTCGGCCAGCGCAGAAAGGAACTGCGCGGCGAGGATGATATAGAAACCGCGATCCATCGGAGGGCGTTGCCCGCAAGGGCAGGGCGCAGAACACAGGAGCGGGCTTTATACCATACGACCGTACCAGTTCGATGACGCACTGCCGCATGATGCTATCCCGCCTGGCCAGCCCATCCCGTCAGCCTTATGCTCCAGCGATAGCCCAGCGTGCCTCAAATATTCTAATTTCGTAGTCCTCTCAGCCTTGTGTTCGTACTGGCCTTTCTTTAGATTCAGTTTCCTTTTCTGAAATGCCCCCGAGGGAAGTAATGGCGCTCATCGTCCAGAAATACGGTGGTACGTCCATGGGTTCGCCTGAGCGAATCAAGAACGTGGCCCGCCGTGTAGCAAAGTACAAATCCCAGGGACACGATGTCGTTGTGGTCGTGTCCGCCATGAGTGGCGAAACCAATCGCCTGATTGCGCTGGCCAAGGAAATTCAGGCGCAGCCCGATCCCCGTGAACTGGATGTCATCATCGCCACGGGTGAGCAGGTCACCATTGGTCTGCTATCGATGGCCCTGCGTGATCAGGGACTTGAGGCGCGCAGCTATACCGGCGCCCAGGTCAAGATTCTGACCGACAGCTCACATACCAAGGCGCGCATCCAGCATATCGACGAAGCGCCGATCCGCGCCGACCTGAAGGCTGGCAAGGTAGTGGTTGTGGCCGGTTTTCAGGGGGTGGATGCCGAGGGCAACATCACAACATTGGGACGAGGTGGTTCCGATACGACCGGGGTGGCGCTTGCGGCTGCCTTACGGGCGGATGAGTGCCAGATCTACACCGATGTAGATGGGGTCTATACGACGGACCCACGAGTCGTGCCGGAGGCGAGGCGACTGAAGACCGTCACCTTTGAGGAGATGCTGGAAATGGCCAGCCTGGGCTCCAAGGTGCTGCAGATCCGCTCGGTAGAGTTTGCCGGCAAGTACAAGGTCAAGTTGCGCGTGCTCTCCAGCTTCCAAGAGGAAGGAGAGGGCACACTGATTACGTTTGAGGAAGAAGACAATATGGAAAAGGCCATTATCTCGGGTATCGCCTTCAACCGCGACGAGGCCCGCATCAATGTCACGGGTGTGCCGGACAAGCCGGGTATCGCTTACCAGATCCTGGGCCCCGTGGCGGATGCCAACATTGATGTGGACATGATCATCCAGAACGTGGGTGCCGAAGGGCATACCGACTTCTCGTTCACCGTGCCGCGTGGCGAGTATCAGAAGGCCTTGGGCATTCTGGAGGGCGTAAAGGCCCATATCGGCGCCAAATCGATCTCGGGCGAGGACAAGATCTGCAAGGTTTCGGTCGTGGGCGTTGGCATGCGTTCGCACGTCGGCATTGCATCAACCATGTTCCGCACGCTGGCAGAAGAGGGCATCAATATCCAGATGATTTCCACCTCGGAGATCAAGATTTCGGTCGTGCTGGACGAGAAATACCTTGAGCTGGCGGTGCGTGTGCTTCACAAGGCATTTAATCTCGATCAGGAACCCTGATTGCTTGACGCATGGGGGGCGCATCGCTATAGTGCGCACCTCTTGTGACGGAGAAGTGGCCGAGAGGTCGAAGGCACTCCCCTGCTAAGGGAGCATACGGGCCAAAACCTGTATCGAGGGTTCGAATCCCTCCTTCTCCGCCAACAAGAACGACGTCGGTCAAATAGCGCGCCCGTAGCTCAGCTGGATAGAGTACTTGGCTACGAACCAAGGGGTCAGGAGTTCGAATCTCTTCGGGCGCGCCAAAAGATGTAACAAGTCGTCGTATCCCAATATATGCGCCCGTAGCTCAGCTGGATAGAGTACTTGGCTACGAACCAAGGGGTCAGGAGTTCGAATCTCTTCGGGCGCGCCATATATCAAGCGCAAAGGCCACGAAAGTGGCCTTTGTCGTAAAGAGACAACAAAAAGACAAATATTAGTCTCTAGTGGTATTGGCAGGTATTTTAGTGGTATTGTCCTGCTTCCAGTGCTTCGGGCAGGTATCGACACAAGGCGATTGCTCCCGGGACGCGTGGTGACTAGACTAGGAGTTTGGTCAGTTTGCGCGGTCAGTTAAAACCGGTGGCGCTGGTCGTCAACTCAGGGTGACAGCCGTAGCGCATCCCACCTGCGTCTGTCGTGTTGCTAATGCCTGCCAGGCAATCTGGTAGGGGTAGAGGGTTAAACATGGATTACGCGCAGCAGCAGAGGAATCCGTCCAAGCACATTGTTGGCTTTGGTCTGGTAATCCTTCTGCACGTTGTTATCGGCTATGCCTTGATGAATGGTCTGCACACCAAGGTGATCCAGATCATCCAGAAGCCACTGGATACGAAAATCATCGAAGAGGCACCGCCGCCTCCGCCGCCGGAGATTCCTCCGCCTCCACCTCCTGATTTCAAGGCGCCGCCACCGCCGCCGTCGTTTGTTCCGCAGGTTGAAGTGCAGGTTCAGACGCCGCCTGTGGCGCCGACCATCACGGCCACAACCAGCCAGGTTCCCGCTGAGCGCACTATTGCGCCTGCGCCTGCGCCGGTGACGACGCAGCCTGCACCGCCGCAGCCGCCCAGCGTGCGTGGTTTGTGTTCCAATGTTCGCGAAGTTGGCGATCAGATGCAGGACAAGTTCGTTGTGCTCGCAGCCCGCGAAGAAATCACCCGCGCCGAAGCTACGGTTGAGGTGGTGATTGGCGGTGGTGGCGAAATCAAGAGCGCCCGCGTCGTGAAGTCCACGAATCCGAAGGTCAACAACCTTGCTGTCGCAGCGGTGAAGCGCTTGAAGTGCCGCGGTCAAGGCCAGGATGTAACAACGTATTACCCTGTTGAGTTCAATCTCACGGAAGAATGATTTTTGGGCGTGTGATCTGCCCGGGAGTTTTCGGGCGGATCACAAGTGTTAATCGGGAAGTCTTTCGGCTCTGCCGAATCCATCTAGCTAAGGAACTGGAAGCATCATGTCTGTAGCCAACCGTTTGTCCGCACTGTTTGCGGCTGTTGCCCTTGCTGCTGCTCCTGCGGCAGCGATCATTGTCTCTCAGGCTGCTCACGCTGAAGAAGCGCCGGCTGCTGCTGCGCCGGCTGATGCCGCTGCTGCCCCCGCCGATGCTGCGGCCGCTCCGGTCGAAGCTGCTGCACCTGTAGAAGCAGCTGCCCCTGCCGCTGAAGAAGCACCTGCCGCCCCCGCCGCTGATGTCACCACGGATAACCCCTACGGCCTGCAAGCCCTGTGGTCCCAGTCTGACTTCGTTGCCAAGGGTACCCTTGTGATCATGGTCATCATGTCCATGGGCACTTGGTACATCCTGTTCACCAAGCTGTGGGAACAACAAAAGTTGTTTGCACAAGCCAAGGCCGCTCGCGAAACCTTCTGGAGCGCTGGTTCGGTCAAGGCTGGTGTGGCCACGCTGGAAGAAAACAGCGCGTTCCGCTTCATCGCTGAAACCGGCCTGAACGCCAACGAGCACCACGAAGGCGCCCTGCTGGAGCAGATCGACAAGAACAGCTGGGTCACCATGTCCATCCAGCGCGCCGTGGAAAACATCCAGAGCCGTCTCGGCGATGGTCTGGCCTTCCTGGCTACCGTGGGTTCGACCGCACCGTTCGTGGGTCTGTTCGGTACCGTTTGGGGTATCTACCACGCTCTGGTGAAGATCGGTATGTCCGGTCAGGCTTCGATCGACAAGGTTGCTGGTCCCGTGGGTGAATCGCTGATCATGACCGCCATCGGTCTGGCAGTTGCTGTGCCTGCCGTGCTGGGTTACAACTGGCTGATCCGTCGTAACAAGACCGGTCTGGAACAAGTACGCGCCTTCGGTGCTGACCTGCACAGCGTTCTGCTGAGCAACAAAAAGGGCTAACCCATGGGCATGAACGTCGGAACGGAGTCCGGCGACGACGAGGTGGTGTCGGCAATTAACACCACCCCGCTCGTGGATGTGATGCTGGTGTTGTTGATCATCTTTCTGATCACCATCCCGGTTGCCATCCACACTGTCCCGGTCACGCTGCCTAGTGAAGAAATCAAGGCAAACGAGACCAAGCCGGAAAACATCAACATTTCGGTCACCAAAGATGGTGACGTTTACTGGAACCAGGTTCTAATTCCTGACCAAGAGGCGCTGGTCGCCAAGCTCAAGGAAGAGTCGCCCAAGATTCCGCAGCCGGAAGTTCAAATCCGCGGAGATCAGGGTGCTCGCTACGAGTTTGTGGGCCGTGTCGTGGTGGCGTGTCAGCGCGCAGGGATCGTGAAGGTCGGCTTTATCACCGAACCTCCACCCAAGGGCTGAACCAGTTTAGCTAATGAGGGATAAGCCATGGGCATGAGCGTAGGCTCTTCTTCCGGTGAACCGGATGTCATGGTCGAGATGAACACGACACCGCTGATCGACGTGATGCTGGTGTTGCTGATCATGCTGATCATTACCATCCCGGTGCAGTTGCACTCGGTCAAGCTGGATATGCCGCCACCGAGCGACAAAAAGCCCCTTCAGGAGCCGATTGTTCACCGTGTGGACATCGACTTTGATGGCACCATCTATATGGATGGCGCGCCCCTTGCCGGTATCGGCGCACTGGAAACGCGATTCACTGAATTCGCGGCCATGCCGGACCAGCCTGAGGTGCATCTCCGCCCCAACAAACTTGTTCCATACAAGGATGTGGCGGCAGTGATGGCAGCAGCGCAGCGTATTGGCGTTACCAAGATCGGTATGGTTGGTAACGAGCAGTTTATGTAATACCCGTGAGGCGGTGATGGCATCATTCAGTTGATGTCATCCCGCTTTTTTTGTTTTCTCCTCGTAGGGAAAAGTCGGAATCATGATGTCTACGCGTTCCTTTTCCGCAGGCCTGTTGCTTTGGGCTGTTCTCGGTTTTCCAGTACTCGTCTCCGAGTCGTCCAGTCCCGCAGCCGCACATGCCGAGGCCGTCAGGCCTGAAATTGGCAAGCCGCTACAGGCTGCTGGCGCACTGATGAAGTCGGGCAAGTTCAAGGAAGCGCTCGCGAAAATTCGCGAAGCTGAATCGGTTTCTGGCAAGACTCCCTTTGAGGCATTTTCCGTTCACCGGATGAATACGTTCGCCGCCGCTTCGGCAGGTGATGCGAACCTCGCCGCCGTCTCGTTCGAAGCGGCATCGGCCACGGGCAAGATGGGTAACGCCGAGAAACTGCAGGCCATGGAGGCCTTGGTCAGTGCGTTTTACCGGGCCAAAAATTACAACGGTACCGCGCAGTGGGCTGCCCGCTACGAAAAAGAAGGCGGTACCAATCCGCAGATTACCGGCCTGATTCCCCAGCTCAAATTCATGAGTGGTGATGTCGGTGCCGCAGCACGTGAACTGGAAGCCCAGGTCCGTGCAGATGAGAAGGCAGGCCGCGCCTCTTCGGAAGAACGCCTGCAACTGCTGGCCAATGCCTACCTGCGCCTCAATAACACAAATGCCTATGTGGCGACGCTGGAGAAGCTGGTTGCCCGCTATCCCAAGAAGTCTTACTGGGCAGACATCATCAATCGTATCCAGCGCAAGTCCGGTTTCTCCGATCGCCTGGCCATTGATGTTTATCGCCTCAAGCTGGCCACGGGCAATCTGAGCACCACGACGGATTACATGGAGCTGGCTCAGCTGTCGCTTCAGGAGGGCTTCAATACCGAAGCCAAGAATGTCGTCGAGCAGGCTTATGCCGCAGGCGTAATGGGTACCGGTGCTGAGGCTGAGCGCCACAAGCGCCTGATGGACCTCGCCAACAAGCGTGTGGCGGATGAAAAGAAGGTCGCGGCTCAAACCGAGGCCGCTGCAGTGGCCGCAGCTGACGGTACGCAAATGGTCAATCTGGGCTTTAACCTGGTGACTTCGGGTCAGCCGGACAAAGGGCTCAATCTGATGGAGCAGGGCATTGCCAAGGGCGGCCTGCGTCGTCCAGAGGATGCTACCCTGCGCTATGGTATTGCCCTGGTGTTGGCCAAGCAGAAGGCCAAGGCGCTACAGACGCTCAAGACAGTCAAGGGTACCGATGGTACCGGTGATCTGGCTCGACTCTGGTCGTACTACGCCCAGCAGCGATAATCGACTTTCGTCCGAGGGGCGGCGAGCTCTTGCCGCCCCTTTTTGCGTTGTTTCATGCCGTTCGGGCGGCCTCAGCGGGTGATCCTCCCTGTGTGCCATGCCGTGCCCCGTTACCAGCGACTTCAGACCATGAAAACTGCAAATCTTGCCGGCCTTGTTGGCGTACTTCTTCTGGCCGTTAGCCCTGTTCAGGCACAATCGGCTGACCCCGCCAAAACCATTCGCACCTATTTCGAAGCGCCCGAATCCGGTTTTGACCCGGCCAAGTATTCAGACCATTACTCAGGTGAGATCAACAGCAGCATTTTCGAGCCGCTGCTGGCCTATGACTATCTTGCCCGTCCCCAGACCCTGATTCCACGTACGGCAGATTTGCCGGAGATACGTGACGAGGGCAAAACCTTCATCTACAAGATCAAGCCCGGCATCTACTTTGCGGATGATCCGGCGTTCAAGGGCAAGAAGCGTGAGTTGGTTGCCCAAGATTATGTTTACACCATCCAGCGTCTGGTTGACCCGGCCAGCCGTGGCGCACCTTGGGACTTCATGTTCAAGGGTAAGGTCATTGGTCTTGACGAGAAGCTTGCCGAAGCTGTGAAGTCGGGCAAGTTTGACTACGACAAGCCCATCGAAGGGCTGAAGGCGCTGGACCGCTACACGTTGCAGATCAAGTTGAAGCGGCCCGATTACAACATGCCCTATATCACGGCGGCCCCGGCGACCGGCGTGGTGGCGCGTGAAGTCATCGAGCACTACGGGGATGCATCCGAGGCCCATCCTGTGGGTACCGGCCCTTACATGCTCAAGTCCTGGCAGCGTCGCAATCGCATCATCCTGGTTGCCAACCCGAACTTCCGAGGCTATCGCTACGAGCCGGTGAAGGCCCCTGGCGTCACCTTTGATGCCAAGATTGCCGCCGAGCTTGCCGGCAAGACTTTCCCTCGCGTGGGCACCATCGATATCCGTGTTATCGAGACCCCTCAGGCTTCCTGGCTATCGTTCCAGAACGGTCAGCTTGATACCCACCCGCGGCTGGGCTTCAACTATGCACGACTGATTGCACCGGGTGACAAGCTGGCTCAGAAATACCAGCAGATGGGCTGGCGCTACTACCGCGAAGCCGAAGCGGACATTACCTACTATCAGTTCAATATGGATGATCCGGTTGTCGGTGGCAGCAGCGTCGAGAAGATCGCACTGCGTCGTGCCATCAACTACGCCTACAACCAGATGGCTGAACTGATGATCATCCGCAATGGTCAGGGCTTGCTGGCCCAGTCACCATTGGCGCCGCAGATCAATGGCTACGATCCCAACTTCAAGAACGTGCTGGGTCGCTTCAGTCCTGCGCGCGGCAATGCCTTGCTGGATCGCTTTGGCTACAAGGATTGCGACGGCGATGGCTGGCGTGAGCAGCCGGGCTGCAAGCCGCTGGCGATCAAGTTGATGATGAGTACAGGCAGCGATGGCCGCGATCAGGAAGAGCTGATGCTCAAGGGCTTCAACGCCATCAAGATCAAGTTGTCGATCGAGAAGATGAACTTCTCGGACTTCCTGAAGAATCGTCAAGGCGGTACCTACCAGTTTGCAGGCGGTGCCTGGGGGCAGGATTACCCCGACGCCGAGAACTTCATGCAGCTGCTGTATGGCCCCAATGCCGGTCCGGTGAATGAGGCTCGATTCCGTAACAAGGACTTCGACAAGCTTTATGAGCAGATTGCTTCGGAGCAGCCTTCGGAGGCGCGCAATGAGCGGCTGCGTGACATGAGCCGCATCGTGGCTGCTCATGTGCCCTGGATCTATAGCGTCAACCGCATCCGTACCCACATTGCCCAGCCTTGGGTCGTGGGCTACAAGCCGCATCCCGACAACATGCCGCACTGGATGTTCCTGGATGTTGATCTGGACAAGCAAAAAGCGGCTGCTGCCAAGAAGTAGCGTCCATTCCTTCACGTCGATTCACTCCTACCGGAGCCGTTCGCATGCGTAAGCTCATCCCGCTCGCGCTGGCGTTGTCCGTGTCCAGCGCCATCGCCGCTGAACGCGGTGCCGTCCGCATTTCCCCTGCCGATCAAGTACCGGCGCTGTGTGATCAGGCGATTGCCGATATCCGCCAGCAAGCTGATCTGATCGAGAAGTTGCCACTGGAGCAGGCAACGGTTGACACCGTCCTGGTGCCGTGGAGCCAAGCCAGCGGCAAGCTGGTGGAGTTCTGGTGGGGAGGCGGTTTGATCGCCAATACCCATCCTGATGCGGCCATCCGGCAGTCTGAGGAGGCTTGTGATCTGCGTGTGTCGGAAGCAGTGAACCGCCTGATGCAGCGCGAGGATCTTTACAAGCGTTTCAAAGCCCTGAAGCCGGCAGATGCGATTGATGCCGAAACTCTCAAGGGCGTGCTGCTCGATTTTGAGGAGCGTGGTGTCAATCTGCCCAAGGCCAAGCGCACTGAGGTTGCACGCCTCTTGGCTCGCCAGGAAAAGCTGCAGCAGGACTTCGCACGTAATGTCCGGGAAAACAAGCAGCGACTTGCTTTCAGCGAAGCGCAACTGAAAGGCGTGCCGGCGGAAACGCTCGCCACCTTCAAGCGAAATGCCCAGGGTCAGTACCTGGTCGGTTTCGATTACCCCGAATACCTGCCGGTAATGGAGAACGCGGAGGACGAGGCGGTTCGCAAGGCGCTTTACGTCGCCTACCAGCGTCGTGGTGGCGCCAAGAATCTGGCCTTGCTGCGCGAGGTCACCGAGCTTCGCAAGCGACAGGCAACGCTGATGGGCTATCGCTCCTATGCTGAACTGGCAACCCGTTCGCGCATGGTGGGCAAGCCTGAGGTGGTGGCAGATTTCCTCAAGCAGGTGAAAGAGAAGGTCAATGCGGTCGAGCGGAGCGAGCTCGCTGCATTGCGTGAACTGAAGGCGACCCACACGGGCAATCCCAAGGCAGTGCTGACACGCTGGGATCAGCTCTTCTACGAAAGCCGACTGAAGAAGAGCCGTTACAGCCTTGATCAGGAAGTGGTGCGTGCCCAGTTCCCCACGGAGCCGACGGTTGCCTGGATGATGGCCGTTACCGGCAAGCTGTATGGCGTGACCTTCAAGCCCAATACCGCGCTGGCTACCTGGCATGAGGATGTAAAGGGCTACGATGTATTCGATGCCGCGTCCGGCGAGTATCTGTCCAGCTTCTACATGGATCTGTTCCCGCGTGATGGCAAATACAAGCATGCCGCAGCGTTCACGGTACGCCAGTCCAGCCTGAAGACGGGCAATACGCCGATCTCGGCGCTGGTCACCAACTTCAGCCGTGCCGGTTTTGATCAGGAAGAGCTGGAGACGCTGTTCCATGAGTTTGGCCACATCATGCATGGCGTGCTCAGCCGCACTCGCTACACGCTCAACGCCGGCACCAATACCAAGCGTGATTTTGTAGAGGCGCCTTCGCAGATGTTCGAAGCCTGGTCGCGTGATCCGGCATCGCTGGCTCTGTGGCAGGCATCTTGCGGCAGCTGTGCGCCCATCGATATGTCGCTGGTACAGAAAATCAATGCTGCGCGCGCTTTTGGTCAGGGTACCAAGTACGCACGTCAATGGCTGTATGCCGCCTATGACATGGCGCTCGCAGGCCCCATTCCGCAAGATCCGCAGAAACTGTGGGTGAAGATGGAAGGCGAAACCGCGCTGGGTCATGTGCCGGGCACCCAGTTTCCCGGCGCGTTCGGTCATATCGTCGGGGGGTATGCTGCGGGCTATTACGGCTATATGTGGTCGGAAGTGCTGGCCCTGGATATGCGTTCAGCCTTCGGTACCAACCTGATGAACACGGATACCGGCCTGCGTTTCCGCCGCACCGTGCTCGAGAATGGCTCCCAAGTGCCCGAGATGGATCTGGTGCGCCAGTTCCTGGGCCGTGAGCCGAACTCGGATGCCTTCTTCCGTGAAATCACGGGCCAGTCCAATCAGGAGAAGCAGCCATGATGGCTTATCTGATTCGCCGTATCTGGCAGATGATCCCCACGCTGGCCGGGGTCATTCTGCTGGTGTTCTTCCTGTTCAACGTCTTCGGGGGAGATCCCGCCGTTGTGCTCGCGGGCAAGATTGCTAGCAAGGAAAAGATCGAGGCCATCCGTGATCAGCTGGGGTTGAATGCCCCGGTATGGATGCAGCTGTGGATATTCACCCAGCAGGTGTTCACGTTTGACTTCGGCAACAGCTGGAGTACCAATGAGGCAGTATCGGCCATCCTGCTGCAGAAGGCGCCGGTGACCCTGACGGTGATGTTGCAGGTCTGGCTGCTCGATGCCTTGATTGCCACCGGTCTTGCCGTGGCCGTGGCTTACCGGCGCGGCTCCTTGACTGACCGGGCCGTGATGGGTATCTGCACCGCAGCCATGTCCATCTCCCTGCTGCTTTATGTGGTGGTGGGTCAGTGGCTGCTCGGCTACAAGCTCGAACTCTTCCCCGTGTTGGGCTGGACAGATGATTTCTGGACCAACGTCACTACCTATGCACCGCTGCCGGTGTTGCTGCTGCTGTTCGTATCGGTAGCGCCCAGCCTGCGTCTGTATCGCTCCTTTGTGGCCGAAGAAACCACTCAGGACTATGCACGTACTGCGCGTGCCAAGGGGGCCAGTGAACATCGCGTGATGTTCGTTCACGTGCTGCGCAATGCTGCCGTGCCGATTGCCACCAACCTCGCTTTGCAATTGCCGGGCTTGTTTGTGGGCTCCTTTGTGATTGAAATGGTGTTCTCCATTCCAGGCTTGGGTAGAGAGATCGTGACGGCCGTGTTGCGTAGCGACTTCCCCGTCATCAAGGCCATTACCGTTTATCTGGCGATCCTGACCATGGTCGTCAACCTGTTGGTGGATCTGCTCTACAAGTGGCTTGATCCACGCGTCGAGCTGAAGTGAGGCAGCCATCATGACTCAAGCACAAGCATCGTATGGCTTCTGGCGTGCTGCAGGCCGCCGCCTGTGGGCCGATAAACTCGCCCGCGTCTGCATGGCCATCCTGGCCCTGTACTTCCTGATTGCCCTAGGCTCTGCCATGGAGCTCATCGCCGCTGACTGGAACCAGGACAAGGGTGTCTCCTACGCGAATCCGTCCTTCCTGGGCAAGGATCATCCGAATCCGCAGGGGCAGAACAGCCTTGCTGCCCAGGAAATCCTGCCGGTGGATGAGAAGCAGAAAGCCTTGGACCCGCTCGCGCCGTATTACGCCGAGATCGACGAGCTGGCCAAGCAATATGAACAGGGTGAGGCCAAGCTCAGCTGGACCTTGCCGCTGGGTGGCGACAAGTGGGGCCGGGACATTCTCGACAAGGTCATCAAGGCCGGTGAGGTGTCGATCACGGTGGGTGTGGCGGCTGCCTTGCTGGCGGTTTTGATCGGCACCATGCTGGGCGCGATTGGTGGTTACTTTGGCGGCAAGCTGGGTGATCTGCTGGAGTGGTTCTACAACATCTTCACCTCGGTGCCTTACATCCTGCTGGTGCTTGCGTTTGCCGCAGTGTTTGGCAAGGGCATTACCACGGTGATCCTGGTTCTGGGCTTCACGGGCTGGACGGGTACATATCGTCTGATCCGCTCCGAATACATCAAACAGCGTGGCCGTGACTACGTCCAAGCTGCCGATGCCATCGGTGCTTCGGACACACGCCGCATGTTCGTGCATATCCTGCCGAACGTGTCGCACCTGATTCTGGTGCAGCTCTCCCAGCTGGTGGTGGATTTCATCAAGGCCGAAGTCATTCTGTCCTTCCTGGGTCTGGGTGTGCCGACCGATCTCGTGTCCTGGGGCATCATGATCAACGAAGTGATGCCGGAGCTGGTACTTGGCAAGTGGTGGCAGCTCGCCACCGTCGCGGTGGTCATGTCCACCTTCGTGGTTGCCTTCGGTCTGTTCACCGACCTGTTGCGCGATGCGCTGGACCCCAAGGCTTCGCGCCGCTGACCCCGAGGAATTGTCATGACGACCAAGAATCTGCTGGAAGTAAAGAACCTCCGTGTGACTTTCCGGATGGGGCAGGGCGAGCGCTTTGAAGCGCTCAAGGGTGTGGACTTTGCCGTGCCTGAACACAGCACCGTGGCATTGGTGGGTGAGTCTGGCTCAGGCAAGTCGGTTTCCTCCATGGCCGTAATGGGCTTGCTGCCTGTGAGCAATACCGAGTTTGGTGAAGGCAGCCAGATCCTGTTCGAAGGCCAGGATTTGCTCAAGGAAACGCTGTTGCAGCGTCGTGCACGCTGTGGCCAGCAAATTTCGATGATCTTCCAGGATCCGATGACATCGTTGAACCCGGTGTACCGGGTTGGCGACCAGATCGTCGAGGCCCTGCGCCTGCACAAGCCGCTGAGCCGCAAGGCTGCGCGCGAAAGGGCGATCGAGCTGCTGCGTGAAGTGGGTATTCCTGATCCGGACAAGCGTATCGACAGCTATCCGCATGAAATGTCGGGCGGGCAACAACAGCGCGTGATGATCGCCATGGCCATCGCCTGCGAACCCAAGCTGCTGATTGCCGATGAACCCACCACCGCACTCGATGTGACGGTACAGAAGCAGATCATCGAGCTGCTCAAGAAGATCCAGCGCTCGCACGGCATGAGCATCCTGTTCATTACCCATGATCTCGAACTCGTGCGCGAGATGGCAGATCACGTTGTGGTGATGCAGCAGGGCGTGATCAAGGAGCAAGGCGTGGCTGCGGACGTGTTTGCCTCGCCCAAGGACCCTTACACTCGTGCGCTGCTTGCTTGCCGCCCCACCATCGACAAGCGCCCCGTGCGTTTGCCTGTGGTGGAGGATTATCTGCAAGGCCGTGAGCATGAGTTGCCAACCGGCGAGCGGGCCCGTGGCGTCAAGGCAGATGACCCCATCATTCTCGAAGTGAAGAACCTGACCAAAACTTACACCATGCGCAATGGCCTGTTCGGCAAGCGCGAGGTGGCAGCGGTCAAGGATGTGAGCTTCAAACTCGCCAAGGGCAAGACAGTCGGTATCGTGGGTGAGTCGGGTTCAGGCAAGACAACGCTGGGCAAGACCATTCTGCGCCTGCATTCCTGCGAAGGTGGTCAGGTCATGTTCGAGGGCAAGGATCTGATGCAGCTCTCGGACAAGGAATACAAGCCCTTCAAGAAGCGCCTCAATATCATCTTCCAGAACCCGTATGCGAGCCTGAATCCGCGCTTCACGGTGGGCGACATCCTGATGGAGCCAATGCGCGTTCACGGAATCTTCGATAACGACAAGGACCGCGCAGACCATGCTCGCGAGCTCCTGCAACGTGTGTCGATGCCGGATAGCACCTTCTTCAAGTACCCACACGAATTCTCGGGTGGTCAGCGTCAGCGCATCAGCATTGCCCGCTGCTTGACGATGAAGCCCGAGATCATCGTCTGTGACGAATCGGTGTCGGCGCTGGATGTATCGGTGCAGGCTCAGGTGCTGAACCTGCTGCAGGATCTGCAGGACGAGTTCGGGATGAGCTATCTGTTCATCTCCCACGACCTCAGTGTGGTCAAGTACATCTCCGATGAAGTGCTGGTGATGAACAAGGGTGAAATGGTGGAGTACGCCAACTCGGACGAGCTCTACCGCGATCCCAAGCATCCCTACACGCAAAAGCTGTTGTCGGCGATTCCCGGTCGCGCCATCTGACCGGTGGGCTGTAGCCGCTTGCAAGGCCGCCTTCGGGCGGCTTTGTTTTGTCCGCACTGCACGGCTGTCACCATCGGCTGTGTGCTTGCGCTATAGTTATGCTGCTTCGCACAACCCGTCTCGTCGGCAAGACGGCATTGCGCCAAGGGTTGATTGCTAAGTCATTGATTCAAAAAAATAATGGAGACAAACTTGGCTGAGAAAGATAGGCGAGTCATCAAGAAGTACCCGAACCGTCGGCTCTACGATACGGCCACGAGTTGCTATATCACCCTTGATGACGTCAAACAGCTTGTGCTCGACAACGTGGAAATCATTGTCGAAGACGCCAAGACCCATGAAGACATCACCCGTAGCGTCTTGCTCCAGATCATTCTGGAGGAAGAAAGCGGTGGTGCGCCGATGTTTAGCTACGACGTACTGACCCAGATCATCCGTATCTATGGCAATGCCATGCAGGGTCTGATGGGCAACTATCTGGAAAAGAACATGCAGCTGTTCAGCCAGATGCAGCAGCGTTTGCAAGAGCAGTCCAAGACGTTCTACAACCAGGACGGCACGCCCAGCAATAACCCGAATCTGTGGGGCGACTTCATGAAGTTCCAAGCGCCCGCCATGCAGAACATGATGACCAGCTACCTCGAACAGAGCACCAATATGTTCGTGGAAATGCAGCAGCAATTGCAGGATCGCACCAAGACGATGTGGAGTGGCTTCGGCTTCCCGCCCGGCGCGACTAACGACAAGAAGTAGGCAGTTGATTTAAAATGGATTTGTAACGACGGGCGTGTCGGCTGACACGCCCGTTCTGCTTTTGTATTCAGGAAAGAACGCACACATGAATTCACCCAAAGTCGGCTTCGTTTCGCTGGGTTGCCCCAAGGCCCTGACAGACTCCGAGCAGATACTTACCCAGCTGCGCGCCGAGGGCTATGCGATTTCGCCCAGCTATCACGATGCCGATCTGGTGGTGGTGAATACCTGTGGCTTCATCGATAGCGCGGTTACCGAATCGCTCGATGCCATTGGCGAGGCGCTGGCCGAGAACGGCAAGGTCATCGTTACGGGTTGCCTGGGTGCCAAGGCGGGAGGCCAGCAGATTCGCGACGTGCATCCCTCGGTGCTGGCGGTTACCGGCCCGCACGCAACGCAAGAAGTCATGGCGGCGGTGCACGAGCATTTGCCCAAGCCTCACGATCCTTTCGTGGATCTGGTCCCGCCGCAGGGTATCAAGCTCACCCCCAAGCACTACGCCTACCTGAAGATTTCCGAAGGCTGCAACCATCGCTGTACCTTCTGCATCATCCCCTCGATGCGCGGCGATCTGGTCTCGCGCCCCGTCCACGAAGTCCTGCGCGAGGCCGAAAATCTGGCCAAGGCGGGCGTCAAGGAGTTACTGGTGATCTCCCAGGACACCTCGGCTTATGGCGTGGATGTGAAGTACCGCACCGGTTTCCACAACGGCCGCCCGGTCAAGACGCGAATGACCGAGCTGGCGCGTGAACTGGGCGAGCTGGGCATCTGGGTGCGGATGCATTACGTCTACCCCTATCCGCATGTCGACGAGGTGATTGAACTGATGGCCGAGGGCAAGGTGCTGCCTTACCTCGACATCCCGTTCCAGCACGCCAGCCACTCGGTGCTCAAAGCCATGAAGCGCCCGGCCAATGCCGAGAATGTCCTCAAGCGCATCGCGGCATGGCGGGATGTGTGCCCCGACATCGCCATCCGCTCCACCTTCATTGCAGGCTTCCCCGGCGAAACCGAGGCGGATTTCCAGCAGCTACTCGACTTCCTTGATGAAGCGCAGCTGGATCGCGTGGGGTGCTTCACGTACTCCCCGGTCGAGGGTGCCACCGCCAATGAATTGCCTAACCATGTACCGGCAGAGGTGGCCGAGGAGCGCAAAGCCCGCTTCATGGAAAAGCAGGCTGCCATCAGCGCCGCCAAACTGCAGGCCAAGATCGGTCGCAAACTGACGGTGCTGGTGGATGAGATCGACGAAGAGGGTGTCGTAGCCCGTAGCTACGCCGATGCCCCCGAGATTGATGGTCTGGTTTATGTGGAGGGCAGCCAGGGCGTACAGCTTGGTGATTTCCTGGAGGTGGAGATCGTTGATGCCGATGAATATGACTTGTGGGCTCAGCGAGTGTAAGCTTTCCCTTATGCTTCACCTGATCGCCACGCCATGACGCTGACTGAACTCAAATACATTGTTGCTGTTGCTCGTGAACGCCATTTTGGCCGTGCCGCAGCGGCTTGTTTTGTCAGTCAGCCTACCTTGTCGGTGGCGGTCAAAAAGCTGGAAGACGAGCTGGGTGTTACCCTGTTCGAGCGTTCGGCGGGCGATGTGTCGGTTACGCCCATCGGTGAGCGTATCGTGTCGGAATCCCAGCGCGTGCTGGAACAGGTCCAGACCATCAAGCAGCTTGCCGAGCAGGGCAAGGACCCTCTCTCCGGTCCGCTGCGCTTGGGTTCGATCTACACGATCAGCCCCTATCTACTGCCTTTCCTGATACCGCGTTTGCGTGCCGCTGCGCCGCAAATGCAGCTGCTGCTGGAAGAGAACTACACCGCCCGCCTGGCTGAGATGCTCAAGCAGGGCGATATCGATGTTGCCATCCTTTCCGAACCTTTCCGCGAAAGTGGTGTGGCGACCCAGGCTGTCTACGACGAGCCTTTCGTAGTTGCCACACCCAAGGGTCATCCCTGGGAGGCACTCAAACGCATCGACGCAGCGCAGCTCGAAGACGAGAACGTGCTACTGCTGTCACCGGGCAACTGTTTCCGTGATCAGGTGCTGCAGACCTGTCCCGAACTCAATCGTGAGGCCCTGCCGGCAGGCAGCAGCCTGCAGCGGACTTTGCAAGGGTCGTCGCTGACCACCATCCGCCACATGGTGGCGGGTGGCATTGGCGTGACCGTGTTGCCGATTACCTCGGTAACTCCTGCTGACGAGCAACTGCTGACGATTCGCCCGTTCAAGGGCGAGCCGCCGATGCGCAGGGTGGTACTGGCCTGGCGCCGCAACTTCCCCCGCCGCGAAGCCGTCGAAGCGGTGCGCCGCGCCATTTTGCAGAGCCAGTTGCCGGGCGTGAGCCTGTTGCCGGACGCCAAGGTCGAATAGACTGCGCGTCTTGCGGGCGTCCGGGTGTCGCCCGCGTCCTGTCCTTCCACGGAAACTGCAATGACTTCGCCGATTACCATCGTGGGCGCCGGTCTGGCTGCCTACAATCTTGCGCGCGAGCTGCGCAAGCTGAGTCCCGATGCCGCTTTGCGGATCATCTGCGCCGATGATGGCGCTTTCTACTCCAAACCGATGCTATCGACCGGACTGGCGGGCAACAAGACAGCTGCCCAGCTGGCGATGAAGTCGGCCGACAAGATGGCTGAGGAGCTGCGTGCAGAGATCGTCAGTCATACCACTGTGACCCAGATAGATCCTGCTGCCCGGACCATTGATACCCCCGCGGGCCAGTTTCATTACGGTGATCTGGTATTGGCGCTGGGCGCCGACCCTGTACGCCTGCCCTTGAGTGGCGAAGCGGCTGAGCAGGTGATCAGTGTTAATGACCTGCAGGATTACGCTCACTATCGTGAACGGCTTGCGGGCAAGCAGCGGGTTGTCTTGTTGGGTGCCGGTTTGATTGGCTGTGAATTCGCCAATGACTTGCTGACATCCGGCCATCAGGTCACCGTTGTTGATCTTGCTGCCTGGCCCTTGTCCCGCTTGTTGCCGGAAGCGGCAGGCCGGTGGATGCAGACCAAACTCCAGGCCGCGGGGGCGGATTTCCGCTTGGGCAGGCGCGTGCAGTCTGTTGACGGACAGGATGGGGATTACCGCCTCACCCTGGATGATGGCACGGTGATCGAGGCCGACCTGGTGGTGTCGGCGGTCGGACTTGCCCCGCGCACCCAGTTGGCTCGCGCTGCGGGTTTGGTGGTTGAGCGCGGCATCGTAGTAGACCGTTATCTGCGTAGCAGTGATCCGCACATTTATGCGCTGGGTGATTGCGCTCAGGTTGCGGGCTGGTTGCTGCCTTTTGTCCAACCCATCATGCAGTCGGCCCGAGCACTGGCCGCCACCTTGGCCGGCCAGGCTGCAATGGTGACCTACCCGGCGATGCCGGTGCTGGTCAAAACGCCGGCAAGCCCCTTGGTTGTCTCCCCGCCACCACCGGGTGCGGTTGGCGAGTGGTTGATCGAGGAGCAGGAAGGGGGCTTGCGGGCTCGTTACCTGGTTGGAGAGGTCTGCACGGGTTTCGTGCTTCTCGGTGCGGCGACTGCCGAGCGGGCCCAGATGGCAGCGCAGCTGCCTGCCTGGCTGGCTTGATCCGGATGCCGGGCATGGAGACCGTAGTCCGTTTTCATTCCGGCATGCAAGAGCTCGATCCGGTTCAGTGGGACGCGCTGGCGGGACCACAGCCATTCGTTTGCCACGCCTATCTGTCGGCCCTTGAAGCGACGGGCTGCATCGGCCCCGGCACCGGCTGGCAGCCACTGCATGCGAGCCTGTCAGGGCCGGGGGGCTTGCTGGCCGTGATGCCGCTTTACCTCAAGCAGCATTCCTGGGGTGAATATGTGTTCGACTGGGCTTGGGCACAGGCGGCGGAACGAGCAGGTATCCCGTATTACCCCAAGTTGTTATCGGCAGTCCCGTTTACGCCAGTGGGTGGCTCGCGTCTGTTGGCGCGCAGCCGGGATCATGCGAGCCACCTGTTGGGTGCGGTGCTGGATAAGGCGAGGGAATCAGGATATTCCGGGCTTCACTGCTTGTTTCCTCCTGATGGCGATACCGCGACTTTTGCCGCGCACGGGATGATGCAACGTCATGGTGTCCAGTTCCACTGGCATAACCGGGGCTATCGGAGCTTTGATGATTTCTTGGCAGCCCTGAATCACGATAAGCGGAAGAAGCTCAGGCAGGCGCGCCGCAAGGTGGTGGAGGCCGGTGTCATGGTCGAGCGCAAGGTGGGGGGGGCAATCAGCGACGCGGACTGGGCGTTCTTCACACGCTGCTATGAGCAGACCTACCTGCAGCATCGATCCAGCCCCTATCTCACCCCGCAATTCTTTACCCGTCTGGGGGAGGTGCTGGGCGAGCATTGCCTGCTGATACTGGCTTACCGCGATGGCGCCCCGATTGCGGCAGCGCTGAACCTGTTTGATGCCGAGCGTTTGTATGGCCGCTACTGGGGTGCAATGGATTTCGTGCCCAACCTGCATTTCGAGCTGTGCTATCACCAGGGCATCGAGTTTGCGATCGAGCGTGGCTTGCAAGTCTTCGAGGGTGGAGCGCAGGGAGAGCACAAGCTGGCAAGGGGCTTGGAGGCAGTGCCTACACGTTCCTGGCACTGGATTGCCCATACGGCCCTGGCCGATGCGGTAAATCGCTTTCTGGTACGTGAGGGCCAGGGTGTTGCGCACTATCTGGACGAACTTGATGAGCGCGCTCCGTTCCGGTCTGAGCCGCCTTGAGTTGACGCCGGATCTTCCCTAGGATGGTCAATCAATCGCTTGCTTGAGTTGCCATGACCCAGATCGACCCCGCCTCTCTACCGCAGTCGTCCCGATTTCTTGATGTGGCACCGGGCGTTCGTGTGCACCTCCGTCATATTCCGGGTGCCGGGCCGGCCGTGTTGATGCTGCATGGTGCCATCGCCAACGCGCGGACCTTCTACAGTGAACGTGGCAAAGGCTTGGGCCCCTGGCTCGCGGCCCAGGGGCTGGATGTCTACATGCTGGACATGCGCGGCCGTGGGCTGTCTGAGCCGCCCATTCGCGCGGGAGATACCCATGGCCAGTTCGAGACGCTATGCGTTGATCTTCCTGCGGCGATGGCAGAAATCACCCGCCTGCGGGGCGGTATTCCGGTGTATCTGGTTGGGCACTCTTGGGGCGGGGTGCTGCTTACCGCTTTTCTGGCAAGGCATCCTGCATGGGCGTCTCGGGTGGCCGCATCCATTTATCTGGGCAGCAAGCGGGCCATACGGGTTTGGAACTGGGCACGTCTGATTGAAATCGAACTGGTCTGGCATCGGCTCGCCAAGTGGGTGGCATGGCGCCGGGGCTACCTGCCGGCAAACCGCTTGCGGCTTGGTGCGGATAACGAAACCCGCCGCAGCTTGCAGCAGAGCCAGCAGTGGGTAAGAGCCCATACCTGGATTGATGATACTGACGGCTTTGACTATCACCGCGCCCTGAATGACCAGCGCTTGCCGCCCACCCTGTATCTGGCGGGCGGAAATGACCCGGTTCGCGGCCATGAAGCAGACGTGCGCCGTTTTGCGCAGGAGTCGGGGGAGCACGATAGGGAGATACGCCTGCTGGCACGCAAGGCGGGGCTGTCGCGCGACTACGACCACATCGACATGTTGACCCATCCGCAGGCCGAGCAGGAGGTCTATCCACAGGTGTTGGATTGGATAAAGCAGCATGGAATTGCTTATCCACAGCCTGCCGATATATGATTCATGCCGTTGGCATGGATTGTATTATTGGATTAATCGATATTAATCATGTGGTTACCATGATTTATTCGCGTGATTTCTGTATCGATTGACGTTAATTTCCATGAAAATTACCATGCACTTATATTCCGTATTCATGCCGAGAGCATGTTATGGAGTGGGCAGGCGAGCAGCCAGATACGACGGATTCATCTGATCACACACCCGGCGGTGAGTGTTCCAGCCGTCGGTTCGCTCCCTTGGTCATGCGCAATCGCCGTGCGGTGCTACCATGCGATCGATGGGGCCCGTTGCGGAGGCTGGAGAACCGCGATGAGTGCAGCCGATTTGAACCTCACTACCTCTCTTCCTGGGGCGGCAAATAGTCGCGTCCGGGCGGCGGGCCAAGCGCGAGCGATGGACCAGAAGCCTGAATCCCTGAACATGTTGATGTCTTGCCGTGATTTGGCAGCCGATTTGCTGTCCAAGTCGCTCAAGACGATGCTCGACCGCATCGAGGAATCGCTGTTCGATCTGGCGGATAAGGCCCTCGATCGCGACTCCTACAATATGTACATGGAAGCGCGCAGTCATGCCCAGACGCGCCGCAGCGAGATTGAAGCAGAGTTCCGCCGCCGCTTTGTCGAGGGCTTCGACCGTGCCATGAAGGGCAACAAGAAAGAAGCTGCCAGCTTTGACAAGCTGGACTTCGACAATCTGGAACTCTCTCTGGTTGCCGAGGACGAGCACGAGGAAGATCTCGCCGCCGCCAATATTGCGACCAAGCTCAAATCCAAGCTGGGCGATGAACTCAATGCGCTGAACTTCCGCATCGGCCACCTGATGCAGCTGCCGGAAGAGAGCCGCGAAGATAACCCCATGAGCCCGCAGGCCGTGGTGGATGCTTTCCGTAATGCGTGCATGAAGATCGAGTCGGACATGAATGTCCGACTTTTGGTCTTGCGCCAGTTCGAGCAGCTGGCGGCCGAGAACGTCCCGAATGTTTACCAGAAGCTCAATAGCTTTCTGGTCCAGCGCAACATCATGCCAGTGTTGCCCAAGGCGGGTTTCCGCCGCCGTGCGCCCAATCAACCTCGCCGCAGCGATCCTGCATCTCCAGGGCAGGGCCAAGGTGCGGCGGGCACAGAGATGGACCCGGCTCAGCTCGTTGCCAACTATGCTTCGCAAGTCGGATTCGGTGCGGGCGGGTTTGCCCAATCGCAGGCGGCGGGCTCCGATCTGCCCGCGTATGCGGTAGGTAACGAGCAAGAGCTGCTGGGCGTGCTGCAGCAGTTGCTCAGCCTGAACCAGATGCAGATGATGCAGGGCCAACCCGGCCTGCTCGGTGGTGGCTCAGCTGCCGCACAGGAAGCACAGCCTGCACCGGTCTGGCAGGGTAATGTCGGGCAAAGCTTTCTTGACACGCTGAACTTGCTTCAGCAGGGCCGTATCGAAAGCGCCCTGAGTGATCCGGGCGAACTGGATGCCCATGCGCTTGCCGCTGGGTCTGCCAATATCCTGCATCAGATCAAGACTACCAACCTGGCGAACTCGCTGGGTCACGTCGATGCCATGACCATCGATATCGTGGCCATGTTGTTCGACAACCTGTTCGATGATCGCAACATCCCGGCGCCCATGAAGGCGCTGATCGGGCGCCTGCAGATTCCGGTGCTCAAGGTGGCGATGCTCGACAGCAAGTTCTTCGCCCGCAAGCAGCATCCCACCCGTCGTCTGCTGGATCGCCTGGCTGAAGCCGCGCTGGGCTGGGACGAGGCTGACGGTCTGGATGATCGTCTCTACCGCAAGATTGCCGCCCTGGTTGAACGCATCGTGGTGGAGTTCGATGAGAACATCGACCTGTTCGATCAGACGTTCACCGAGCTGGAACAGTTTCTGGTCGAGGAAGAGCTGCGCGCCGACGAGAGCGCGGAAGCGGCGGCTGCCGAACTCGCTGCTGCCGAACGCGAGGAGCTGGCGGCCAAGCAGGCCGAGCATGCCATCAGCCAGAAACTGCTCGCGGCTGGCGAGCTGCCCGACCTGATCCGTGATTTTGCGCGTAACCAGTGGCAGATCGTCTTGCGGCATGCCGCCCGGGTGAACGATACCGAGCCCCAGGCTTGGCCCGACGCCATTCAGGCATTTGACGACCTGTGCTGGAGCGTCACGCCCAAGGTTGGCGTGGAAGAGCGCCTCAAGCTGGTCAACCTGCTGCCCAAGCTGTTGCGTCGTCTTGAGCGGGCAACCGAGGATGCGGGCGTGGATCGGGCTGAACGCGAAGCGTTCTTTGCCGAGCTGGTGCATAGCCATGCCAATGCGATCAAGTCCGGCCTCAAGCAAGGCGAGCCGCCTGCCGCGCCGGCGCCTCAGGAATGGGTGCCGGGGCAGGTGGTCATCGGTACTGCTGCACCGCCGCCTGCGCCGACGCCTGCCGTACCTCCGGCTCCTGTGGTAGCGCAGATCAATCTGGCACCACCGCAAACCGGTTTTGACCTCGGGCTGGGCGATTTGCCCGCAGTGGACATGGAGTCTGGTACTTCGGGCTTCGAGCTGTCGAACAGCAACCTTGCCTGGGATGCGGGCCTGGATAAATACCAGGACTACGACGATGTGGTCAGCAATCAGCTCAAGCGCGGTGCGTGGGTGGAGTTTACCGATGAAGACGGTAACCTCACTCGCGCCAAGCTAGCTTGGGTGAGTCCGCGCAAGAGCCGCTTCCTGTTTACCAATCGTCAGGGCGAGAATGGTTTGGAATTCACCTTGCAGGAACTGATCGAAATGTTCCGTCGCGGCGATGCCAGCCTGATCGAAAGCGGACCATCAGTAGAGCGTGCGGTCAGCAGCATGATCGGCATGTTCCAGGCCCAAGCCGCCTGATCCGCATCGGCGGCATCGTTTGCGGGCGCGGATGGTAATCTGCCATCACGCCCAACGCCGATGCCCGCCATGTCCGTCTACACACCTGTCTATCCCGCCACAATCGAATCGCTCACGCTGCACGGCCGCCAGTACCAGTTAAGGCGCTGGGGCCGGCGCGATGGCCCCTTGCTGATCTTGCTGCACGGCTGGATGGACTGCGCTGCGACTTTCCAGTTCATGCTCGATGCCGCGCCGGCCAGCTTGCTCGATTACCAATTGGTGGCGCCCGATATGCGCGGCTTTGGCGGCAGCGACTGGGCGAGCGAGAGCTACTATTTTCCGGACTATCTGGCGGATCTGGATGCCATGCTTGATGCCTTGGGCGGCGATACCCCGGTAACGCTGGTGGGCCACAGCATGGGCGGTATCATTGCCTGCCTGTACGCGGGTATCCGGCCCGAGCGGGTGCGTAAACTGGTATCGCTGGAAGGCTTTGGATTGCCGGCAACGCAGCCCGATGATGCACCGGCGCGCTACCGGCGCTGGCTCGATCAACGGCGTGTCGATGCAGCAATCTGGCCGCGTGCGGATATGGCCGATATGGCGCAGCGGGTACGCCGCAATTCCCCCGGCCTGAGTCCACAGCAATCGCTCTGGCTGGCGACGCAACTGGCCGAACAGCGTGACGGCCAGGTGCATTACCGCGCCGATCCACGTCACAAGTGGGTGAATCCTGTGCTCTATCGACTTGAGGAGGCGCAGGCCTGCTGGCGCGAGGTGCAGGCCAGGGTGCTGTGGCTGGCCGCGCAGGAGACGCCGATGCTCAAGTGGCTCGCTGAAACGCCGGATCAGTTTGCAGCAAGGCGTGCCTGCTTTGCTTCGCTGGACTATGCGGTGCTCGGCCACGGTGGCCACAATATGCATCATGATGCGCCCGCTGAAGTGGCCGAGCGGATTGCCGTGTTCCTGTGCGCGCCATGACGGCTAGCAATGGGTTACTCAGCGGTAGCTGATCTGGGTGTAGACAGGTGTGCCGGCCTGTGCGGCGCAGTAAGGGTCGGCCTTCAAGCCTTCGTCATGAACGCTATCGGGATAGCGATACTCGCTGGGCGAAAGGGCAGCCGGGTAGGTGGCGAGTTCCAGGCGGGACAGGAAATCCACGAAGGCGTGGGTAAAACCGGTAGGCAGGATCATCGTGACGCTCCTTTGAATGACAAGTCATCTCGTGAATGACGTAACCATTCTGGTGTGTAGTTTTGTGCGGTGCAACAACAAAACGCCACCATTTGTCGTGAGCGGCAATCTAAAGTAGATGCTCTATCTGATTGATTTTAAATAACTTGTTGAAAATACGCTGTTTTGCTGTACTGGTGATGTGCTTCAAATGCTGCTAAGCAGCAACTCAGTCGAAGTACGCCAACGCCGCATCCAACCCGGTGTGGTTGATCGCAAAGCGCGCCTGGGCCTGGACCACCGGCTTGGCATGGCAGGCAATGCCGTAACCGGCGGCTGCCAGCATCAGCAGATCGTTGGCGCCGTCGCCCATGGCGATCACCTGATCCGCGCGCAAACCGAGTTCATCGCGCATGCGGACTAGCTCGTCGGCCTTGCGCTGGGCATCCACAATGTCGCCGAGCACCCGGCCGGTGAGCTTGCCATCGATGACTTCCAGCTCGTTGGCGATGGTGTGGCTCAGGTTCAGGCGGGTTTGCAAGCGCTCGGTAAAGAAGGTGAAACCGCCTGAAATCAGCAGGCTGCGTACGCCGACTCCGTGCAGGACGCGCAGCATGGTTTCTGCACCCTGCATCAGTTTGAGCCGCTCGGTGTACACCGCGTCGAGTGCGGTTACCGGCAAGCCTGCGAGCAGTGCCACACGTTCAGTGAGGCTCTGGCGAAAATCCAGCTCGCCCCGCATGGAGCGCGCGGTAATGGCGGCCACTTGCGGCTTGATGCCCTGCATATCGGCGATTTCGTCGATGCACTCGATGGTGATCAGCGTCGAATCCATATCCATGACCACCAGGCCGATATCAGCCAGCGTGGCGTTGGCGGGGAGCAGCGCATAGTCGTAAGCGGCTTCGTCGCAGAATGTCGCCACCTCGGCTAGCTTGGCAGGATCGGCTGGGCTGAGCTTGAAAGCCTGATGGCCCAGTTGGCCGGGGCGCACGGCGTCGATCTGGGTAGCGCCGATCAGATGGGCGAGCTGCTTGAGGTGCTGGGTGGCGATCTCGGTCGCCTGGATGACGAGTTTTTGCATGGCGGTTCAGTGTGATTGCAGATTGCCGTCGGCGAGTGTCAGCACGCGGCCAGTACGGGCGGCCAGTTCCATGTCGTGGGTGACGATGACCAGGGCGGTGCCGAGTCGGGTATTGAGATCCAGCATCAGCTCGAAGATCTGTTGCGCGGTCTTGCGATCCAGATTGCCGGTGGGCTCGTCGGCCAGGAGTATGGCCGGCTCAGTGACCAGCGCGCGTGCCATGGCGGCCCGTTGGCGCTCGCCGCCCGAGAGTTCACCCGGCTTGTGATCGAGCCGGTGGCCCAGGCCAACCTGTGCCAGCATCGCTGCGGCACGCTCATGGGCTACGGCGCGGCTCTCGCGCCGGATCAGCAGCGGCATGGCCACGTTCTCCAGCGCGCTGAACTCGGGTAGCAGATGATGGAACTGGTAGACGAAGCCCATCATCCGGTTGCGCAGTGCACTGCGGCGCGATTCGGACAGTTTGAACGGATCGTCGCCGGCTATGGTCAAGCTGCCGGCACTGGGCGTGTCGAGTGCGCCCAGCAAGTGGAGCAAGGTGCTCTTGCCCGAACCCGACGCGCCCACAATCGCCAGTTGTTCGCCACGATGGATATCGATATCCACACTGCCCAGCACGGGCACGTCGAGATCGGGGTAGGTGCGGCTCAGGCCCCGTGCCGAAAGGATCGTTTCCGAGAGGATCGGCTCACTCATAGCGCAGCGCCTCGGCAGGGTTGATGCGTGATGCGCGCCAGCTCGGGTAAAGCGTGGCGGCAAACGAAAGCAGTAGCGATATCGTGGCGATCAGGCCGACGTCGCCGGGCAGTACCTCGCTGGGTAGCTCGGAAATCAGGTACACCTGCGGCGAGAGCACCTTGGCGCCGACGAGGTTCTCGAAGAATCCGATCACATTGCCCACGTTCATCGCCAGCAGCACGCCCCCCACGACGCCAACCACGGTGCCGACGATGCCGATGCTGGCACCCTGAATCACGAAGATCTTGAGGATGCTGGCCGGGCTGGCACCCAAGGTGCGCAGGATGGCGATGTCGGCTTGTTTGTCGGTCACTGTCATGACCAGGCTTGAAACCAGGTTGAAAGCAGCAATCGCCACGATCAGCGTCAGGATCAGGAACATCATGCGTTTTTCGACTTGCACCGCACGGAAGTAGTTGGCGTTTTCCATGGTCCAGTCGCTCATCCACAGGCCGGGATTGCGTTGCTGGATGCGGGCAGCCATCTCGGGCGCCGCGAGCGGATCGTCGATCTTCAGGCGCACACCGCTGACGGCGTCGCCAAGTCGATATAGGCGCTGGGCATCGGCCAGGTGCACAAAGGCGAGGCCGGCATCGTACTGGTACATATCGATGCGGAAGATGCCCACCACGGTAAAACTGCGCAGCCGCGGCATCATGCCCGCCGGGGTGATGTTGCCCTGCGGTATGGCCATGGTGAGCTTTTCACCCAGGCCTACATTGAGGGCGCGTGCCAATTCCTGTCCCAGTACGATGCTGAATTCGCCGGGTTGCAGGGCTTCAAGCTTGCCGGCCACCATATGTTTACCAATGCCGGCGACACGGTTCTCGTCGGCGGGCAATACGCCGCGCACCATCGCGCCTTGCGTGTTGCCGTTGGCCCAGACCAGTCCTTGCGCCTGCACATAAGGTGCCGTTGCTAGCACGCCGGGTTCTTTGCCCAGGCGTTCGGCAACCTGTGGCCACTGGCTGAGTCGGCCGCCATCGCCACTGGCTTGCACATGGGAGGCCACTTCAAGGATGCGGCCACGGATCTCGCGCTGAAAACCGTTCATGACAGACAGCACGGTAATCAATGCAATCACGCCCAGGGCAATGCCGGCCATGGAGGCTGCGGAGATAAACGAGATAAAGCCATTACGGCGCTTGGCGCGGGTGTAGCGCAGGCCGATAAGCCATTCAAAAGACATCACGCTGAGGAATTCGCTGCGTTTGGGAGCGCGAAGTGTGCCACAGAGCACGGTGATTCTGCCGCGCTGATGTGCAAACTTCTGGCGGGGATTGACGACCAAGTTAAACTGTCACCATTCCGATTTGCTGGTTGCCCATGCTCGATCAATTCAAGCAACTCCTGCCTTTTGGCAGGGAATCCCGTCTAAGCAGTGCCATTGCCACGGTGGAGAGCGCTGCCACGCTTGCGCCGGTGCAGGCTATGCAGTCGGTGGGCGAGTGGTTGCGTCGTGAGCAGCGTCACGCGGAGAAACGCCGCGACGGACTCACGATACTGCGCGCCATTGATCCCACGCTACGCGGCATCCTTGAGGCCGCCATGGCTGGCATGGTGGAGGCTAAACACAACCATGCCCGATTGAACCTGCTGCTTCAGAGTACGGTGCCATTCTGTTCCGTGATTGTGGCCGCCTATGGCGATGCGCTACGCCGTGATCTGACCGAGCTGGGCAAGAAACCGGGCAATGCGCCGTTGGTTCAGGCGGTGGTGGCGAACTGGCTCTATTGGGTAGGCCGAGACCATGTTGTGCGTTTCGTGCGCGAACCCAAGATGGATCGTTTGCCTTGGCATGACATCCAGCCCGCGGTGGAGTTCTCGCTGGGTCTTGGTGGCGGCTTCCGCGCCTGGTTGGGCAAGGCGGATGGCGAAGCCGGCAGGCTGCAGAAGCAATTGGCGCATCTGGTTTTGCTTTCCCGCACCCTGACGCCCGATCTGCAGGGCCGGCAGTTGCTGATTGCCGACCGCGTTGCCGATACGCTGGCGAGCTTCATTCAGGTGAGCGATCAACACTCTGCCAACACCCCGTTCGGTCGCAGTGGCGATGACGACAATCCTCCCACAGTGCTGACGCGTGTACCGACGCAGACCAAGATGGAGGGCAAGGGCCTCTACTATGGGCTTGAGCGCGCAGTGATCGAGCTGGTGGCACTGGAGAACCTGATCGTGCATCAGCACAAGGTCCCGCCCAAGATGGACCCGAATGGTCAGCTTGAACTGGCCGAAACGCTGGCGGTCATCAAGTATCTCAAGAATCGCTGGACAGGCCGCGATGTGAAGCGCCAGGCCGAGCGGACGGCCATCAGTGGTGCAGTGACTCTCTGCTACGACTTTGGCGCGATTCGTCGTCTGGTCATACAGGCGACGCAGCCGAGCAAGACGCGCACCAATGAAACCACGGTGGAACGGGCCATGGTGGAGGATGTGAGCGCTACGGGCGTTGGCCTGCAGATTGCCCGTCATAGCGGCTGGGTCAAGGTGGGCATGCTGATCGGGGTGAAGACTGACCGCGACACCAATTGGCGCATCGGCCTGGTGCGTCGCGCGATTGCGCGTGGGCAGAACGAAGTGCAGGCTGGCGTACAACTGCTGGCCAAAGACCCCGAGTCGGTACGCCTTACCGTTCGCGCCAAGGTATCGCAGTGGGAAATGGTCACTGAGCAACAGGCCTGGGACAACCTGCTGGGGCTCTATCTGCGCCCGGAAGCGCTTAACGGTAATCATCATTTGTTGATCGTTGCCAAACCTCAGCTCGATCTGGGTAAAACCTACGGTGTACCTGCAACCCGCGAAGGTGATTTGGCCTTGCGTGTCATCAGCCAGCAGGAAATCGGTGCCGACTGCGTGATTTACCGCGTTGAACGTGTTGCCCTTGCCGAGCCAGCCGCGCCGGCCAACCCGGCGCCGAATCCCTAAACCGCGATTTGCCGGGCGCGTGCCTTGCGACTTGCCCAGCCAGTGATACCGATGTCCATCACCCTCGTCATTCCCGATCTGTATCTGCCTGCCCAGCCCGGTTTCTCCTGGCTGGACGGCATGGATATCGCAACACTCGCCGCCGCCTTGGGCCGTGCCACCGTGAGCACACTGCCCGGTGCCACGGCAGTCTGGCCATTGCAGGCACTGGGCTTGGCTGGCGCCGGTATGGCACAGGCGGGCCTCGCGATGGATATGCCTGATGCACAGGACGGCCACTGGTTGCGCGCAGATCCCGTACACCTGCGCGCGGATCGTGATCGTGCCTTGCTGTTCGACGCTACCCTGCTGGCGATCAGTCAGTCCGAAGCGGATGCGCTGGTGACATCGCTGAACCAGCTCTACGCCGAGGACGGCATGCGTTTTCATGCACCGACGCCCTCGCGCTGGTATGTGCAGTTGCCACAGCCGGCAGATTGCCTGACCACGCCGCTGCACGCGGTTGTAGGTCAGAACATCCATCAGCATCTGCCTACCGGCCCGCGCGCGCTGCAATGGCACAAGCTGCTCAATGAAATGCAGATGCTGCTGTACACCCATCCCGTTAACGATCTGCGCGAGCAGTCCGGCCGGCCTACTGTCAATTCAATCTGGCTGTGGGGCGAGGGGCCGGTGGTGCGAGTCGGAGCACCTACCTGCCACACATTGCATGCTCGGGCTTTCGATATACGCGCCTTGGCGCACGCGGCCGGCGTAGTGATTTGCGATCTGCCCGATTCGCTGGATCAAGCGGCACCGGACAGCATCGTCTGGCTCGACAACTTGAGCGAGTTCGCGCGTCGTGGCGATGTGACAGGTTGGCAGGCCGCACTGGCCGATCTGCAGACGCGGTGGCTGGGCCCGGCCATGCAGAGTGAGGGGCTCAACCTGATATTGCCGGGGCATCGGCAAGGCTTGAGTGTCCGGATTTCGCGCGCTGATCGCTGGAAAATCTGGCGTCGACCGGTCAACTTGCGCAAGCTGCTGGCTGAACCAGTGGCGGATTGACCAGCCATGCAGATACTGACCCGAGCTGTTCCCGCCGATGCCGAGCAAGCCTTGCTGCAAGCAGGCCTGCACCCGGTGGAGGCCCGCGTCTACGCTGCGCGTGGCGTGCATGATGCAGGCGAACTGGAAACCGAGCTGCGCCACCTGCTTCCGCCGGATGGTTTGTTAGGCCTGAGTGCAGTAGCCGCAAGGCTGGCCGATGCGATTACCGCGCAAGAACGCATCCTGATCGTGGCCGACTACGATGCCGATGGTGCCACTGCCTGTGCCGTGGGTCTGCGCGGCCTGCGCTTGCTGGGTGCCGTGGTGGATTTCCTGGTGCCCAATCGCTTCGAGTACGGCTATGGCCTTACACCCGAAATCGTTGACCTTGCCGCTACGCGCAAACCCAAGCTGATTGTGACCGTGGATAACGGTATCGCCAGCGTTGCCGGTGTGGCGCGCGCCAAGGCGCTAGGCATTGAGGTGCTGGTGACCGATCACCATTTGCCCGGCGATGCCTTACCCGATGCGCCTATCGTCAATCCCAACCAGCCAGGCTGTACCTTTGGCAGCAAGCATCTGGCCGGGGTGGGCGTGATGTTCTACACCTTGCTGGGGCTGCGTGCAGAACTGCGCCGACGTGGCGCATTCGGTGAAGAATCGGGCCCGAATCTGGCGGTATTGCTGGATCTGGTTGCCTTGGGCACGGTGGCCGATGTGGTCAAGCTCGATGCCAACAACCGCATCCTGGTCGATCAGGGTCTCAAACGGATGCGTACCGGCAAGGCCTGTGCCGGCATTGATGCACTCTATCGCGCCGCTGGCCGCGAGCCACGCCGTGCCAGTGCGTTTGATCTGGGCTTCATGCTTGGCCCGCGCCTCAATGCCGCGGGCCGGCTCGACGACATGAGCTTGGGCATTGCCTGTCTCACTACCGATGATGCCGATCAGGCACTGGCCATGGCGCGCCAGCTCGATCAGCTCAACCGTGAACGCCGTGATATTGAAGCCGGCATGCAGAACGCGGCCGAAGCCACGCTGGCCAAGGTGGATGTGGGCAACCAGTACACGATTACCTTGTTCGATGCCGATTTTCACCAAGGCGTGGTGGGGTTGCTGGCCAGTCGCCTCAAGGATAAGCACCACCGGCCGGCCATCGTGTTTGCCGATGCCGGCGAGGGCGGTATCAAGGGTTCGGGGCGCTCCATACCCGGTCTGCACCTGCGCGATGCGCTGGACCTGGTGTCCAAACGCCATCCCGAACTCATCCAGCGCTTTGGTGGACATGCCATGGCAGCCGGGCTCACGCTGGCTAGCGAAGCGGCACTCAAGCCCTTTGCGCTGGCATTCGAGACCGTTTGCCGGGAACTCATGGATGCCCAAGCACTGCACCGCACGATTGAAACCGATGGCGAACTCGATAGCGCCGCCATGACATTGGATCTGGCTGAACGGCTGGATGGCCGTGTCTGGGGTCAAGGCTTCCCGGCGCCACGGTTTGTGGGGCAGTTCCGCGTGGTGCAGCAACGCATTGTGGGCGAGAAGCACCTCAAGCTGTCCTTGGCGAATGGCCGCGGCCAGCAGTTCGATGCCATGTATTTCCAGCACGATGAACCACTGCCCGATCAGGTGGATGCCGTGTACCAGTTATCCGTCAACGAGTGGCAGGGCAGGCGCAGCTTGCAGTTGCTGCTCGATTTTGCTCAGTAAGGAATTCGACTCATGGCCAATAAACGTGTTCTGCATGGCTTCCACGCCGTGACTGCCCGCCTGTCACGCTTGCCCAGCAGCGTGCTTGAACTTTACGTAGCCAAGGAGCGCCACGATCCACGCATGACGGGCCTGCTCAAGCTGGCCGAGCAGCAAGGCATCCGCATCATGCCGGTGGAGGTATCGCGGCTCGATGGCTTGGCTGGACATCTGGGACATCAGGGCGTGGTAGCCGTGATCGACGCCAACAAGCAGGTCGTCGCCCTCGAAGACGTGCTCGAAGACCTGACAGAACCCGCACTGTTGTTGATTCTGGACGGCATTACTGACCCGCATAACCTCGGCGCCTGCCTGCGCGTGGCCGATGCCATGGGCGTCCATGCGGTGATTGCGCCCAAGGACAAATCGGTAGGTATCAATGCCACGGTGTCCAAAGTGGCATGCGGTGCAGCCGAAGTGGTGCCCTACATCGTGGCGACCAATCTGGCGCGTACGCTGCGCGATATCAAGGACGCAGGCATCTGGATTGCCGGCACCGATATGGATACGCAAACCGACCTGTTCCACTTCGACCAGACCGGCCCGCTGGCCTGGGTGATGGGCGCCGAAGGGCAGGGCATGCGCCGGCTCACGCGCGAGCATTGCGATGTCCTCGTCAGCATTCCCATGTTTGGCTCGGTGGAGAGCCTCAATGTCTCGGTGGCCAGCGGCATTTGCGTGGCGGAGACGCGGCGCCAGCGTGTCATGGCAGGTGAAGCCAGGCGTTAAGGTGTTTGCACAGGCGCTGCAGCGGGTGGATCGCCGCCTGCAAAGCGTTCAATCAAGCGGTCAAGTGTTGCCAGGCGCTGATGCTCCTGCTCGATAATGAGCAGGATTTCGCGGCGTTTGTTGTGCAAGCTTGCCAGTAGCGCTTCGCAGTGCTCGGGTGGGGCACGCAACTTATCCAGCGCTGGGCGCACCTCGTCGAGGGTGAAGCCGACGAACTGTGCTTTGCTGATGAAAATCAGCTCGGTCAGGTGGTGCCGATCATAGGTCCGATAACCGTTCTGATCACGCCGGACGGGCGATAAAAGTCCGATCTGCTCGTAGTAGCGAATCGTGCTGCGTGGCAAGTTGCTCGCTGTCTCCAGTTCTGCAATTCGCATTGTTTCCTGCTTGACTGTCAACCCAGCTTGACACTCTAGCATGTGCCTCGACTTGAACAGACGAGGGAAAAGACATGCGAATTACGTGCTCAGACGGTCGGCAGTTGTCGGCATCCTGGTTCGGCGTAAACGGTGCGTCGCGAGGGGTTGTGGTGATCTCCGGCGCACTTGGCGTACGCCGCCAGTTCTACTCCCCGCTGGCAACCTTTTTGGCTAGCAAGGGATGGGAAGTGCTGACATTCGATTTTCGAGGTATCGGGGAGTCGAGTTTCGACCATCCTGCGCGCGATCCTGCAAGGATGAGGGATTGGGGCCGGTACGATCTCGATGCGGCATTGGGCTTGGCGGCTGCTCGTGCCGACGGCTGGCATCGGGTGCGCTTGCTGGGCCACAGTGCAGGCGGACATCTCACCGGACTGGCGTCGGCATTTCAGTCTGTACCTGCCACGCTGCTCATCGCATCGGGAACCTGCTACTGGCGTCGCTATAGCTGGATGCATTGGCCAAGAATGCTGGCGGCCTGGCGACTTGCTGTGCCACTGTCACTGCGCGTATTCGGGTTTGCACCGGCATGGCTGGGTGTGGGGGCTGCGCTTCCTGCTGGCGTAGCCCAAGATTGGCGGGACTGGAGCCTGCGCCCGGATTATCTGTTTGATGATCCTCAACTGGATGTGTCTGGTTATCAGCGCTATCGGGGTTCGGTCCGGGCGCTGACAATTGAAGACGACACGGCCTACGCCCCGGTAGCGCAGGTGGCGCATCTGTTGTCCCACTTCCCGGGTGCCCAGATAACTTGTGAGCACATTGCGGCAAAGCCAATGGGACACTTTGGCTTTTTCCGTACAGCCAATGCCCACCATTGGGCGCGGGTGACCGATTGGCTGGCTGGGACGGACATCGAGGTGGATGCCTCGTCGGGCCATGCCTCGGCTGGTCATGGGGTATAATCGCCGGTTTCCGCCAGCCAGATCCCGTAGCCGCCATGGAAGCCGAACGCCTCAACCAGATCGATAACTCCCTCGCCGACCTCGCCGCCCGTGGCGACGAGCTGCGGAGGTATCTTTGACTACGCAGGCAAGAAAGACCGCCTCGAAGAAGTCAACCGCCTGACCGAAGACCCGAGCATCTGGGAAGACCCCAAGAAGGCGCAGGAGCTGGGCAAGGAAAAGAAGCTGCTTGAAGGCGTGGTGCTCGTACTCGACGAGATCAGCCAGGTCGTGGCCGACAGCGGCGACCTGTTCGCCATGGCACGTGAGGAGTCGGACTGGGATACGGTACAAGCCGTGGCCGACGATATCGCTGGAGCCGAGGCCAAGATCGCCGATCTGGAATTCCGCCGCATGTTCTCGGACCCGATGGACCCGGCCAACTGCTTCCTCGACATCCAGTCGGGCGCGGGCGGTACCGAGGCCCAGGACTGGGCCGGCATGCTGATGCGCATGTATATCCGCTACGCCGAGCGCAAGGGCTTTACCGTTGAAGTGATGGAAGAGTCCGAAGGCGAAGTGGCCGGCATCCAGAGCTGCACGCTCAAGATCAGCGGCGAATACGCTTATGGCCGACTGCGTACCGAAACCGGCGTGCACCGTCTGGTGCGTGTGTCGCCGTTCGATTCGAACGCGCGCCGCCATACCTCGTTCACCTCGGTATTCATCTACCCTGAAGTCGACGACAGCATCGAAATCGAAATCAACCCGGCCGATCTGCGCGTGGATACCTATCGCGCCTCAGGTGCTGGTGGCCAGCACATCAACAAGACCGATTCGGCCGTGCGGATCACGCACAACCCGACCGGCATTGTAGTGCAGTGCCAGAACGACCGCTCGCAACACCGCAACCGTGAAGAAGCCATGCAGATGCTACGCGCCAAGCTCTATGAAGCCGAGCTGCGCAAGCGCATGGAAGCCCAGCAGAACCTCGAAGCCGGCAAATCCGACATCGGCTGGGGCCACCAGATCCGCTCGTACGTGTTCGACCAGAGCCGCGTCAAGGATCTGCGCACCAATGTGGAAGTGGGCAACGTCAAGGGCGTGATGGATGGCGATCTCGATATCTTCATCGAGGCCAGCCTCAAACAAGGCGTCTGATTGCCGCCTTAGTCATTACGCAAAGCAAGATTCGAACAATCCTCGAAGCAAGAGCACATCATGGCCGAACAAGACAGCCCCCTGACCCTAGACGACAACCAGCTGATGGCCGAACGCCGCGCCAAACTGGCTGAAATCCGCAAACAGGGTCCGGCATTCCCCAACGATTTCGAGCGCAAGCATCTGGCTGCTGATCTGCATGCCAAACACGATGGCGCGGAGAAAGAAGCGCTGGAAGCCGATGCGATCGAAGTCTCGGTGGCTGGCCGCATGATGCTCAAGCGTGTCATGGGCAAGGCGGCGTTCGCCACGCTGCAGGATGGTTCGGGCCGTATCCAGCTCTATATCGCGCTCGACAAGGTCGGCGAAGAAGCGCTGGCTGCGTTCAAGCACTGGGATCTGGGTGATATCGTCGGTGCTGTTGGGACGCTGATGAAGACCAAGACCGGCGAGCTGAGCGTGCAGGCTACGCAGATCCGCCTGCTGGCGAAGTCGTTGCGTCCGCTGCCCGAGAAGTTCCACGGCATGACCGATCAGGAACAGAAGTATCGTCAGCGTTACCTCGACCTGATCACCAACGAGCAAAGCCGCGATACCTTTATCAAGCGCAGCAAGATCGTGCAGAAGGTGCGCGAAGTGATGGTGAGCGAAAGCTACCTCGAAGTCGAAACGCCGATGATGCACCCGATTCCGGGCGGCGCTGCCGCCAAGCCGTTCGTGACGCACCACAACGCACTCGATATGCCGCTGTACCTGCGCATTGCGCCGGAGCTGTATCTGAAGCGTCTGGTTGTGGGTGGCATGGAGCGCGTGTTCGAAATCAACCGCAACTTCCGCAATGAGGGGATGAGCACGCGCCACAACCCCGAGTTCACCATGATGGAGTTCTACGAGGCCTACTGCGACTACCGCCGCATGATGGACCTGACTGAACAGGTGATCCGCGAGTGCTCGCGTGCCGTGAATGGCCATGCCGTCATCGAATACCAGGGCAAGATGGTGGATCTGTCCAAGCCCTTCGAGCGCCTCACCGTGGTGCAGGCCATCCTCAAGTACAACTCGCACTACAGCGAAGCGCAGCTCAATGATCGCGTATGGCTCAAGGCCGAGATCGAGAAGTTGGGTGGCAAGAGTTTTGCCACTAGCGGCATTTCGGGCCTCCAATTCAGCCTGTTCGAGGAAACCACCGAGACCAAGCTGTGGGATCCGACCTACATCATCGACTACCCGGTCGAAATCTCGCCGCTGGCCCGTGGTTCGGACAGCCGCCCCGGCATTACCGAGCGTTTCGAGCTGTTTGTGGTGGGCCGTGAGCTGGCCAACGGTTTCTCGGAACTGAACGACCCGGAAGACCAGGCCGAGCGTTTCCTCGACCAGGTCCGCCAGAAGGACGCCGGCGACGATGAAGCCATGCATTACGACGCCGACTACATCAAGGCGCTCGAATACGGCATGCCGCCCGCCGGTGGTTGCGGCATCGGTATCGACCGTCTGGTCATGCTGCTGACCGATGCCCCGAGCATCCGTGACGTGATCCTGTTCCCGCAGATGC
This sequence comes from Chitinimonas sp. BJYL2, assembly GCF_027257935.1. Lineage (NCBI taxonomy): Bacteria > Pseudomonadati > Pseudomonadota > Betaproteobacteria > Neisseriales > Chitinibacteraceae > Chitinimonas > Chitinimonas sp. BJYL2. Next base: position 17,526 of record NZ_JANZKW010000004.1, on the reverse strand, counting down.
GCCGCGAAGATTGATGCCACATAAGGCCAACAGGAAAAAAGGCGCGGTTTTCCGCGCCTTTTTGCATTGCCCACCATGATCGGACTCCAAGCCGCCCAACTCGCGCTGACCAAAGACGGTATCCCGTACTCGCCAGCGTTCGACGATATCTACCACTCGCAATCGGGCGGGCTGGCACAGGCACGTTCGGTATTTCTGGCCGGCAATGGCCTACCGCAGCGCTGGCAGGGGCGGGATCGCTTCGTTATCGCTGAAACCGGCTTTGGCCTGGGCCTGAGTTTTCTGGCGACCTGGCAGGCGTGGCGTCGCGATCCAGCCCGCACGCGGCGGCTACACTTCATTTCCTGTGAGCTGCACCCGTTCACCCGCGCCGATCTGGCTCATTTGCATGCGAGCTTGCTGCAAGCCGAGCCCGATCTGGCGGAACTGGCGGCGCAATTGCAGGCCAACTGGCCCGAGCTGGTCACCGGCATCCATCGCATCGAACTCGATGGTGGTGCCGTGACGCTGACGTTATTGCTGGGTGATGCACTCGACTGGTTGCCGCGTCTGCCGGCGCGGGTGGACGCCTTCTTTCTGGATGGCTTCTCGCCCGCCAAAAATCCCGAGCTCTGGCAGGAGGCCCTCTACAAGCAGTTCACCCGGCTTGCGGCCAGCGAGGCGACCTTGGCGACCTATACGGTTGCCGGCCATGTACGTCGCGGTCTGGAGGCGGCCGGCTTTGCTGTGGAGCGTCAGGCCGGCTTTGGGAGCAAGCGGCAGATGCTCACCGGTGTGTTTCGCGGCCGGCGTACCGATGAAACCTATCAGGGCGAGCGACGCGCGATCATCATCGGGGCCGGCATGGCCGGGGCGGCGGTGGCCGAGCGACTCACCCTGCGCGGTTGGCGAGTGACCTTGGTGGATGGCAACACCGGCCCCGCCCAAGGCGCATCGGGCAACCTGGCCGGTGCATATCGCCCCGTGGTGTCAGCAGACGACAATCCGCAAACCCGATTGGCGCGCGCCGCATTCCTGTATGGATTGCGTTGGTTTAAGCAGCTGGACTTCACAGGCTGGCACCCCAGTGGCGCCTTGCAGATTGCCCGCCATGCCGATGAGTTGGCCCGTTTTGCGGCCATCCCGGTGGAACTGGCTTATCCGCCGACGCTGGCGCGCCATGTCGATGCCAGCGAGGCGAGCGCGCTGGCTGGTGCGCCGGTCAGCCAGGGCGGCTTGTGGTTTGCCCAGGCCGGCTGGGTGCAGCCAAGGGCATTGGTGCAGACGCTGCTGGATCGCTGCGGTGAGCATTTGCAGCACCAGTGGGGCAGGGTGGTAACGCAGATTGAACGCAAGGACGGGGACTGGCAGATTCGTGATGCGCAGGGCGAGCTGCTGGCAGAGGCACCGGTGCTGATCCTGGCCAATGCTGCCGATGCAAGCCGCTTTGCGCCAGCACTGGCATTAGGGCGTGACACACGCTATGTCAGCCATCTGGCTGGCGTGGCGCTGCCAGCCAACCAAGCCGTGGTCTGCCGGGCGGGCTATCTCACGCCGGGCTTTGAAGGCACGGCTTGCCTGGGCTCCTCGCCGGCCTCACCGGGGCAGACGGATGCGGAACTGCACACCGCCAATCTGGCACTGCTGGCGGAGATGGGGGTGCCATTGAACGCCGAATCGCTGGTGGCCGGTCGCCGCTGCGAGCGCCCCGGCACCGCCGACCGGCTGCCTGTGGTTGGCCCAGTCGCGGATGCCGGCGCCTTTCAGTCTAAACATGCAGGCAGCCTCCATCTGGCGCCACGCCAGCCTGGCCTGTATGTGATCAGCGGGTTTGGTGCCCGCGGATTGGTCTGGAGCGGTTTGATGGCCGAACTGCTCGCCAGCCAGATCGAAGGCGAACCGCTGCCGCTGCCGCGTGAACTGGTCCAGGCGGTGGACCCGGCCCGCTTTCTCTGAACCTGCGGCCTTCATCTGCATTGAATTGGCGACTCGCTCCAGAAAAGTGTTCATTCACGCAGCGACGCATGCCCAAGAATCCCGACGCGGTGATTCAGGCCTGCTCGACAGCCACTGGCACAAATATCCAGCCAAAGCCTCGGCTGGTAGAATCGGCCATCGTAAATACAGGTATTGCTCATGTCGCTGACCGTACTCCACCCCCGCTGGCTGATTCCCGTTGAACCCAAGGGCACGGTGCTTGAGCAGCACGCACTGGTCATGAAGGATGAGCATATTGAAGCTGTGCTCACGAGTGACGAAGCCCGTCGCCGTTATGCAGACGCCAGCCATGTGGAACTGGCCGATCACGCATTGCTGCCGGGGCTGGTCAATCTGCATGGCCATTCCGCGATGAGCCTGCTGCGCGGCCTGGCCGATGATCTGGCCCTGATGGACTGGCTTAATCACCACATCTGGCCGGCTGAAAAGCGCCATGTGTCGGACGAGTTTGTGTTTGACGGCACGCTGCATGCAATAGCCGAAATGATCCGTGGTGGCACCACCACCATCAACGACATGTACTTCCATCACGATGCCGTTGCCCGTGCCGCCATCATGGCCGGCATGCGCACGGTGGTCGGTTGCTCGATCCTGGAATTCCCCACCGGTTATGCACTGAATGCCGACGACTACATCGGCAAGGCGCTCAGCGCCCGCGATGCATTCCAAGGCGAGCGGCTGGTTGATTTTGCGTTGGCGCCGCACGCGCCTTACACGGTGGCGGATGAAACCTTCAGCAAGATCATCACCCTGGCCGAGCAACTGAATCTGCTGGTTCACTGCCATATCCATGAGACCCGGGACGAGATCGAGGGCAGCATCAAGCAATATGGTGTGCGTCCGCTGGAACGCCTGCGCAATCTGGGCCTGCTGGGGCCGAACCTGATTGCCGCGCATGTGGTGCATGCCAACGATACCGAAATCGACCTGCTCGCCAAGCATGGCGTACATGTGGCGCATAACCCGGCTAGCAACCTCAAGCTGGCATCGGGTTTTGCACGCATCACTGCCATGCACCGTGCTGGCGTGAATGTGGGCCTGGGTACTGACGGCGCCGCCAGCAACAACAAGCTCGATCTGCTTGGCGATCTGCGCATGGCCGCCTTGCTGGCCAAGGCCGAGTCCACCGACCCGACCGCACTCGATGCTGCAAGCTCACTGGAAATGGCCACGCTCGCCGGTGCCCGAGCCTTGGGCAAAGGGGATCAGATCGGCAGTCTGCTGGCCGGCAAGCAGGCCGACATGATTGCCATTGATCTCGCTGCACTCGAAACCCTGCCCGTGTTCGACCCGATTTCGCAGATTGTGTACGCCGCCGGTCGCGAACAGGTCAGCCACACCTGGGTGGCCGGACGCTGCCTCATGCAGAACCGCGTACTCACCACCCTGAGTGCCGACCAGATTGCAGCCAAGGGCCGCTGGTGGCAGCACCGCATCACCCAGCCCGCGGCATGAAACCGGAATCCGAAAGCCACCGCATGACCACCCAAGACACGAATGTCGACCCGGCCGAGTTGGCCAAGTTTGCTGATCTGGCCCACAAGTGGTGGGACAAGGACAGCGAGTTCAAGCCGCTGCACGAAATCAATCCTTTGCGTCTGGGATTTATCGATGGCTTCGCCACCCTGGCCGGTAAAACCGTACTCGATGTGGGGTGTGGCGGCGGTATTCTGGCTGAGGCCATGGCGCAGGCGGGTGCCACCGTCACCGGCATCGATCTTGCCGATAAATCGCTCAAGGTTGCCCGTTTGCATGGCTTGGAGTCCGGCGTGAAGGTGGAATACCGTTGCGTACCCGTTGAGGTGCTGGCCACCGAGATGCCCGGTCAGTTCGATGTAGTGACCTGCATGGAAATGCTGGAGCACGTGCCGGAGCCGACCCGCGTAGTAGAGGCTTGTGCACGCCTGGTCAAACCCGGCGGCTGGGTGTTCTTCTCGACGATCTCCCGTAACCCCAAGGCATACCTGCACGCCGTACTCGGTGCCGAATACATACTCGGTCTTCTGCCTCGCGGTACGCACGAATATGCACGCTTTCTCAAGCCCTCCGAGCTCACCCGCATGGCGCGCAATGCCGGGCTTGATGCCGTGCAACTCAAGGGCATGGGCTACGATCTCGCCCGCAAGACTTACCATCTCAATGATGATGCCAGCGTGAATTATCTCCTTGCCTGCCGGAGCATGGCAGCGTGATCCAGGCTGTCCTGTTCGATCTGGATGGCACGCTGGCGGATACGGCGCTGGACCTTGGCGGCGCGCTCAATCGTCTGCTTGCAGAAGAGGGCAGACCGCCTGTGCCGCATGCGCTGATCCGTCCGATTGCCAGCCACGGCGCTCGCGGGCTCGTGGAGCTAGGGTTCGGTATCAAGCGCGATGATCCGGGATTTGACGCCTTGCGAATCCGGTTTCTGGACCATTACGAAAACGGCTTTGCAGACCGTACGGTCCTGTTTGATGGCGTCAATCCGCTGATCGAAAAGCTGGTTGCCAAGGGTTTGCAGTGGGGCATCATCACCAACAAGCCCGCCCGGTTTACCGATCGACTGGTGCCGGAACTGGGTTTTGCCTTACCACCCGCCGTGGTGGTATCTGGCGATACTGTCGGTGTACCCAAGCCCGATCCCAAACCCATGCTGCATGCCTGCGAGGTGATCGGTGTACCTGCCAGCGCCTGTTGGTATGTCGGCGATGCGGAGCGGGATATCGCAGCTGGCCGCAAGGTAGGCATGACGACCGTGCTAGCCGATTACGGCTATATCCATGCCGACGAACTGCCGGATCAGTGGGGCGCCGATCTGCGAATTGCCACGCCGCTGGAACTCCTCGCCGTATTACCGGTCTAGGCCGTATAATCACCTTTCTTCATCAGCAGTACATCACCCGGGGACGACATGGCTTCGACGGGGGTTGCAAAGCGGATGGGGGCATGCCGAGATCTCAGCACCTCGTAAAACGCTGAACAAGTTTAGTCGCAAACGACGAAACCTACGCTCTAGCCGCTTAATCCCGGCCAGACGCTGCACTGATCTGCTCATGGGTCAGGCCGGGTAAAACCGGCAGCAGCGTTATTTACATGAGATCGCTGTGTGGCGGGCTACCTGTCATGCGGTTAAATCTAGGTGGCTCGCGGTGTCCAAGCCTGTCGGTCGGCGTGTACATCGTTAAATCCAGTTGGCCAGACTAAGCATGTAGAACCCTTCGTGGAGGACTTTCGGACGCGGGTTCAATTCCCGCCGTCTCCACCAATACCTAGTTCACTGATGTCCAGTGAAATCCAAAAACCCGCGTAACTGCGGGTTTTTCTTTGTCCGCATCATCCAGAGAGAGCTAGTTCGATTCATTGACATCTGGGGGCACGCGGGGGCAGGATAGGGGGCATTGCACCAACATGCAGAGGCGATGCCCCCAATGCCGCTGACCGACATCGTAGTGCGTAATGCCAAACCCCAAGCAAAGCCTTATCGGTTGGCTGACGGTGCGGGAATGTACTTGGAAGTCAGCCCAGCAGGCGGGAAGCTATGGCGCTTGAAGTATCGCTTTGGCGGCAAGGAAAAGCGTATTGCCTTTGGGGCATATCCAGAGGTGTCGATCAAAGATGCGCGAGCCAAGAGGGAAGAGGCGCGCAAGTTACTTGCTGCCGGCATTGACCCGTCTGAGCACAGAAAGGCGAAAAAGCTGGCAGGGGAAGAGCGCGCTGCAAGTAGCTTTGAGGTGGTGGCCAGGGAGTGGCTGAAGCTCCAGCAGGGCGTTTGGTCTCATAGCCATGGTGTCCGCATTGCGAGTCGTTTGCAGAAAGACATCTTCCCTTGGTTGGGCGCGCGCCCGATTATGGAAATCACAGCTCCCGAGTTACTTAAAACCATTCGGAGAATCGTAGATCGCGGCGCTGTCGAGACGGCCCACAGAGCGTTGTCTGAGTGCGGGCAGGTTTTTCGATACGCCATTGCTACCGGTCGAGCTGAACGAGATCCTTCCGGCGATCTTCGCGGTGCTCTTCCGCCTGTTAAGGGGACAAACTTTGCAGCGGCGACGACACCTGAGTCCTTGGCTGAAGTTCTAAGAGCGGTTGAGTGCTACAAGGGCACGTTGATTGTTGCTTGTGCGCTTAAGTTAGCGCCGTTGGTGTTTGTACGTCCTGGTGAGCTCAGAACTGCCCAATGGGCTGACTTCAATTTCGAGGCTGCCGAGTGGAGATATCGGGTCACCAAGACGGATACCGATCACATTGTTCCGCTCTCACGCCAGGCACTGGAAATATTGCGGGAGCTGAAGCCCGTTACAGGAAGCGGTCGGTACGTCTTTCCCAGTGCGCGTAGCAAAGATCGTCCGATGAGCGACAACGCCATTCTTTCCGCACTGCGTCGCTCAGATATCGCTAAGGATGAGATGACGGGACATGGATTCCGAGCGGCAGCGAGGACGATACTGGACGAGGTGTTGAGTTTTCGTCCGGACGTGATCGAACACCAACTGGCGCATGCTGTTAGAGACCCCAATGGACGAGCCTACAACCGAACTGCTCATCTGGCAGCAAGGAAGGAGATGATGCAAACGTGGGCCGACTATCTCGATAAAATTAAGAAATGACAAAGTCATTCATCCTCAATGAGTGTGCTGGCTTCAACTCGCTTTGCATGCCCCGAAGCTGAGCGACTAGATTGTGTCTCGCGACCAAGCCTAAATTCCTCATGATCTTTATTCCTTGTATGCCAACCCACGGTCTTTGAGCCAGGTCATTGCAACTCAAACCTATGCTTAGATTCACTAGTGCAGGTGTGACGACCCGTCCAGGATGTCTCCCTGCCGGCTGGCAAGGTATTGCCCCTGTTCTTGCTCACTAGTAATCAGTCTCTCAATCAATTCATTTCGCTTGATTTGGTGTTTCATGCATAGTTTGTCCAGCATGGAAATTGTGCTGTTCTTCAAGGTGAAATTGCATTGCTTTCTGTCCTTTAAATTCTCCCTGTACTTGTTCTGGCTCCAGCGGCTTTTGGCTTTTATAAGCAAGAGTTCTTTTTCGGACTGGGGGATTTCACACTCTTCCATCCAAAACAGTAAATCGTTTAGTGAGTTAAATGGAGGGGTGTGGCCTAGGTATTTTTTAACAACTGTTGGCAACAGATTTTCAATAATTTCGACTTTCTTCTTGAAATCGCCATCTTGTACCCACCGAAAGGGCTCATCTAATTTTCGTTGTTGTGACCAGAGTTGAGCATGCTGCTTCATGAATCGTACCTTGATCTCGGTAGGGGCGCGCCAGCTATCAATATCGGCAATAATTAGCTCCTTGATAGGTTCTTTAAACCAATGGCTGTAGCTTCTGAAGTGGCCTGTCGGAATTTTCTTGGCGAGCCATAATAGTGCCCTCTTATTGTCTTCTATCCAGCAGAAGTAAGCTTCGTCTATTAGTAATTGACACGCTTGAGAGGCTAGGCTTTCTTGAATTTCTTTATTTCCGGTTAGAATTTTTTCAATTCGCTCTCTATTTGGTGTTGATCCAAATAGGTCTGTGTGTAGAGGTTTGAGGTTTCGTAGTTCTACCCATGTCCAATACTCAATGCGAGTAAGAGAAGCTCGGTCTGCGCGAATGCCAAAGAAAGTTTTGGAGGCAGTGTTCGACATGCCATGATTCTCCAGTTTTGTAGGCTTATTCCTAGCAAATTTCTTGGCCAAGTCAAGATCTATTTTTTGTTTTTTTATGATCGTTAAAGGATATTTGTAGTAGATAAATACATACACTTAGCCCTGATTTTTGTTGGCTTTGTGTGCTCTGCTGCTAGCGTCAAATCCTGCCGTTACCCACTTTCAAGTTTTGCGGCATGTTTAAACTTACTCGCATCGCTGATGATGTGCATGAACTCCGGAGCATCACATCATGGCAATGCGCGTCGTAAAGTTGGTCGAGGTCATCGACAAGACTGGTCTATCCCGGTCATCCATCTATGCATTCATCGCGGATGGTAGGTTCCCTAAGCCACTGCCCCTCGGGGATAGGCGAGTAGGGTGGTTGGAAAGCGAGGTGGAGGACTGGATTCAGGCCAGATTGGCCATGAGAGACCAAGGAATTCAGTAGCGACGGCAAAATAAAAGGGCCGCGACAGTAATGTCGCGGCCCATTCATATGCTTCCATTCTACGGTCGTATTGATACCGTCTCTATGCTTGGCAATGGATGAATAAGTTTGTACAAGTATTTTTTGTGGTGGTAACTAAATTTTCTCGCAACTGTCGAGGGTTGTTGATGGAGGTGGCTATTTCTGCATGATTTTAGTATGGGATATAAGTGTTATTTATGTATTTCATGTTTACTAATTTATGTATTTCGTATTTATTGGTCCTTAAGGTGTTAATGGTTTCCGGTGGTTAATACGCCTCGATGCTTTGAGTGATGGGCAAGTATTCTTCTGTGCTTTGCGTAAATGAGTACTTGGCTATGGGTCTGGATCGGTTAGCCATTCGTCTAGGCCCGTATTGCTTCCAAGTATATTTCTACACGTCTGATACATGGTTTGGCTAGTGGTGTCCCTGACGAATCCTCACCGCTAAGCCACGTACACTTTTTCAAACACCAATGGGCTGATTGCTAAGGCATTCAGCCCTTTTTATTGGGGGTTTACCATGGGTCGCAACGATCATCGCAACCACAAACAGTCCGCTCGTTGGAAGTTCGGATTAGAAAGAAACATGACTAGGGATCGCGTTGCTGGGGAGCTCAAAAAGCTCTGGGCGTTGGAGCGCTTTGCGCGTGACGTGATCACCCGCACTGGTGAGTCTGCCTTCCGGATACGCTCTCGGAGTGAGAGTCAGCTACGGGTTGAGCCTCTGTACTTATCCAAGCACTTCGAGCTGATTGCCGATGCTTCCACGCACGCGGCTCGGCTCCTCCCCCTGCCTGCTTGGCATTGCAACCTCTTTGCGGAGGCAGTGCTGACGGTGCTGGCTAAACGTGGTGTTACGTTCCATTACGCACATGGTTTGATGAGTGATGGGCGTTTGGAGGCGGAAGAGTTCAACGAGATGCTGGATGAGGTTCGTCGCGTGCTGACAGCGGCTGAGTTCACTGCTGAGGTGCAAAGAAGAGGGCGGTATGACGAGCGTACCTACTTGATGATGAGCGCCTACTTCAATCTCCTGCTGGACCGTTACGGCAAGCTCTTGGTCCTTCGGTTGGACCTGTATCCGCCTAAGGAGATGCAGCTCTCTCAGCAGCAGTTGCTTTCCACTTTTCAGCAGATGTTTCATCAGAACCTAAGGCACAACGAACGGCTGAACGAGATCGTTGGTTACGTGTGGAAGCGGGAGGGTGGTGATCAACGAGGCCCGCACTTGCACCTTTTCGTCTTCCTGGATGGGAACACGCATCGGAATGGCTGGTGGTGGGCCAATGAGCTGGGGATGTACTGGCAGTCGATGTTCTCAATGGAGGGAGCACACTTCGAGAACTGCAACGCCAATACCTATGCCCGGAACGCCATTGGCTTGGTCACTCGGCACGACCTTGCAAAGATCAGAAGCGTGTATGGTGCGATTGGATACTTTGCCAAAGTCGAGCAAGACTGCCGTGGTGATGATCTGAAGATTCGTCGTTGGGGGTGTGGGCACGTGTAAAGTGAGCGGACTGGATGTCCGCTTCTCGGCCTTAGCAGACGTCTAGGTCATAAGGCCCTAACGTCTGCTATCGACCCGAAGCAGACCTTCTCCATGAATTCATCCAGCAGCGAGGTTAGTGCTCACCGACAAGTTGCGATGTACCGCCTCTGATCCTTTTGAGAGTCTCAGTGACATGGTTCGGATACTCCCCGCTGAAGTACTCGAAGGTAAGCGGGTTGGCTGCAAAGAAGTGGCAGCAGAACTCGACCCAGTCTTTCGTTTTCAGAGGGCCATTGATCTTGAACACCTTGCTTGATCGAGCCTTGACGTGTGCAGAGTTCTTCATTGTCATGTTGAAGTCAGAGTCCCGCCTCTGAAAATATTCTTCTTCCGTGAAAAGCTGGATGGCGCCATCGAAGTGCCTGAAACAGTTGGCCTGGACGTCGAACTCTGCGTGCAGGTAACGAGCAGGGAAGGAAGGCTGCCCCTCGATCTCGATCCGGATATCCTCAGTTTTCATTTCCAGAGCCTGGAACGACTTGATGCCATTTGATTCGCTCCACTTGATGTCCAGACAATGCGCGCTAGCGAAGAAGAAAGACACATCGTGAAATTCGAGATCCGCGGGAGGGCGTAACTTGATGACGCCAGGTTCGATATTTCGTATGTCCTCCTCGAAGGGAGCGCCATACCAAGTGTCAGCCTCAACATAGTACCCCCCGTCAACATCGATCCGGACTCGGTCCTCATCGAGGGCGATATATTTTTCTATAGCAGGGTCGTCAAATTGCCAGAACAGGTCAATAAACCTCGGGGCCCAGTTGTTGACTGGATGCATTCCACGCCGGTAACAGGGGTGGGCCATCAGAATAAAGTCAGACCCAGCAAAGCATCCTTCGCAGTGAAGGGAAGGAGGGTAGCGGCGCGCGATCTCGTTAAACGACAGCAGCCCGTCGCGTTCTGTCTTTATCGGCCCCAATAACGTCCTTGCGATGCCCTTCGCCTTGGCAACAATTCCGATTGTTCGGATGAACTCGAATGACTCTTCGCCAACGACTACGCCCTTGGATCTGGCCAGAGCTGTGAACTTGGCAATTAAGTCTGTTGCTTCAGTAAGCCGTTTGCGGGAATCATTTTCCCTTTCCGCAAAAACGCGGGCTCTCAATTCATCGTATTTTTGATCAACCATAACGGTATTCCGAGCAAGCAACAGAGTGCCACCAATATACATGTGCAACCCTTACTATTGGACGATCACCCCTGTAGCACGAACTCGAAAGCGTGGCGTGGCGATATACTAGAAAGTGACGGCCGCTATGCCTGCAGGTTTGATACCAGACAGCCCGACACGCCCGTTCATGCAGCTTGGAAGGTATTTCGCGTTTAGCACAGCCATCTGGCTACTTGGGGAATTGATGCATGCTAGGTCCCGCAATAAATTCGTCGCCAACTTTGCACCCCGTAGGACTTACTGATGATGAGATGGCACATCTACTGCAAGAGCTCTTGGCGGCAGGGAAAGAGCCCCTCTTAGTAGTCAATCAATTTACTTGCAGTGTGTTTTCAAGGACAGCCTCGACCGATGTGTGGGCCTTTGAGGGCATCGGTGATCTCGGCGGAGAATCCCTGGCCGCCATCTCTTCCTGCCGGCGCGGGATCGTCAAGTGGGCAGTAACGAGTGCAGCTAACCCAAAGGATGCTGACCTCGCTGCGCTGGCAATCACTGCGGCAACCAAAAGTCTGCTTCAGACTTGGCAGGCCGCCGCACTTAAGATTACCTCCACGAAGGGGCGAACTGGGGACGTGACGCCCAAAACAGCCCAGAAGGTATTCATCTCCTCGGCTTGGCGCTGTCAATTTGAGGGGTGCGGTGAGGACCTTACATCTCATTTTGCGACTGACTCGCATGCCAACTACAGCTATCTAGCTCATATCGTTGCTTCCTCGGTCGACGGTCCACGTGGAGATCCTGTCTGGTCGCCACGCCTAGCCGACGATGCAGAAAATATAATGTTGCTTTGCGACAAGTGCCATCGACTAATCGACCGAGTAGCTCCGGCCTTTTACACAACAGAGAAGCTTCGGGCGATGCGGGCCCGAAATGTAACCAGCATAAAACGCCTTCTTGCCGGCCTTCAATACCCGCCGGCCGTGCCAATCATGCTTATTGGCAACGTCACAGGGCAACCTCATCACTACTCAAAGCGGAACGTCGAAGACGCCATGCTAAATGCCGGCCTAAGGTCCAGCAGAGATGAGCCAGAGTATTTTTGTTGCAACAACTACATCCTACACAACCCGCATTCGACGGCTTATTGGGGCTGCCTTTTTGAGTCGCTCTCCACGGATATTCCTCGCCTAAGAGCTCTCCTGAACGGCTCTGCACGAGGTCAGGCACGACCGCATCTTGCTATCTTCCCCGTTCATAGCACCTCAGTTTTGATACTGGGTGGTCGGCTAATTGGCGATACGGCCGGGGTTTCAGTCTTTCAGTTTCACCGAGACAAGGTGGCTGGCAATCAAGGTGGCCAGTGGGCCTGGCCGTCGGATGCCATCGAACCAAGCACTGACAAGTATCGTTTAGAGGTTCTCAAAGACTTCTCAGGTCAAAACGAGGCTTGCCTGCTGGTATCACTGACTTTCGACGTTGCGCTCGATAGACTAACTACGCAATGCTTCGAGAATGGCGAGTTGCGGTTGCCGACTATCAAGCTCATCGCTGATCGGTTCGGCTCTGATGTTATGGGGCACCCCAAGGACCTAGAGCTGTTCGGCACAAAGCTGGATGAAGCCGTGCGAAAACTTCAGGACCAATGGAAAGTCCAGCGCATCCATCTTATCGTTGGGGCGCCGGCTTCGGCGTGCTTCCGCGTTGGGCAAAAGATGCAAGCGCGCAACCAAGCCACATACGTCTGCTACGAGACCGATCGGGGTATAGGGAGTTCGTTTAAGGCAACCATTGAAATTTCATCGAATATGCTCACAGGCCCTAATGGTGAACAAATAGCGCTTTGATTCTGAATCAGGGAGGTTCTCAGCATGACTACAACAAATAGCTACGCAAAACGCATTCTTGCAACCCTTCAAGCCCGGCAGGAACGGATGCAGTGGGAGGCCTTCATTGTCGAGATGCTTCAGAAACTAGAGCTATCTGAAAAGGAGCGCACTCAAGCCATAAAACGATATGAGGCGCTCGGTCGGCATGTAGCGACAAAAATGGGCATAGCCAATACCGATACGCACGTCTTCGTTCAAGGCTCTATGCGTACCCAAACAACCGTGTCGCCGAGAGGTAGCCAGAAATTCGACCTCGATATTGTGGTGAAGATGACCGGCCCCAAGGTTCATGGCATACGTGACTCCGAGCAATTTTTCCAGAATTTCGGCTCGGCGCTAAAAGGTGTCCCGGACGCAGGCGATCCAGTGGCAAAGCGTCGCTGCTGGCGGCTGAATTATCCTGGAGAACCATTCTACTTCGATGTAACACCTGCCTTACCTGACAGCCGGTCGATGGGCATAACAACCGACCTTCGGGTTCGTGATCCGGACACTCAATGGAGTCCTTCCAACCCGGAAGAGTTTGCCAATTGGTTCTGCAACATCGCAAACAAACGATTCGTGTTTCATCGTGGGTTAGTAGAGACGTTCATCAAAGCTGACACACAGGTCGCTCCGATACCGGTTACTCCCGTTGGCATTGATGACATCCTTCGACGTGGTGTTCAGCTTATAAAGCTGCATCGCGACAACTATTATTGGAACCTTCCCGATGCCCGAAAGGATGCCAAACCGATTTCAGTCATCCTAGTGACATTGGCCGGCCATGCCTACAACCACATGGTGACTCACGAACAAACAGCTTATTCCTCACCTATCGAAGTCCTTCTAGAACTGGTTGATCGAATGCCTCGGGGTATCGCCACCGATGGCCGTAGCTACCGCGTATCAAACCCAGCTTTGAGTACGGAGAATTTCGCCGACCGCTGGAACTCCGATGGAGGTCTTCGCGCTCGTGAGTTCAAAATCTGGCAGCAGCAATTGCGCACCGACCTCGAGGCACTATTTACTGAGGAGTACAGCAAAAAGAGCGAGGCTCGGATTCGTAGCGTATTTGGTCAGTATGGGGTGGATGCTTGGAAGGCATCGATGCCAAGCCCGCTGCAAGGCCTGCTTGCGGCTGTTCCTGGTCAGCAGCAAGCCAACCCGACGACTGTCCGTCCTCAGGGCTCGAAAAACACGTTAGCCTGAAGCAGGTCTGCATGGTCAAACCTTTTGCCGTCGCCGCAAACGCTGTAGAGGCGTGGTTAACGGAGGCTGGAACACAGTTTGCAACCCGGGTAGCTAGTTTGCCAGGGTCGTCAAAACCAATGGCGTGGGAGTTTAAAGTAGCCCACCCAAGGTTGCTGCACGATACAGCGCGGCTCTCACTACCTCGCGATTTCCCCGCAACCCCGGCACAAATCCATTTGCACAGAGACCATTGCTTGGTTCTCCCTCACGTGGAAGAGACAGGCAAGGTCTGTTTGGGTGTAGAGGCCTCACCTCAGGACTACGCTGACCCTGTGCCAGCGGTAGGTCGAGTTCTTAACGCTTTCCAGAATTTCCTTACGCAATGCAACGACGAGGACTGGATTGTTTCCGAGCTCAAACGTGAGTGCTGGTCATATTGGCTCAGATTTTGCGACAAAGTAGCTTCACGCCCCGAGGCCCGACCTACTCCCGGCCAGTTGTATTTGGCCATCCACGGACTGACAAAAATTGAGGAAGGCACATTAGCCGTCTACTACGTGAGTAGCGATCATCAAAAGGCCAAAATAGCCGTTGGCTGTCCAGGAGCAACGGACCCACATACGCTAGCGCGACGGCACGGTTTATCGACCGGTCAGCTGGTTCGGGGACAGGCTCTCTTCATCCCTCTGTCAGAGGACCTAGATTGGCGGCCGGGGGTTTGGCCTATGGACTTCGAGGAACTCGATACTCTGATTGGCCAATTATCGGGCAACATGATGTCCGCTAGTTCATGGCTGCAGCAGTTCGAAGGGACGCCTGCGCAGCCATTCCTTGTGGCTTTTGTCCAAGGCCAGTTCGCCTATGCCTACCAGCTATGCCCGCCATTGGTTCAGGGGTTATCGTCGCTTGCCATCGAGCCGCTCCCCTCTATTCGATTGGACGCTGAATGGTCGTTGACGCGAGGTTATGGCCTGGATGCGTTCGCAAAACGACAGGCAAAACGCGTATTGGTCCTAGGTTGTGGCTCCTTGGGTAGCCCCATAATCGAACTGTTGGCCCGAGCCGGTATCGGTAGCATTACGATTGTCGACCCCGAACTGTTCTTACCAGAGAACTGCTCAAGGCACATTCTTGGTCTATCGTCGACAGAGCAAGCTAAGGCTACGCAACTTGCAGACCGCTTAACTCGTGAAATCCCAGGGGTATCTGTTCAAGGGGTACGAGCGTTAGCCAGCTCCTGGGTAAGCGACCGCGTATCACCTAACATGTTCGACTTGGTAGTCGACTGCACAGGTGAAAGCTCAGTGCGAGCGCTACTGAGTCAATGCCGACAAAGCGCTTTCGAAGGCACACCCATCGTGCATACCTGGCTTGAGCCATACTGTGCAGCTGCACATGTTGCGCTGGTGGGGACTGCCGACGTCTGGCCGATAACGGACCCCGCAGATACCTTGGTCAATGCTGCTGACTGGCCAGAGCCTACTAAGCATGAAATACCCGCGTGTGGAGCTGGGTTCCACCCGTATGGTGTTGCAGACACTTGGCAAGCAGCGGGTTTTGCGGCTGAGCGACTGTTAAGCGCTCTTGACCTAACACCAGGTAGCTCCGTCATTTGGTCGTGGGTACGATCTAAGGCCTATTTGGACGCGCTCAACGTGGGCGCAAAGCCTAGAACAATTGTCCCTGCGACTGGCAGTGTGTTTGACTCGACGATGCTATTAAGGGACTACAACAAGGTTTTGAATCCCAATGGCTGACCAGGGCCTTCGCTTCCGCTTACCAGGCGCCATGTGGAGCCTTGCGATACCCCCGAAAGGATTGGCGGTGCTTGAGAGGCATGCGCAACTCGGAAGGGCCGTACGAGAGTCCGTTGGCCAACTTTACGCTCGAGATCTCACGACTGAGGTTGTTGTAGTCGATGCCGTCACCCAGCTCCCATCGCAATGGTCTACATTCGCTGGCGTGGGTTTCGACCTGCGAGACGCAGAAGCCGAACGAGAACTGCTTTTCAAGCAGGGGCTTCACTGTCTTGGGTTTTGGCATACACACCCAGAATCAATACCACATCCATCTAGAACAGATCTTCAGATGGCTGCTGACCATGCCAATGCATCAAAGGGGATGTTTACTGGGCTCCTCTTTTTGATTGTGGGGAAAGCGCCATTCCCAGAGGGTCTCGGTGTTTGGCTTCATGACGGCAATCAAGCATTGCGAGCCGAACAGGAGAAGCTGTGAAGAGTTCTGCGGATTCTTGAGCAAATGAACGGGGCTCCCAGTGGATGTTGGCGACGTCCAGTACCATCAGGAGATCCAAACCTGCGGTGGTGTTATGTCGACAACGATATTTTCCGATTCATTCCTAAGCGCCTTGGGAGCGTGGCAAAACGGTTGGGGTGAAGATCAGGCACGTCGAGTCGCCTTGGCCGATACGCTGCAGAATGAAGCTCAATCTTTGCCTCCAGAATTTCGAACTGTCAGTGTGGCTTGCTATCGCAAGCGGTTTCTCCTGATCAAAGATGTCATTCCGTTACTCACTCGACGGTTGAATGATGGAATCACGAGCTGGACCACTGATAGAAATTTTGCCGAGGAATTCAAGTATCGAATACGGCCCAACACCATCACGGGCGTCGTTTTCCAGCATGAACCACGGAGCGAAGATGTTGTATTGAACATTCCAGCGCTTTGGACTGACACCGAGTTTGTCAAGGCAGCCGAAAGCTACCGCGCCAGAAATATGTCTATGGCTGACGCGCTTTTCAATTTCCGTGGAAAACGAGATCAGTTCGAAGTTGTGTTGAAGGCACCACTCAACCCGGAAGATGTAGTGACGCTAGGCGGGGAGACGAACACTTCATTCGAAGAATTCTGTAAGCAAACCAACCTTCCTGGGTTGCTAGAAGATAAAGCTTGGAAGGAGCTTCTCACAAGAGACCTGGCACCTGCAGGGCCTGTCTTTCTCCGTGACGAGGCCGCGCAGAATGTTGTACTCAGAGTGATTAATCGGCTCGAAGACCTCCTCGAATCTTTGGGTAGGTAACGCGTCGAGCAATCACATACGAGCTACATTTCAAGTCGCGTCATCAAAATTGGCCGCTCAGGGTCGGTAGCGGACGGTCCGCCCCTGCGCGGTAAGCGACCACTTTGGCCGAGAAGCGGCTGCCCAGTCTGGCCCGCTGGCGATTAATCACCCAACCTATCCGAACTACTTACCTAAACTAGGGTAACTGCTCCTGCGCGAACCAATCATCACCCAAATGGGTGAAAACCCCGCCCAAATTTTCGCCAGACCCCGCACCCAGCCTTACTCTCCGCCCCAATCCCAGATTTTTTCACCCCTATATCACGCTCTTGAACCGCACCCGATAGGTCCTGATCCCGCCGATCCAGACCTGTTCCCAAGCCCGGCCTCGCGCCGGGCTTCGTCATTTCAGGAGTCCGTGATGTCCCACCTCGTCGAAACCATGGCCTTCGCCGGCCAAACGCCCTGGCATGGCCTGGGTAACCCCCTATCTCCCAAGCAACCCCTTGAAACCTGGCTCACCGAGGCCGGTATGGACTGGACCATCGAGCAAAGCGACGTGCTCTACAACGTCTCGGGCGAAGGTATGCACATCCGCGTCAATCCCGATGCCAAGGTGCTGTTTCGCTCCGACACCATGGCCCCACTGTCGGTGGTTTCGCCGCGTTACAAGACTGTCCAGCCCGAGGAGGTCCTGCACTTCTATAAC